>NZ_CP084541.1:3342500-3642500 GCF_020410765.1 Streptomyces marincola | reverse complement strand
CTTCGAGCTGCTCGGCGCGCCGTTGCGCCCCACCGCGGGCCCGCACGGCGGCCTGGTCACCATCGCGCCGGAGTACGCGGCGCACACGCCGGAGTTCGAGGGCTGCGACGGGCCCGGCACCCCCTGCGCGCCGCACGGGTCCTCCGCCGTCCGGCTGCACACCGCGCCCGACCACGACGCGCCTCTGGTCCGCGACCCAGGAACGCACCCGGGCGGCGGCGCGTCCTCCCCCGGCGTGAACGACATCGGCGCCCGCGCCTCGGCCGGCCAGCAGTTCGCCGTCGCGGACCGGCGCGGTTCCTGGACGGCGATCTGGTACCTCGGGCAGAAGGCGTGGTTCCACGACCCGGCCCGCGCGCGCACCTCGCTGCCCGCGAGCGGCTGGGTCGTCACCGGAGCGGAAGGCGCCGCCACCATCCCCGTGTACGGCCGCGCCTACCCGGAGGCCGCCGCCTACCCGGAGGACGTGCCGGTCCAGCCGGTCGTGCCCCTGTCCTACGAGATCCCCGCGGACCAGGAGTACGTCGTCGGGCAGCGCACCCGCGCCGAGTACTACCGGGCCGTCACGTTCGACCCGGCGGGCCACCAGGTCGTGCGGGGCGAGGAGTACTTCCAGATCCAACTGGGCCACCGCGTCGCATGGGTGCGCGCAGAGGACGTACAACTGCGCCGCTCCTGAAGCCGATCGGGAACGGCGGAATCCCGTCGGACCCTGGCCGACAGGGGGGCGCACACCAGTACACTCACGCCGATGAGCAGGAAGCCGGCCCTCAAGGACCACCTCGCGACCTCCGTGCTTGACGCCGCAGCCGCCGTACTGACCGAGCGCGGCAGGAACGCCTCCATGGCGGACATCGCGAGTGCCGCCGGGGTCGGACGCGCCACGCTGTACCGGTACTTCCCCACCCGCGAGGCCCTGCTCGCCGCGCTGTCCGAGGCCGCGCTCGACGAGTTGGCGGAACGCATAGCCGCCGCCCGCCTCGACACCGTCCCGGTCGCCGAGGCGGTGGCCCGGCTGACCCGCGCGTTCCTTGGCACCGGCAGCCGCTACACGGCGTTCCTGCGGCCCGGCGGCGCGGCGGCGGGGCGCGAGGTGGACCGGCGGCTCGGGCGGCCGGTGCTCGCCCTCTTCCGGCGCGGCGCGGCCGAGGGGACGCTGCGCGGCGACGTGCCGCCCGAGGTGCTGTTCACCCTCTACGCCGGGCTGATCGAGGCGGCGGTGCCGCTCGCGGGTCGCGACGACCTGGGGGTCGAACGGACCAGTGAGGCCACGACGGGCCTGTTCCTGAAGGGTGCGGTGGCCTGACATGCCACGGAACGTCCTGTACGCGACGGTCACGGCCGTGCTGTTCGCCGCCGTGGTCCTGTGGTCCGCGCTCGCCGACGGCGCGCCGATCGGCCCGGACCGGACCCTGCACGAGTGGGCGCTCGACCGGCGCACGGACACGGGCGTCGACGTGGTCACGTTCATCACCGACACGGGGAACCGGGGCGTTCCGCACGTGCTCGCGGCCCTGGCCGGCGCGCTCGTCGTGCCGCGGGCGTGGTGGATCGGCGCGCTGACCGGCCTCGCGGCGCTGCTGATCGCGCAGTTCGCGCGGTTCCTGCTGGTCAACGCGCTCGACCGGCCGCGCCCCCCGATCGAGGACTGGACGCGGCACGCCAACAACGCCTCGCTGCCCTCGGGGCACGCCACCACGGGGGCGCTGACGGCCATCGGCCTGGCCGCCGCGCTGCTGCCCTACTGCCACCGCACGGCCACGCGGGCCCTGGCCATCGCGGTGCCCGCCGCGTGGGGGGTCGCGGTCGGGCTCACCCGCGTCTACATGGGCGTGCACTGGATGTCGGACGTGGTGGCCGGCTGGCTGCTCGCCACGACGCTCTGCCTGCTGGTGCTGCCACCGCTCGGCAGACGCCTGCGGCAGTCCGTCACGCCGCGGGCGCTCCCATGAGCCTGGTGAACTCGTCGGGCCCGCTCACCTCGAACCCGCGCAGGTGCGTGCGGAACGTCCACCCGGCCGCGCCGTCCCGCGTGAACTCGGCGACGGTGGCCGCGTTCGACCCGGCGACCGAGGCCAGGTCGTCCTGGGCCAGTTCGATGTGGCCCTCGGTGACGCGGACCCGCGTGCCGGAGACGTCGCCGAACGTCTTGCGCCCGCCGCGCTGCTGGATCGCCACGCCGACGACCACGCGGCCGTAGGTGTCCGCGAGGCGGCCGAGCTCGAACGTCATGACCTCGTCGTAACCGAAGCCCTGCCCCGTGGTGCTGTCCCGGCTGAGCGTGATCGTGCCGTCCGGTGAACGGCGGTCGAAGTGCACCAGGTAGACCGGCTCACCGTGCGGGTCGTCCGCACGGTAGGTGGCCGCGATGATGTCGAGGTCGTGGGACGCGGCCCCCGACGGGCTCGGGTCCCACCGCAGCTGCACCTCGGCCTTCGCGATTCCCTTGCTCGCACCGCTCATTGACATCCCCTCCAACTACCGCGCCGCCGGGTCTCATTGGCGTTCCGTTGTCATCGTGCCACGCCGGGGCGCCCGCCACGCCCGTCTGACCGGGCGCGGCTCGCGAGCGCGCGCGCCGGGCGTGCGCCGCAGGCCGCCAGGAGGTGACGCCGAGCGCCTCGGTGCTCCACACACCTGCTCGGTGGAACGAGAGCTGGCCCCTGAGGAGAAGGGGCAGCGGATGGATCGGGCACGCAACGGGCTTGCGGCTCGTGAGTCGGTCTGGGCAACACGACGGCCCAGGTTGGGGGCAGAGCCCCTGACCTGGGTCTTTGCCGTTGGAGCGGGCGACGAGAATCGAACTTGCGCTCTGGGCTTGGGGATCACCGTGCGAAACGGGCCGGATGTGGGGTTTGGCCTGTGCGAATGTCGCCGCAGGCATGCGCTGCGGGCCCCTTGCCGTACCCGCTGGTGACCCCGATTCCCCGCCTGTTCCGGCACGCATCCGGCACGGGTGGCGGCAGCGGCTACAGGTCGTCGGGCAGGAGGCGGAAGGCGTGCGTGCCGGTGAGCGGGGTGATGGCTCTGAAGTCTCGACGGTCGAGCGTCAGGATGACCTCGGTGTCGTATGCCTCGGCCAGGACGACGTTCACCGCGTCGGTCAGATCGAGTCGCAGGGCCGCGTAGCGGTTCTGGACTACCCGAGCCCTGCGCAGGGTGACGGCGGACAACTCGGGGATGGCCACGCGCCCGGTACGTTCCTGCGACAGGAGCCAGTCGTTCACCGAGCGGGCCGCCCGGCGGTCGATGTTGCGGGTGGTGATGTGTTCGATCTCCAAGATCACAAGGGGTGAGACCACGGTGAGCGCGGCCTGGCGCATGGCGGTGCGGGCGGGCTCGTGCTCGGCGTCCGAGACGTTGAGGGCGGCGACCAGACCGGAGGTGTCGCCGATGACGATCACTCGGCGTCCGCCACGCCGTCCGAGACCGCTCGGTCGATCTCCTCAGCGGTGACCGGACCACCGAAGTCCAGGCGAGGAATGTCCCAGTCCTCACTCCAGCGCCGGGTGCGCAGCGCCGCGATGTGGAACGCCTCCCGGAAGTACTCCGACTCCGGTCGACCCTCGCGCGCCGCGGCCTCCTTGACCAGAGCCAGGTCCTCTTCGTCGACCATGACGGTCGTCTTCTTCAGAGCCATATGGTTATGGTACCTCCGCCATAAGCGCGTCTATGCCGAGCGACCGGTGCCGCGCCGACCTGATTCGCGGGCCGACGCTCGATCGGGTGAGGCCTTCCGGTGAGTAGCGGCGGAAACCAGCTCGCCGGCCCTCGCGCGGCCTGGTCGGCGTGCTCCCCGACGAGGTCCGGGCGGGGCGACGGGTGGGCTCGTGAGCCCGGAAGCCATCGTCCGGCTTCTCGGCCGGAGCGAGGGTACGCACGGCAGAATGAGGCCGTGAGCGACGAAGACGTGGATCTGGCCGACCTGCTGGGAACCCAGGAATCCGCTTGCCTTGAGTTCAAGCGCAGTCCCAAGCGCGAGGGCAGGCGGGGTGACGCCATCAGCAAGGCGGTGTGCGCCATGGCCAACGACCTGAGCGGTCGTGGTGGGGGTGACATCCTCGTGGGAGTAGACGACAAGGGGATGCCTGTCGACGACATTGATCTGAGCGACCACGCGCTGCTCCAGCTCACCGAGATCCGGGACTCCGGCCTCATCCTCGACCGCCCGTCCCTGACAGTCGAGCGGGCCATCTACCGAGGCAAGCCCGTCGTCCGGCTCCACGTGGCCGCGTCCGCGACTCCGCCGGTGCGGTTCGACGGTGTGATCTGGGTCCGCCCGGGCCCCACCACGCGCACGGCCAACAGGGAGGACGAGCGGGTTCTCACTGAGCGCCGACGAGCCATGGACCGCCCCTTCGACACGCGCCCGATGGAGCTGGCCCGCGTCGATGACCTGGATCTGACCATGTTCCGGCAGTCGTATCTGCCTTCCATGGTCGCCCCAGAGGTCATCGAGGAGAACGGCCGTTCCATCGACCTTCAGCTCTCCTCGCTCCACCTCATGACCCCCGGCGGCACGCCGACCACGCTCGGTGTGCTGGCCGTGGGACTCGATCCCACCAGTCAGGTACCCGGGGCATACGTGCAGTTCGTCCGCTACCAGGGCGTTGACCTCGGTGCCCCGATCGCCGATGAGCAGGAACTCCGGCAGAACCTGGTAGGACTCTCGGCACGTCTGGAACCCCTTCTGCGCAGCAACCTGCGCACGAGACTCGCGGAGGACGGCTTCCGGGAGACGCCACGCCCGGACTATCCGCTGGAGGCACTGCGTGAGCTCTGCATGAACGCGCTCATGCACCGGAACTACGAGACCTCCTACGCGCCGACGCGGATCGTCTGGTTCGATGACCGCATCGAGATCACCAATCCCGGCGGACCGTTCGGGCAGGTCCGGGGCGACAACTTCGACCGTGTCACTGACTACCGCAATCCGTCCCTGGCAGCCGCGATGAAGGGGCTCGGTTATGTGAACCGGTTCGGCCGGGGCATCGGGCGAGTGAGAAGGGCGTTGGAAGAAAACGAAAATCCGCCCGCCGAATTCCAGGTGGACGATTCGTCGTGGGTCGTCGTGATCAGGAGGGCCGCATGACATCGATCGCGCTGTTCAACAACAAGGGAGGCGTGGGAAAGACCACCCTCACCTACCACTTGGCCCACATGATCCGGCGCCTTGGTCTGAGCGTTCTCGCCGTCGACTTGGACCCCCAGGCGAACCTGACCTCCATGTGCCTGGACGAGACGGAGATCGAGGAACTTTGGGAGAACTCCTCCGAGCTCATCAACCAGGGTGCGGTACCGGCGGGCCCACCTGGGGTCGGACGGGTTCGCAGCGGGCAGACCATCGCCGATGCCGTCCGTCCCATCCTCGAAGGGATGGGTGACATCGCAGCTGTCGAGCCTGCCAGGCTCCAGCCGGGCCTATGGTTGCTGCCCGGCAGCCTCGACCTCAGCCGCTTCGAGGACAAGCTGTCCAACGAATGGTCCCGCGCCTACGCGGGCGACATCGCAGCTATCCGTACATCGACGGCGTTCCACCGGATCATGGAGCAGGCGGCGCAGGTCGTGGACGCCGATGTCGTACTGATCGACGTCGGCCCCAATTTGGGCGCCATCAACCGAGCCGCATTGATCTCCGCCGACACGGTTCTGATGCCATTGGCCGCGGACCTGTTCTCGCTCAAGGGCCTCAGCAACCTGGGGCCGACACTGCGCCAGTGGCGCGCCGACTGGCAGCAGCTCGTCCTGCCCAGGGTGCCGCGGAGCATCTCCGCGCCCCAAGCCGAGATGCAGCCCCTCGGGTACGTGATCATGCAGCCGGAGATGCGACTCGACCGGCCGGTCAAGGCGTACGGACGGTGGCTCAAGCGGATTCCCTGGGTCTACTCCTCGGCGGTTCTCGACGAGGCGCAGCCCACCCGCGAGGACGACCGGCACCGCATCGCGACCATGCGGAACTACCGGAGCCTGATGCCTCTGGCGCACGACGCAAGGAAGCCCATGTTCGATCTGAAGCCGGCCGACGGCGCCCTGGGCAGCACCCAGCAGTACGTGAAGACCTGCTTCAAGGAATTCCGGGCGTTGTCCCGCGAGGTGCTCGCACGGATCGGCAAGCCCTTGGAGGAGGACCGCCCAATGGCACCGGCCAACCCGAACTAGCCTCGAACTCTCGTGACGGCTCGTCGGCTCCTTCGGCGGGCCGTTTCGGTCGTTCAGGCTGGTGGCGGCCATGCTGATGGCCCGGCTGTTGCGTCGGGCGGGCGCTCGGGTCCCCGACTCCGGTGGAGGCGGTGCTGCTCGCTCGGACGTCGCTGCCGGTGGTGGCCGGGCGAGGACGGCGCACGGCGGAACGGCCCGGCCCGCCGCGGAACGGCCCGGCCCGCCGCGGGGCGCGGGCCCGCGTCCGGGGCACGGGCCCGCTCGGGGGTTCAGGCCCGGTGCCCGCGCTCCGGACGCCAGACCACGATCGCGGCCGACTGCCTGACGTCCTGGTAGGGCACCAGGTCGCGGCGGTAGGACGCGTGCACCTGCGCCTCGCGCTGCCGCATGGCGACGGCGGCGCCCTCGACGGCCTGCTGGAGCTCGGCCACCTTCGCCTGGAGCGCCGCGACCTGCGTCTCCAGCTCGATGATCCGCTTGATCCCGGCCAGGTTGATGCCCTCGTCCTGGGAGAGCCGCTGCACCTCGCGCAGCAACTGGATGTCGCGCGCCGAGTACCTGCGGCCACGGCCGGCGGTCCGGTCCGGCGACACCAGGCCGAGCCGGTCGTACTGCCGCAGCGTCTGCGGGTGCAGCCCGGAGAGCTGAGCCGCGACGGAGATGACGTACACCGGAGTCTCTTCGGTCAGCTCGTAGGGGTTGCCACTTGGTCCGTTCCGGCCGTTCATCTCATTACTCTCCCTTCGCGGCCTCGAACAGCCCCGCCCTGGGGTCCTCGCCCTCCGCCGCGGCTCGGTACTCCTCCAGCGCCTTCTTCGCCTTGTCGTCCAGCGCGTCCGGCACCGCGACCTCCACGGTCACGAGCAGGTCGCCCCGGCTGCCGTCCTTGCGCACCGCGCCCTTCCCCCGGGCCCGCATGGTGCGTCCGCCGGGCGTGCCCGGCGGCAGCTTCAGCGTCACCGGCGGCCCGCCGAGCGTCGGCACCCTGATCTCACCACCGAGCGCGGCCTCGGGGAAGGTCACCGGCACGGTGACCGTGAGGTTGTCGCCGCGCCTGCCGAACACCGGGTGCGCGTCGACGTGGACCACCACGTACAGATCGCCGTGCGGACCGCCGCGCTCGCCCGGCGCGCCCTTGCCCCGCAACCGGATGCGCTGCCCGTCGTCGACGCCCGCGGGGATGCGCACCTGCATCGTCCGCGAACTGGTCGCGCGCCCGCTGCCCTTGCACGCCTGGCACGGGTCCTGCGCGATCAGGCCGCGCCCGCGGCAGTCGACGCAGGGGTCGGTGAGCGAGAAGCCGCCACCGCCGCCCCGGCTGACCTGCCCGGTGCCGACGCAGGTCGGGCACACGCGCGGCGTGCCGTTCTTGTCGCCGGTGCCCGAGCAGGACTTGCAGGCCGCGCTTGAGGACATCCGCAGCGGAACGGTCGCCCCCGACACCGCCTCGGTGAAGCTGAGCGTCACCTCGGACTCGATGTCCTGGCCGCGGCGCGGCTGGGCACGCGTGCCGGGCCCGCCGCGGTTGAACAGGCCCCCGAAGACGTCCCCGAGCCCGCCGCCGAAGCCGCCGGCCCCGGGGCCGCCCGCGCCGCCCGGGCCGCCGCCCGGCTGGCCCCCGCCGAACAGGTCGCCGAGGTCGAAGTTGAACTGACCGCCGGCGCCCGGCCCCTGGCGGAAGCCGCCGTTGCCGAACAGGGCGCGCGCCTCGTCGTACTCCTTGCGCCGCTTGGGGTCGCCGAGTACGTCGTACGCCTCGGACACGTCCTTGAAACGGTCCTCGGCCTTGGCGTCGCCCGTGTTGGCGTCGGGGTGGTTCTCCCGGGCGAGCTTGCGGTACGCCTTCTTGATCTCCGCCTCGGTGGCGTCCTTCGGGACGCCGAGGACCTTGTAGAAGTCCTTCTCGATGAAGTCCTTGGTGCTCATCCCCGGCGTCCCTCCTTCCACGTCGGCCGGTTCACGTCGGCATCAGCCCTCGTCCGGGCCACCGCCGTCGTCCTTCTCGGGGGCACTCTCCTCCTGTTCGGCCGGCTTGCCCGGCTGCGGCTCGGCGACGCCGACGCGGGCCGGGCGGATCGTCCGCTCGCCGATGCGGTACCCCGGCTGGAGGATCTGCACGCACGTCGTCTCGGTGACGTCGGGCGAGTAGCTGTGCATCAGGGCCTCGTGCACCGTCGGGTCGAAGGGCTCGCCCTCCTTGCCGAACTGGGCCAGGCCCATCTTCGCCGCGACGGTCTCAAGCGACTCGGCCACCTGCTTGAAGCCACCGACCAGTTCGCCGTGGTCGCGGGCCCTGCCGATGTCGTCGAGCACCGGCAGCAGCTCCGTCAGGAGGTTGGCCACGGCCATCTCCTTGACGGCGACGCGGTCGCGCTCCACGCGGCGGCGGTAGTTCTGGAACTCCGCCTGGAGGCGCTGGAGGTCCTGCGTGCGCTCCTGAAGGGCCGAACGGGCCTGGTCGAGCTGCGCGGTCACCGCCGCGTCGCCGAGGTCGCCCGGGCCCTTGAGGTCCGCCAGGTCACCCAGCTCGCCGAGGTCACCGATGTCGCCGAGGTCCCGGGCCGACGGCTGCGGGTCCGCAGCGCCGGTGTCGCCGCCCTTGGCGGCCTCGCCGCCGGCCGGCCCGTCGGGGCCGGCCGGCTCCGCCGGGGCCTTGGGCCCCGTCGCCTCGCCTTCGGGGACCTCGGGCTCCTTGTCGAAGCCCTGCGGGTCCTGGGTCACGCCGCACCGCCCTTCGGCTTGTCGTCGTCCACGATCTCGGCTTCGACGACGTCGTCGTCGGCCTGCGCGCCGGCCGCGCCGCCGGGCGCGCCCTCAGCGCCGGGCGCACCGCCCGCGGCCTGCGCCCCCTGGGTGTCGGCGTACATCGCCTGGCCCAGCTTCTGGCTGGTGGCCGCGACCTTCTCGGACGCCTCGCGGATGGCGGCGGTGTCCTCGCCCTTCAGCTTCTCCTTCAGGTCGGCGACGGCCGTCTCCACCTCGGTCTTGACCTCGGCGGGCACCTTCTCGGCGTTCTCCTTGAGGAAGTTCTCCGTGGTGTAGACGAGCTGCTCCGCCTGGTTGCGGGTCTCGGCGGCCTCACGGCGGCGCGAGTCCTCGTCGGCGTACTGCTCGGCGTCGCGCATCATGCGCTCGATGTCGTCCTTCGGCAGCGCGGAGCCGCCGGTGACGGTCATCCGCTGCTCCTTGCCGGTGCCGAGGTCCTTGGCGGAGACGTGCATGATGCCGTTCGCGTCGATGTCGAAGGTGACCTCGATCTGCGGCACGCCGCGCGGCGCGGGGGGCAGCCCGGTCAGCTCGAACATCCCGAGCTTCTTGTTGTACGCGGCGATCTCGCGCTCGCCCTGGTAGACCTGGATCTGCACCGAGGGCTGGTTGTCCTCCGCCGTGGTGAAGATCTCCGAGCGCTTGGTCGGGATCGTGGTGTTGCGCTCGATCAGCTTGGTCATGATGCCGCCCTTGGTCTCGATGCCGAGGGACAGCGGGGTGACGTCGAGCAGCAGGACGTCCTTGACCTCGCCCTTGAGCACACCGGCCTGGAGGCTGGCGCCGATGGCGACGACCTCGTCCGGGTTCACGCCCTTGTTGGCGTCCTTGCCGCCGGTCAGCTCGCGCACCAGGTCCGCGACGGCGGGCATGCGGGTCGAGCCGCCGACCAGGACCACGTGGTCGATCTCGGACAGGTGGATGCCCGCGTCCTTGATCACGTTGTGGAACGGGGTCTTGCAGCGCTCAAGCAGGTCGGACGTGAGCTGCTGGAACTGCGCCCGGGTCAGCTTCTCGTCCATGTGCAGGGGGCCCTCGGCCGAGGCCGTGATGTAAGGCAGGTTGATCGTGGTCTCGGTGGACGAGGACAGCTCGATCTTCGCCTTCTCCGCGGCCTCGCGCAGCCGCTGGAGAGCCATCTTGTCCTTGGCGAGGTCCACGCCGTGCGCGTTCTGGAACTGGCGGACCAGGTGGTCGACGACGCGCTGGTCCCAGTCGTCGCCGCCGAGGTGGTTGTCGCCGTTGGTGGCCTTGACCTCGACCACGCCGTCGCCGATCTCAAGGAGCGACACGTCGAACGTGCCACCGCCGAGGTCGAACACGAGGATGGTCTGGTCGTCCTTCTCCAGGCCGTAGGCGAGCGCGGCGGCCGTCGGCTCGTTGACGATGCGCAGCACGTTCAGGCCCGCGATCTCGCCGGCCTCCTTGGTGGCCTGCCGCTCGTGGTCGTTGAAGTACGCGGGGACGGTGATCACCGCGTCGGTGACCTTCTCGCCCAGGTAGGACTCCGCGTCGCGCTTCAGCTTCTGGAGAATGAACGCGCTGATCTGCTGCGGGTTGAAGTCCTTGCCGTCCAGGCCGATCTTCCAGTCCGTGCCCATGTGGCGCTTGACGGAACGGATCGTCCGGTCCACGTTGGTGACGGCCTGGCGCTTGGCCACCTCGCCGACGAGCACCTCGCCGTTCTTCGCGAAGGCCACAACGGACGGCGTGGTCCTGGCGCCCTCGGCGTTGGTGATGACGGTGGGCTCACCGCCTTCGAGAACACTGACGACGGAGTTCGTCGTGCCCAGGTCGATGCCGACCGCACGTGCCATTTCGGTATCCTCCAGCTACTGGCTTGAGTGCAACTGACTCAAGAGTGCCGCAGGCGAAGGCAGCCGTCAAATACCCTGAGCCGGGTCAGCTCAACTCTTGTCGTTCATCGGCGCTCAACGCCAGCAGGGCCACGTCGTCCTGCACCGCCTCCGCGTACCGCGTCACGTCCCGCCACACGTACTCCACCAGGTCGTCGAGACCGTCCGCAGGCAGCCGCCCCCCGGGCCACTCCCGCTCCACCGCCCCGGCCAGCCGTTCCGCCAGCGGGTAGAACGCGCCCGCGCCGTCGCGCGCCTCGGTCACCCCGTCGGTGTACCCGAGCAGCACGTCCCCCCGGCGCAGCCCCTTCA
This sequence comes from Streptomyces marincola, assembly GCF_020410765.1. Lineage (NCBI taxonomy): Bacteria > Bacillati > Actinomycetota > Actinomycetes > Kitasatosporales > Streptomycetaceae > Streptomyces > Streptomyces marincola. Next base: position 3,631,407 of record NZ_CP084541.1, on the reverse strand, counting down.
CCGCCGCCTCCGGCGGCACGGCCTCGGCCGCGCCGAGCCCCAGCGGCGGCCCGGGCTCCGCCGCCAGCTCCGCCACCCGCCCGTCCCTGATCAGCAGCGGCGGCGGGTGCCCGCAGCTCACCAGCCGCACTTCGGCCGCGCCCACCGGGAGTTCGAGCAGCAGCGCCGTCGCGAACAGCTCCGACGGCTCGCCCCCGCCCCCCGCGCCGCCGGGACCCGCCGACGCCGCGTCCACCCGCAGCCTGCGGTCCATGCGCGCCGCGACCGCGCCCAGGTCCGCCTCGTCGAGCACGGCCTCCCGGAACGCGCCGAGCAGCGCCGCCACCGTGCCGACCGCCGCGAGGCCGTGCCCCTGCACGTCCGCCACCAGCGCCCGCACCCCGTACGGGCCGGTCCGCACGTCGTACAGGTCGCCGCCCACCAGCGCCCCGACCTGCGCCGCGCGGTACAGCGCCGCGCAGCGCACGTCGCCCACGCGCCCGGGCAGCGGCGGCAGCACGGCGCGCTGCACCTCCTCGGCGACGTTGCGCACCACGACGAAGTCCCGCACGTACCTGGTCCTGATCCACGACACCAGCACCCCGCCCACCGAGATCGCGCCGACCGCGCCCAGGTCCGCGTCGCTCACGTGCGGCGGCCTCGTCGCCGGCAGCGCGAGCAGCAGCAGCGCGAGCGCCCCGATGAGCGTGGTCATGCGCGGCCCGTAGACCAGCCCGGTCAGCGGCGGCAGCGTCGCGAACAGGAACGCCAGCTGCACCCAGCCCGGCGCGAACCACTCCGCGACGGCCACCACGACGAGCAGCGCGAGCGGCAGCGCCCGCAGCCAGCGCGGCTGGAGATCGCCTGCGCCCGGCAGCTCGGGGCGGCGCGGCACCGCGTCAGCGCCCGGCCGTCACGCGCAGCCGGGCCGCCTCGGCCCTGATGGCCGGCAGCTCGGCGTGCAGGGCGTCGCCCGGGCAGTGCGTCGGAACGATGTCCCGGTGCCCCGACACGACGTGCAGCCGGGCCGGGTCGCCCTCGGGCACCCGGCTGGCGTCGTTCGTCGACACCATCTCCACCCGCCCGCGCGGATCGGTGCCGGGGCGCAGCTTCCACGCGGCGATCCGCGCTATCGCGTCCACCAGCGCCCGCGGCACCTCCCCGACGACCGCGAAGTCACCGAGCGCGGCGACGCCGACGCTGTCCGAGTTGAACCCGGTGGTGTGCGCCCCGAGCACGAAGCGGTCGAGCCCGCCCGAGCGCCCCTCGTAGATCGTTCCGCACTTGTCGACGACGAAGTTGTAGCCCAGGTCGTCCCAGCCCCTGCGCCCCACGTGGTCGGCCTGCATCGCGCGCAGCATCTCGGGCACGTCGGCGCAGTCGTAGTCGTCCGGGTGGTTGGTGTGGTGCACGAACAGCGCGCGGGCCGCGCCCGTGTAGGTGACGGCCTCCCCCCGCATGTCCTCGTCCGCGCCCCACGCGGTGCGCGTGACCACCGCGGGCGCGGGCGCGGCCCGTTTCACCGGCGGCCACCGGTGCTCGGCCGCGGGCGGCGCGGTGGCCGGCGCCGTCAGCGGCGGCGCGGCCCACGTCACCGCGGCGGCCAGCGGCGCGACCGCGGCCCACAGGGCTATTCGGCGTGACCACACGGCCCCTCCCGGGTCAGGGCAGGATCTTCACGGCGCTCGACCAGCCGAGGCCGAGCCGTTCCTGGGCGGCCATGTGCAGGAGCTGGAACCCCTCAAGCTCGCGGGCCCGGCGCAGCGGGCCCACGTCGAGCGGGCGCAGCCCACCGGACGCGGCCAGGTCCGCGACGGCGCCCTTGCCGTCCTCGTCGTCCCCCGCGATCAGCACGTCGAGCGGCCGGTCGGCGACCCGGCCGGAGAGCAGCGTGCGGGCGAAGACGGTGTTGAACGCCTTCACCACCGGCGCGCCCGGCGCCGCGGCGGCGGCGATCTCCTCGGCCGCCGAGGTGCCGGGCGGCACGACGAGCGCGTCGAGGGTGGCCCTGTCGACCGGGTTGCTCAGGTCGACCAGGACCGAGCCGGCCAGCGCGGTGCCCAGGTCCGCGGCGATGTCGCGCCCGGCCGGCCACGGAACGGCGAGCACCACCAGGTCGGCGTCCTCCGTGCCGATCGCGTCGGACCGTTCGACATCCCCGTCGGGCGCGGTCGCGCGCAGCTCGCCGACCAGTGCCTCGGTCCGCTCGGGGGAGCGGCCGACCAGCCGCACGCTGTGCCCGCCGGCCAGCGCGATGGTCGCTGTGCCGCGGGCCATCGCGCCCGCGCCCACGATCGTCACCAACATCTCTCCATGCCAGCACGCGCCCCCGTCCGCCGCATCTCGTTCGGGAACGGACCGACATCCGTTCACGAACGAACGATTCCGGTCAGGCGGGGCTCGGCAGCCGCTCGTCCCGGCGCAGGGCGGCGAAGAGGCGGTCCGCCGCCCGGGTGTCGAGCGCGAGCCGGTCGGCCCGCGCCGGGTGCGGCAGGGTCGGCACGGTATGGAACGTCACCGCGCCGTCGGGAACGGCCCGCACGTCGCGCACCAGCCCGTGCAGCTCGTTCAGCGAGTCGAGCCCCGCGTCCGCCGTGATCGCGGACGTCGCGGCCGTCAGCAGCGGGTACAGGCGCGCCGGGTTGCCGACGGCGCCGTCCTCGGTGATCCGCTCGTGCAGCAGGCCGAGCAGGTGCTGCTGCCGCAGCAGCCGGTTCAGGTCGCTGCCGTCGCCGACGTACACGCGGGCCCTGGCGTACGCGAGCGCCTGCTCGCCGTCGAGCACGTGCCGGCCCGCCGGCAGGTCGTGCCCGACGTTCGGGTCGCGCTCGGCCTCGGCCAGCTCGACCTCGACGCCGCCGACGGCGTCCACGACCTCGGCGAACCCCTCGAACCCCACCGTCAGGTGGTGGTCGACGCGCACGCCGCTCAGCTGCTCGAACGTCCGGATGGTGCAGGCCGCGCCGCCGTACTGGAACGCCCAGTTGAACTGCCCGGGCCCCGGCCGGCTGCGCCCGCCGCCCGGCTCGGCGCAGGCCGGGATGTCCACGACGATGTCGCGCGGCACGTGCACCGCGTCGACCCGGCTCCCGTCCGCCGCCAGGTGCAGCAGCAGGACCGTGTCGGACCTGGCGTTGCCGGTGCCGGAGCCCTCGTCGTGGCCGATCACCAGGATGTTCCTGGCCCCCGTCCGCTCCTCGGCCGGCCGGCCGGCCGAGTCCCGCGCCAGCGCCTCGGCTGCCGTGTGGTCGGTGCGGATGTTGCCGTTGAGCTTCTGGTAGGCCCACAGCGCCGTGCCGGCCGTGATCGCCAGCAGGATGCCGAAGGCCAGAAGCAACCACCACAGCCACTTCTGGTTCCGCGTCATCTGGACAGCCACGACAGCGCTCCACCCTTCCGGCTCGTCCGGCACGCTCCCGGGTCGCGTCCGGTTCCGTTCGGGTCCATCCTGCGCGCCGCACCGGGCGACTTACGGCATTTGGGATTATCTGTCGGAAGATTCCCCTGATTCCCCCGAACGCCGCCGCGCCACCCCGAACGGGCCCGCCGGCCGGCCGGGCGGCCCGGCGGTCAGGCCGCGTACGGGCGGCGCGCGCGGGCGGCGCGCAGCGCGTCGGCCCACCAGGCGAGCTGGTCGAGCAGGACCTTGGCCGCGCCGCCGCACGCCTCGGGGTCGAGCGGGGCGCCGTCGTCCCCGAACCGCGACCAGGCGCCGTGGAAGCTGACCGTGTCGCGCACGGTGACCGTGTGCAGCTCGGCGAAGACCGGCCGCAGGTGCTCGACCGCCCGCAGGCCGCCGGAGAGCCCGCCGTAGGAGACGAAGCCCACCGGCTTGGCCTGCCACTCCTCGCGGTGCCAGTCGATGACGTTCTTCAGCCCGGCCGGGTAGCTGTGGTTGTACTCGGGCGTGACCACGACGAACGCGTCGGCCGCGCCCAGCCGGGCCGCGAGCGCCTGCTGCTTCGGGCCCGCCTCGCCCATGTCGAGGGGCAGGGCGACGGCGGGGTCGGCCAGGTCGACCACGTCGACCGTCCAGTCCTCGCGGCCGGCGGCGACGTCGGCGAACCAGCGGGCGACCGTCGGGCCGAACCGGCCCTCCCTGACGCTGCCGACCAGGATCACCAGGCGGAGCGCGGCCGGGGCAGTGAGGGTCTCGGGCATGAGCGTTCCCTTCCGTTGAGCGGGGGCGTCGCGGCCCGCCGGCGCGGGGCGACGGACCACAGCCTGAAACGTCAAGTGAAGTTGAAGTCAAGGGGACGCGGGCCCGCGGGCGTGACTCCGGGCCGAACGGGTAAGTTACCGCCTAGTAGGATGGGGCTGGGCTATCTTGCTAGCCCGCCCGTCGCCCCAGGCCCGCAGGTTCGAGGAGCCACCATGCAACTCGCCGCCATCGTCGTCTCGCTGGTGCTCATCGCGGTCGCCATCGCGCTGTTCGCCCGGGCCGCGGTGCAGCTCGTCCGCACGCTCCGGCTCGGCCAGCCCGTGCCGGCGGGACTGCGCACCGACGCCCCGGGGAAACGCACCGCCACCCTCGCCAGGGAATTCCTCGGCCACACCCGCATGAACCGCTGGCGCCTGGTCGGCGTCGCCCACTGGTTCGTCATGATCGGCTTCCTGACCCTCGGCCTCACGATCATCCAGGCCATCGGCCAGCTGTTCCAGGCCGACTGGACGCTCCCCCTGCTCGGCGGCTTCGTGCCCTACGAGATGTGGATCGAGTTCATCGCCGCCATGACGGTCGTCGGCATCGGCACCCTCATCACCGTCCGGCTGCTCGGCCACCCCGCGCGCGCCGGCCGCAAGTCGCGGTTCACCGGGTCGACGTTCTGGCAGGCGTACTTCGTCGAGTACGTCATCCTCGTCATCGGCGCGGCCATCCTCGTGCTGCGCGGCCTCGAAGGCGCCCTGCACCACGTCGACGGCTACGAGGCGTCCTACTTCGTCACCTACCCGCTGGTCGCCGCGTTCGACGGCCTGGGCACCGGCACCCTCCAGAACCTGGTCTACCTGACCGCGATGATCAAGCTCGGCACCACGGCGGTCTGGGCCATCACCATCGCCCTCAACACCGACATGGGCGTCGCGTGGCACCGCTTCCTGGCGTTCCCCAACATCTGGTTCAAGCGCGACGCCGCGGGCGGCCCCGCCCTCGGCCCGCTGCTGCCCATGACCTCGGCCGGCGAGCCCATCGACTTCGAGGACCCCGACGAGGACGCCCAGTTCGGCGTCTCCCGCGTCGAGCACTTCTCGTGGAAGGGCCTGCTCGACTTCTCCACCTGCACCGAGTGCGGGCGCTGCCAGTCCCAGTGCCCCGCGTGGAACACTGGCAAGCCCCTCTCCCCCAAGCTCCTCGTGATGTCGCTGCGCGACCAGGCGCACGCCGCCGCGCCCTACCTCCTGGCCGGCGAGACCAACGACATCACCGAACGCCCCCTGGTCGGCACCGCGGAGCAGCAGGGCGTCATCGACCCCGACGTGCTGTGGTCCTGCACCACCTGCGGCGCGTGCGTCGAGCAGTGCCCCGTCGACATCGAACACGTCGACCACATCGTCGACATGCGCCGCTACCAGGTCATGATCGAGTCCGCGTTCCCGAGCGAGGCGGGCACGATGCTCAAGAACCTGGAACGCAAGGGCAACCCCTGGGGCCTGGCCAAGAAGAAGCGCCTTGAGTGGACGAAGGAAGTCGACTTCGACGTGCCCGTCGTCGGCACGGACGTCGAGGACCTGAGCGGCACCGAGTACCTCTACTGGGTCGGCTGCGCCGGCGCCCTGGAGGACCGCGCCAAGAAGACCACCAAGGCGTTCGCCGAACTCCTGCACCTGGCCGGCGTCAGCTTCGCCATCATGGGCGGCGACGAGGCGTGCACCGGGGACTCGGCCCGCCGCCTCGGCAACGAGTTCCTGTTCCAGCAGCTCGGGCAGCAGAACGTCGAGACGCTCGACGCCGCCTCCGCCAAGAAGATCGTCACCACCTGCCCGCACTGCTTCAACACCATCGCCAACGAGTACCCGCAGCTCGGCGGCACCTACGAGGTCATCCACCACACCCAGCTGCTCCAGCACCTCGTCGACGCGGGCAAGCTCGTCCCCGTCACCCCCGTCGAGGGCCTGATCACCTACCACGACCCCTGCTACCTGGGCCGCCACAACAAGGTCTACACGCCGCCGCGCGAGATCATCGGCCGCGTTCCCGGCCTGCGGAACGAGGAGATGCACCGGCACAAGGAACGCGGGTTCTGCTGCGGCGCCGGCGGCGCGCGCATGTGGATGGAGGAGCGCATCGGCAAGCGCGTCAACGACGACCGCGTCGACGAGGCCCTCTCCCTCAACCCCGACATCGTCTCCACCGCCTGCCCGTTCTGCCTGGTCATGCTGTCCGACTCGGTCAACGGCAAGAAGAACGACGGCACAGCCAAGGAGGACCTGCGCGTCGTCGACGTCGCGCAACTGCTCCTGGAGTCGGTCCGTGCGACACCCACGGCGACGGAAGCGGTACGTTCATAGGCGTGGCCGTATTCAGAAGAAGGCGCGACGGGCACCCCCCAGCGCCGGCGCCCTACGCCGGCGCCCCGCAGCCGTACCCGCAGGACCCCTCGTACGGCGCCCCGTACGACCCGTACACGACCGCGCCCCAGCCCCGGCCGGAACCCGCGGCACCGCCGCCGCCCCCGCCGCTGCGCTGGCAGGAGCTGCTGACCGGAATCCTCTTCCGGCCCGACCGCACCTTCTGGCACATGCGGGACTACGCGGTCTGGTGGCCGGCGCTGATCGTCACGTTCCTCTACGGCCTGGTGGCGGTCTTCGGGCTCGACGAGGCCCGCGAGTCGATCCTTGAGACCACCGCCTCGACCGTCGCGCCCTACCTGCTGGTCACCGGGGCCGCGATGGTCCTCGGCGCCCTCGTGCTGAGCACCGTCACGCACAACCTGGCCAGGCAGTTCGGCGGCAACGGCATCTGGGCGCCCACCGCGGGGCTCGCCATGCTGATCATGACCCTGACCGACGTGCCCCGGCTCGCCCTCGCCATCTTCCTCGGCGGCGCGAACCCCGTCGTCCAGATCGTCGGCTGGGTGACCTGGCTCTACGCCGGCTTCCTGTTCACGCTGATGGTCAGCCGCTCGCACGAGATCGCCTGGCCCCGCGCCCTGGCCTCCTCGACGATCCAGCTGCTCGCCCTGCTGATGCTGGTCAAGCTGGGGACGCTGTAGCCGCCCCGCGCGCGGAAGGTATTAACCTCGGGGCGTGCTTCTGTCAGACAAGGACATCCGTACGGAAATCGACACCGGCCGCGTGCGGATCGACCCGTACGACCCGACGATGGTCCAGCCGTCGAGCATCGACGTGCGGCTGGACCGCTACTTCCGGGTCTTCGAGAACCACCGCTACCCGCACATCGACCCGGCCACGGAACAGCCCGACCTCACCCGCGTGATCGAGCCGCCGGGCGAGGAGCCGTTCATCCTGCACCCCGGCGAGTTCGTCCTGGCCTCGACCTACGAAACGGTCACCCTCCCCGACGACGTGGCCTCGCGCCTGGAGGGCAAGAGCTCCCTGGGCCGCCTCGGGCTGCTCACCCACTCGACGGCCGGCTTCATCGACCCGGGCTTCTCCGGCCACGTCACCCTCGAACTGTCGAACGTGGCCACCCTGCCCATCAAGCTCTGGCCGGGGATGAAGATCGGGCAGCTCTGCATGTTCCGCCTCTCCTCCCCGGCCGAGCACCCCTACGGCTCAACCCGTACCGGGTCCCGCTACCAGGGGCAGCGGGGTCCCACCCCCTCCCGCTCCTACCTCAACTTCCACCGGACCCGCATCTGACCCGCCCCCGACCGGCACCGCGCTCCGCAACCGCGCGCACCGCGGACACCGCAACAACCGCCCCGGCCCGATCCGGTCCCGCCCCAGCTGCTGAAGCGGGAACCGGGCCGCGGCGAACACATGCCCCTCGGCGCAACGCACAACGGTGTTGGTCTGCAACACTCACCTCTCCCAGGCGACTTGACGACGGCGAACGCCACCCTAGGAGACCCGACCGACACCCACCACGCCGCCACTCCGACGTACACGGCACCGAGGAAGATGCGGTAGGGTAAGACCCACGACCCGCCCGCAGGACGGGTCAGGCGGGCGTAGTTTAATGGTAGAACATGAGCTTCCCAAGCTCAGAGCGCGAGTTCGATTCTCGTCGCCCGCTCCAACGGCAAAGGCCCAGGTCAGAGGCAGTCTCTCCGACCCGGGCCTTCGTGTTGTCCAGACCAATTTATGAGCCGCGTGCCAGATCCGTGCCAGATGCTCCGTCGCCGCGCTTCCTGTCAGCGGCTTCACGCTGCGCCCGCACCCGGGCATCGATACCTTCGGCCACCTCCCGCTGACGCTCGCGGTTGGAGTGCTGATAGATCATGGCCGCCTTCTCCGAGGACTGGCCCGCGCGGACCATCGTGTCTTTGAGCGTGGCACCACTCTGCGTAGAGAGGGTGTGCCCGGTGTGCCGCAGGTCGTAGAACCGGAAGTCGTCCGGCATGCCCACCCTGGCCCGAGCCTTGCGCCACTTCCGTCCGAAGGTGGACCGCCGGAACGGCTTGCCCTTCTCCCCCACGAACAGCAGGCCATCCGGCTTCTTCTCCGCGTACCAGTCGAGGTGCCGCCGCAGGTCCCTCTCCATGAACGCCGGCAGCACGACGAACCGCCTCCCCGCGTCCGACTTGGTGTCGCCGACGACCCGCCGCCCGGTGGTCAGCTCCGGAGCGGCCCGCCGCACCCACACGCCCACGGCGTCCAGGTCCACATCCGGCCGCCGCATCTCGGCCTGTTCCTCGGGCCGGAGCGGGCCGTACGCGGCGAGGTAGACCATGAGCCGCCAGCGCGGGCCCATCGCGTCGGCCAGCGCGTCCACCTGCTCGACGGTGGCCACCGGCCGCTCAGCCGCGGACTCCTTGCCCGCGCCCCTGATCCGGCACGGATTGCGGCGGATCAGCTCATCATCCGTCGCCGTCTCCATGATGGCTTTGAGAAGCCGGTAGGACTTGGCCACCGTCGTCGCGCCCGTCTTCTTCAGCAGCTCCGCCCGCCAGGTCCGCACCCGGGGCGCGGTGATCTCGTCCAGGTCGAGCCCGCCGAAGTGCGGCAGCACATGCAGCCGCAGAAGCCGCTGGTACAGTTCCTCCGTCGTCGCCGCCAAGTCCCGCTCATCAACCCACTGAACGGCGTACTCCGCGAAGTTGACCGCTCCGGCATCGGGGTCCTGCCACTCCCCGCGCCGCATCTCCGTCTTCTTCTCAGCCAGCCAGTCATCCGCGTCACCGCTGGTCTCGAAGGTGCGGTCCGCCGGGCGCATGACCCCGTCAGGTCCCGGATAGCGAGCCTGCCAGCGGCCGGACGGCAGCTTGCGAACGGCACCGAACCGGCGGCGCCTGCCCTTGGCGTTCGCCATCTCAGGCCACCTTCCCGAAGCGGGACCGGCGCCGCTGCACCGGCCGGACGGTGTTGGCCTCCACGAACGCGGTGAGCGCGCTTTCGGGTATGCGGACGTGCCGACCGACCTTGACGAACGTGATCCGCCGTTCCGCGATCAGCCGCCGGGGGAAGCGCGCGGTGGTGCCCAGCACTTCCGCCACCTGGTCCACGCTCAGGTAGCGGTCCCTCATCGGTCCGCACCACCCTCCGCGAACAGCCGGACGAGGTTCCGTTCGTGCCGCACGGTGGCCGCAAGCAGTTCCTCACCCGGTCGGTAGCCGGTGCCCAGGTAGGCCATGGAGGACTCGACGACAAGCGTGCCCCCACCGGCATCCAGGCCCAGCCGCTCGTGCGCTTGCTCGCGGCGCCAGGCGCGGCGTACGTCGCGCAAGGCCCCGAGCGTGGTGGAGTAGCGGCGGGACTTGGTTGAGAAGTGGCCCCGGAAGCCGAGCATGTGCGCCCACTTCCAGAGCTTGAGGCCCGCGAAGTCCGGCAGCCGTCCCAGCTCCCAGCACGTCCGGATCATCTGGCGCGCGTGTTCCACGACGGGCAGCGAGGTGACCGGGCGGCTCAGGCCGGTGCCCTCACACGGCCGGCAGGCGTTGCCCGCCCGCTGTCCGCGTCCGTCGCAGGCCGAGCAGTGCAGCGGGTAGTCGATGGTCCCGGCGGATTCGGCGCCCTTCGTCGCGTACTTGGCGACGTAGGCAGCAACCGCCTTGTCCGTGAGTTCCGCCCCGTCGCCGAAGCCCGCGATCTCGCGGACGTCCAGTTGGCTGCCCCACCGGAGAGTCCGTTCGCCCACCGCGTCGGACGAGATGGTCAGCTCGACGCGGCGCGCGGCTTGCCGTACGGCGCGCGCCAGCACATCCGCAGTGGCGTAACCCGGGGGCGCTGCGTCGCAACCCTCGGGACCGTCGAAGCGGATCACGGCATGGAAGTGGACCATGCCCCGCCGCTGGTACTCAGCGACCTTGGCGAAGGACACCCGCAGGACCGCCTTCAACGCCTTTTGTGTCATGTCGAGCAGTGCGGCGACTTCGCGGCGCAGGTAGGTGGTGAAGCGGGCCCACAGCGCGGAGGCGTGGGCGTTCCACAGCACGGCGCCCGCGTAGTCGTAGGTGGCCGGGGCCACGGGAGTTCCCAGGACCGGGGCGTCCGTGCCGTGCCATGCGCCGCAGCGGCAGGGCAGTCGCCGCCCGGTGGGCGTGGTGGGGCGGGTGTGGACCGGGCCGAACGAGGGCGCGGTGAGCGTGGCGAACACGCGCGGGTGGGTGCGCACGCTGTCCGGAACGTTCTTGCCGCCGGTCAGCCCGGCGCGGATCAGGTGGAAGGTGTCTGCGGCGTAGCGGCGTGAGCAGGAGGGGCAGCGGGAGGAGCGGCGGTTGCCGCAGGGGACCAGGAGGCGGCCGGTCGGTTCGTCGGCGGTGTCGAAGGTGTGCAGGACTTCGCCGGTCGTTCCGTCCACGGTGCTGCTCTGGCCGACGAGCTGCACGGGGCGGGTGCAGCCGGACACGCTGGTGACCTGTGCCCGTACTCGGTCGAAGTCGTCGAGACCGGCCAGCTCCACCAGGTCCCGTATCGCGGGGCTGGTGAGGTGCTGCGGAATGGTCTGGGGTGTCATGCTGGGGTGTCCTCCGATGGATCGGTAGGGCACCCGGCCCGGGACGGCGAGCTTGCAGGCAACAGACGTTCCGGGCCGGGGCTTTGGCGTTCGAGTGCTTGGGTCCGAGCGGACGGGTCGGCCGGCGGCTCAGGCGGAGAGCCGGGCGTGCGCGGCGAGGGCGACGGGCAGGGCGACGCCCAGTCGTGCGGCGAGTTGCGCGGGGGTGATCGGTTCGCCGTGTTCGGCCCGGTGGGTCTCGGCTATGCGGCGGGCCGCCGCCAGCAGCGGGCCCGGCACGGCCGGAGACTGGGGAACGGGTGGCGGCTCGTTGACCGGAACGTCGGGCATGGCGGGCGAGGCCGGGTCCGGTTCGAGGGCCGGTCGCGGCGCCGGGCCCGGTTCCGGAACGGCTTCCGTTGCGGTGTGGAAGTGGCGAAGGAGTTGCGGGCCGACCTGTCCCCATCCGAGCAGGAGGATCGGGGCGACCGCGTCCAGTGCGGCGCGGCCGTAGTGCCCGGTCAGGACGGGTTCAGCGACGTTGAGCGCCAGGGTCAGCAGCCCGGACAAGTGCATGAGCCGGGTAGCCCCCTTCAGTTCGGAGGCCGGCACACCGCGCAGGGACAATGCGCGCAGGCCGACCAGGAGCCCGAGGACCGACAGGTCCACCATGGGGGCGATCAGCGGGGCAATCGGTCGGGGCACGCCAAGGCGAAGCGCCAGTGCCCAGACATTCCCGAAGGAGAACACGAACGCCAGAGCGGCGATCAGGGCCATGACCACGGTGACGACGCGTTGTGTCATCCGGTCGTGTGCCATGAGGGTTTCACCTCCTTCCTGTCGTCGAGGCGGTCAGGTTCAGGCGGCTTCCGCGCCGTGGCCCGCTGTCCCGGTCAGCAGGGCGGAGGGGTTGCGTGTGAGGTGCGCGGTCTCAGCGGCGATCCGGGCCGCGTGGGCGTCGTCCACGTACGGCGTGCGGACCCGGGTGAAACCCTCGCGCCCCTGCACCGTCATGACGGCCACGCCCACATAGGTGGGGTCCTGCAAGGCGACCGGGCTGGCGTCCGGCCAGTTGCGGATGTCCTCACCGAGGGCGGCCACGGCTGCCTCGATGGTCTTCTGTGCGAAGCTCAGCCCGACCGGGCACACGTCGCGGATGAACGTGGGAATCGCGTCCCCGGTCGCCTTCTGCGTGGCCAGGATGACGAGGATGCCCACGGCCCGGCCCTTCTTCACCAGGTCTTCGACGAGCCGGGCGTTCTCCGCCGCGAGCGCGGCGAGCTTCTTCGTCGCCGGGTCGCTGCCCTTGTGCTCGCGGAAGAAGGTGTGCGCTTCGTCGATGATCAGCACGACCAACGGCCAGGACGCCCGCGGACCGCAGTGCCACATGTTCCGCACACCCAGCGCCGAGCGGATAGCCGCCGCACGCGCCCGCCGCAGCTCCACCATGCGACTGAACAGCTCGTTGCCCGCCGCCAGGTCGTCACCGACGAAGGAGAACAGCCGGTCGGCCACGTCCGCGTAATCGCCTTCCGCCGCCGTTGACGCCTTGCCGTCCGCCACCGCGAACTGCACCGCAGGCGAGGGCGCCAGGTCGCAGATCAGCTTGTTGATCAGCGAGGTCTTACCGAAGCCAGGCAGACCGGCCACGGTCACCCCGGGCACTTCGGCCAGGCTCACCACCACCTCGGAGGCGTACTCGTCCAGCCCCAGGGCCCACCGGCTGACCACCTCCGGCACCTCCCCGGAGGGAACATGCTCGGTCGAAGCGGCCAGCGGATCATGCCGCACCCCGCGAATGCGGACCGTTCCGGGCCCGTCCGGCAGCACCGACACCCGGGCGCACCGCCACGCGTCCGCCAAGTAGGGCGCCGCTTTCTGGTAGTCCGCCAGACCGACCCGGGGCAGCGTCTGGGCCCGCACCTCCACGCCGAACCGGTCGGCCCGGACGCGGATCTTCGGCACCACAACGCGCGGCTCAGGCCGCTTGCCATGCCCGCCGTTGACGCCCGCGCCCACCTGCGCCAGCACAGTCGGCGTCCGGTCCGTCACCGTCAAGCCCTGCATCCGCGCAAGGCGACGCCATCCCGAGCGGACGCGCACCGCCTGCCGCATGCTCGCCCGCAGCAAGCGATCCGCACGCACGTAGCGCACCACCCACACCAGCAGCCACACGACCAGGACGGCGAGGACCGCCCCGGCAACCGCCGGGGCCAGTCCCGCGATCTCCACCGGGGTCATATCTCGGCCCTTCCGGGAGTCGGCCCGTACAGGAACCGGAACAGCGACAACTGAAGTTCCACCAGGTCGCCACCGCTGGTCACTGGCGGGTAGCCGTGCCGTTCGATCACGCGGCACACGTCGAACAGCAAGCCGACCGTGAAACGCGGATCGGCGTCACCGTCCAGCGGCGGGACCGGGTAGACGCGTTCGGAAGCGGCGCTCACTTGACCGGCTCCACGGATTCCGCGCGGTACGCGATCCCGTCGCTGAGCTGACCGTTGAAGATCCGCGCCCACGGAAGCGCGACCAGCCCCACCGGACGAACCGGCGCACCCTGCGCCAGCCCGTCCGACAGGCCCGACTCAGGAACCGTGATTTTCAGAACGTCCGCCCGCCCGGCCAGCATCTCGACGACACCGACCGTGTACAGCGTCTCCCCCGTCTCACGATGAGTCGCGATCTCCCCCGTCTGCGGGTCCTTCACCTTCGGAGCCGCCGGAGTCACCAGCAGGAACGAGGACTGAGTGATGTCCTTCTGGATCGGATGCATGGCCATGAATGAACTCCCTGGCTTCAGAGGCCGCACGGTGCGGCAGATCCAGTTGTACATGGATCGCTCTAGAGCGGTCAAGGGCGATCTGGATCGACCTAGCCATGGGAGCCTGCGTTCGCGCCCACTGTCGGCACGCTCTAGAGCGGACTAACCTGGGCTGCATGGCCTTGCCGTCCAACGATCCGCGCCCGCCCTACCAGCTGGCTGCCGACAAGCTGCGCGAAGAGATCACGTCCGGGCGGCTCAAGCCCGGTGACCGCCTACCGTCGTCACGCGATCTGAGGGAAACCCTGGGCATCGCCAACGCGACGGTTCACAGTGCGCTTCGAGTCCTGCGGGACGAGGGGCTGATCTACTCCGTAGCAGGGCGCGGAAGCTACGTGTCCGACCCGCAGCCCTCCCCCGGCGGAGCCGAAGCCACGCCACCGGAGGAGGACAGGGTCAGCAGTGCACAGTTCCGTCAGCTGAAACAGCGGTTGGACGAGCTGGAGGAACGCCTAGACCGCGTTCTGGCTCTCGTCGAGAGTGTCAACGAGGATCACCCTCGCGAGACGAAGGGGTAGTCAGGGCCGCGTCCAGCCGCTGTTCCAACCGCTCCATCTTCGCCGCGAGGCTGGCCATCCGCTCAGCGATGACCCGCGCTTCCTCCGCGTTGATGCCGGCCACTATCCCGCTCACGTCGTCAGTCATCCTCGTTCCTCCCGCACTCGGCGCTGAGCCACGCCATCACGCGAATCCCGACTTGGTGCCGCCGGGAATGCCTGATGACGCGTGAACCAGCACACCCCTTCATCGCCCCATAGAAGTGTCAAAAACCACGAGTGTGTGACCGACCATCTTTGTGACGCACGTCACTCCTCACCGACCTTCTGAGGCTGCCTTCACCCCTTCCAAGGAGTTCGAGCGGTGCGTCTGTGACCGGGCGCCCCGAGTTTCTTCCGACGAGTCCGGGCACCGTGCCGGACGAGCATCGCCCCAACTCACCAGCGCGCGACACCGCCACGTCAGCGCGGCCGTTGCCCATGCTCGCCCCCACGCTGTTCAAAGTTTCTCTACTGGATCAAGGCGGCCCGCACAGCGGGCCGCGCGGCGCGGCGCCCCGGCCGCCGCCCGCTCCTGTCTGCCGCCCCGCTCAGCGCCGACCGTGGCGCTCGCGCCGCCCGCCTCGAACCGCCGTCCAGCCCGAGCCACTCGCACACGGCACCGCCGACTCATCCGCGCGCGCAGGGGGGTTCGCACTTCCTGGTTGCTCGCGCTTCGCGTGCGGCACCGTCCGTCGGCACCCCCCGGTGGACAGCAACAGCGCCGCGTCGCGATCCCTACCGCGGACCGTGACGAGAAAGATGGAGAAGCGCGGTACCGGCCGGCGGCACTACAGGCAGCCACGCGCACCTGCGTGCGCAGCGAACGGGATCGTCGTGGCGGACGTTCGTCGGTCGGGGCATCGTCTGAGATTGTGGGGGCCACGGGCTCGTTCGGCGCCTGCTGAACCACGGCGTGCATCGCTGGACTTACTCGCATCCTGGGGTTTTCACACCTCCCTGTTCCAGGGGCGGCGGATCGCAGGACACGACCGCAGCCCCGATACCATCGGTACCGGGGTTCTGCGGAATCCCGACCGGACCACCTCGGTAGCTGCCCAGGCCAAGGGGTGGTCCGGCCTTCTTCGTTCTCTGTCTGTCAGGGCCGTCTATGTGGCGGAGTCGCCGCCTTCCAGCTCGTAGAGCGGGTTCCCCGGTGCCGGGAACACGTGCCAGAACCATTGCGTAGTCAGGCGGAATTGGCGGTGCGTGATGTTCCGTCCCGTGTGCTGTAGCGCCCACATCTCCACGGGTTGCGGCTCGTTGTCGACCATCTCCGACTCGGCGCCGCAGGTGACGCATTCGACGCGGAAGATCGCACGCGGCGATCCCTCGGCCGTCTCCTCCGCCAGGGTCCATTCCGCCGCCTTGATGACGGCTCGCGGACTCATCGCGACACCTCCGCCGTGTGGGGCACAGGCTTGAGACGTGGGCGCTTCGCCTCCCATTCGCGACCGCCACCCACCGGGCGCAACCACACCCGCTCGCCATGCAGATCCATGACGCGCCCCACTCCTCCGCACGAGGTGTCGAGCACGACCGCGCCTACGGTGACAGGCGTTACCCGGGTCACGAGGCGACCTCGATGCCGTGAATCCGGTGAGCGCCCACGTCGATGCCATGCGAGGCGAACCAAAGCGCTTGCCGCCGTTCCCGACGCAACCGCCGCTCGCGCTGTTCCTCGGCAGCCACCAGGTACGGCCGGACCAGTGCGGTCCGCTCCACGTGCTCATGCGACGCGGCCCCCGGAACGGCCGGGAGCACGACCGTCGGGCGATCCGTCTTGTCGCCCACAGCGTCGTTTTCGGTCGCCCTGTGTCGTCCAGGCGGCGGAAACAGCCAAGTCAGCAAAGGATCGAGAATCCAGGCGATACAGTGCGGCACGTCGGCGCTCCTTCTCAGCGTTGGCCACTCCCCGGGCCGTCCACCACGGCCGCGGGGGCTTTACGTTGCGTGATCATCGCGCTGGCCAACGGGACGTCGGAACAACCGCGTTACCCCACTTCGGGACGTCCTGCATGATGGGTAACGTCCCTAGTGCCGTCCCGACGTGTGGGGAGAGACTGTGCCGCCGAACGAGAGACTGCGAGCTGTCATGACGGCCGGAGGCTGGACGTACGCCACCCTCGCGCACAAGGTCGACGTGGACCCCAAGTCCGTCGAGCGTTGGGTGAACCTGGGTCGTACGCCGCGCCGGACGACGGCCACCACGGCAGCGGAGATCCTGGGAGAAGACGTGCACGCACTATGGCCGGCGCTTCGCCAGTCCCGCCCCGCCCGCGCGGTCAGCCCGGAGCTGGTCGCCCTCCACGAGAAGCGCGCCGATGTCCCCACCTCGGCGTTCGTGGACCTGCTCACCCAGGCCGGCGAACGAATCGACGTCCTGGTCTACGCCGCCGTGTTCCTCCACGAGGCGTATCCGCGCTTCAACGACCTGCTCCGCGAACGAGCTGCCGAAGGCTGCGCCATCCGTATCGCCATCGGGGACGCCGACAGCACGAACGTCCAGCAGCGCGGCCAGGAGGAGCGGTTCGGGCACGGCATCGAGTCCCGTTGCCGCTTGGCCCTCATGCACTACCGCCCACTGATCGGCACCCCGGGTATCGACGTCCGCACACACGAAACCACGCTCTACAACTCGATCTACCGCGCGGATGACCAGATGCTCGTCAACGCCCACGTCTGGGGCGTGAACGCTTACGGTGCCCCTGTCTGGCACCTCCGCCGCAACGACGGCAGCGGCATGTTCGACACGTACGCCCAGAGCTTCGACGCCGTCTGGGAAACCGCAACCCCCGCCGAGGACAACTGACCATGGCACGCACCGAGTACTACGACGACCCCAACGCCCCCGAGCCCAACAGCATGGTCGTCGCCGCCTCCGCAGTCGTCACCAACGACGAAGGCCACATCCTCCTGCAACGCCGACGCGACAACGACCTGTGGGCCCTCCCCGGCGGAGCGATGGAGATGAACGAATCCCTGCCCCAAGCCGCCATCCGCGAGGTCAAGGAAGAAACCGGGCTCGACATCGAGATCACGGGCCTGGTCGGCACCTACACCGACCCCCGCCACATCATCGCCTACACAGACGGCGAAATCCGCCGCCAATTCAATATCTGCTTCCGCGCCCACATCACCGGCGGCCAACTGGAAATCTCCGACGAATCCACGGAGCTTCGCTTTGTCGCTGTAAGCGAACTAGACAACCTTCCCATGCATCACACACAGCTCCTCCGTCTGAAACACGCTTTGCTGCGACAGGAACAGCCCCACTTGGGATGATAAGCTCAAATAATCTTCTAAAACGGTAGGCGCAGACAGCAACACCCGCCCGCTCCCTCAAAGAGGAAACGCTCATCGATAGATGGCAAGGATGTCTAGAGTAAGCGCAGGGCCAGCAAGTACCGCATCATCATTTTCATTATTTTTGACAGACGACTTGACTACCTTACGCCTCTGCTGACGACTCATTAGCGAGGCACCAGGAAGAGCCAAAAGCGAGTGCCTCTCATCCTTCTTCCATTTCCTGGCGACCTTCCCCAGAATGAACACCTCCCCCTCCAGTGAATCCCTGACAAATTCCTTATTGAGCTTACCCGTGACCTTCGGCGCGTCATCATCTTGATAGCCGACAACCACCATATCGGACTTCACGACTTTGGTGAAATCGCGAAATGCCGCAGTTTCCTCTTGCTTCGGAAGCCCGTCCACGTCCCCTCCAAAAATCGAGGCCATAGGCCGCATAGCATCCAACATATCAACCATACTACTGAACTGCTCTGGCTGGCTCATCAACTGGACTAGGGGCGGAACCTCGATCTCGAAGTGCCCGTGAATTAGATCCATTACCTTCAGCTTCTCGAAGACATCGGCAATGGAATCAATGTCGTAGTACTGCCAGCGCTGACTATCTTCCGTCAGCGCTTTGACGAATCTGATGAAGCGCTGGCTGCTCGTCTCGCGGATCATCCTCTCTTCCTCTTCGGTCCCACTCCCCTTATCAATCTCCCCAAGACCCGGCGGAACAGCAGGTTCGCTGTGCAACCGTCTACGCTTGGTCTCATCCGAGATTCCCTCTTCAACTACCGAGAGGTACTCACCGAGTGACTTTTCATCAAGATACAGAAAGCGCGGAAGGGATGGAATCGGCATTTTCACTCCTTAAGCCGGAATACACAAAAGGCAGCTTCTCAGTCAGCCCGAGCTGCGGATTGCGCCATCTTCTTCAGACGCTCGAACTCCGCTCGACCCTGTTGAATCTTGGCCACATCGACCACCGCAATCGTATTGCTGTAGCCGACATAATTTGCCGGAGACCAGATGTTGCCCATCAACAACGGAAACTTCAGGACGCCGACCCATCGACTTCTATGCCCCATTTTACATTCGATGATCACGTCTTGAGCTTCGGGTTCGGGAAGCGTCAACGGAAACGCGGCGCCGAATTCCACGAAAATCTGCTGAGCAGTCCTGCCGTTGACGGCAAAAACACTAGGCAGATGAACTTCATCACCTTTTACCACCCGCAGCTTCTCGCGTGTCGCATGCCAGGGCAGCGAAACGCCAGACCTTAGAAAGACCAAGCGCATATCTTGGACGATGATGGGCTTCGGCCCCGAATTGAATACCACCAAAGGTAGCAAGATCGATATCCGCTCCTCCGTGATAGTGGCCGCGAAACTATGAGGCGCGTAGGCATAAAGCCTTCCCTGTCTCGCGTTGAGCCACCAAAAAGACAACACCGTGAAGACAAGTGCGCACGCCGCCACGACCGCGGCGGCGGGGAGAGAAGCATTCTGCCCCGTTGCTGCTGTGAGCATATTGTCAAGTATGCCAGCTCGCCCACCTCTCGTGGCGCGTTTCCGATCTCCCCCGTTCGCCCCACTTGCCCTGTTACGCCACTTAACGCCCCCGGAGAACGTGCTGAACGCCAACAAGGTCAGATCTTGCGGTTCGTGCCAGTAGCGTGCCAGAACCGGTAGACAACCGCGGTCAATGAAGGATGCGAAGGCAAGGAGTCAGCGCAGTTGCATGGGAGCGTTCGCGCAGGTCAGGCCCATCGAGAGCCGGTTAGACGCGGTGATTCCCAAGCTCAGAGCGCGAGTTCGATTCTCGTCGCCCGCTCCAAGCATTAAGACCCAGGTCAGAGGCAGTCTCTCCGACCCGGGCCTTCGTGTTGTCCAGACCGATTTACGTGCCGCGTGCCCGTTGCGTGCCCGATCCCATAGTTGGGCCCTCGCGTCTGCCGCCCGGCGCGCTAGCCGACCGCTCACTAGAGCCGCCCCGAACCCTTCGGACAGCATCACTAGGATACTGTGATCACCAAGTCACGGAGGGCGAGAAGTTGAAAAACCTGATAGGTGTACCGATCCTCGCGGTCCTGACGGTACTCATCAGCGGGTGCGCATCAGAGGAAGCCACAGACGACCCCGGCTCGGCGCCCAGCGCTTCCGGCGAGACATCCGGCGAGGGCGATTCGCCTGCCAGCCCGAACGTGCCGACAGCCGAAGGGCTGGCTCCAGATTCCGGTGAACGCTATGACGGTGTGGAGATTCCCTCGCTAGATGGCCTCGCCTGTGCCGAAGATGACGACAATGGGTTCCGATTCGGCAGTGACATGGATCTAAGCCGCATTTACGGCACTGACGCCCTCGTGGCTCGCCAGGATCAGAACGGTGACGAGTGGGCCCAGTTCGCCTGTTACGGTACGTCGCCCATCGTCGTCAACGTAGAGGGAATCGAGGCGACAGCCCCGCACTTCGTGACGAGCACCAGCCTCTTCGAGGATGTGGCCGACCCATCGGCAGTCCTTACCCAGATCGTGACGGAGACAGTGGACCTGAGCGGCAGCTACGATCGCGCCTGGCAGGGAGAGCCCCAGGACCTGAGCACAGGCGATCTCGCCATCCAGTGTCAGAGCAGCCTGGCACTCTCCGTCCACATGGCGACGTGTTTCTGGGCCAACTACGGCGCCGCAGGTCTCGTGGACTTCTTCCCTCCAACAGGGGCGCCCCTTCCTGCGGAAGAAGCGGCTTCCCAGACTCAGGCGTTCGTCACCGCGGCTCTCTCGCTCTAAGGTCTGTCCCGTAAATGATCTTCGACGTGTTGGTGGTCTGCTGGTTTCTGCGTCACCCAGCGAGGACGAGGTTGTACAGGCGGGCGATGCCGAGCATGGCGTGGTGGACGCCGTCACCTTTCAGTCGGCAGTCGCGAAGGATCTTCCAGCCCTTCATCCGCGCGAAGACGTGCTCTACACGAGCACGGACCTTCCGGTGGGAGGCGTTGTGTTCCTCCTTCCAGTCCGGGAGCTCGGTCTGGCCTGCTTCGCGGCGGTGCGGGATGACCAGGCCGGTACCCCGGTAGCCGCCGTCCGCGATGACCGTGGCTTTGCCGACGGCGTCCTTCGCGCCGGACAGCTCCCACGCCTTGCAGTCGTTGCGGTTGCCTGCGACCGGTCGGCCGACGGCGACGACGAGCCGGGTGTCGGCGTCGATGACGACCTGGTGGCTGGTGGAGTACCGGTAGTTCTTCGATTGCTCGGCGACGGTGTGGTCGCGGGTGGGAACGAGAGTGCCGTCCACGATCAGCACGGTGTCCTTGCGGAACCGCTTGCGCTGCTGGAGGGCGAGCGCGGGTCCGAGGTGGTCAATGATGCGGTCGGCCGCCGACTTGGACACCCCGAACAGCGGGGCCAGTTGGCGCAGGGTGAGGTTGGTCCGCCAGTAGGCGGCGACCAGGAGCACGCGGTCCTCCAGGGGCAGGCTCCAAGGCCGGCCCTTGCGCACCGGATCCGCACCTTCCCGCCGGAGCGCGGTGATCAGCCTGCCGAACTGGCGCGGGCTCAGCCCGGTGAACGGGGCTATCCAGGAGGGCTCCGACGCCGTGATCACACCAGACACGGCAAGATCATCTCACCCGCGCCCAGCAGTTACGGGACAGACCTTAGCTAGCCATTCTCTGGATGTTGGGGGAGGCCCAGGCCGACCGGCTTTCTCGGTCTGGGCCTCCCCGACGGCGCTACAGCAACCGAGGCCTGCCTTGTCCGACAGCCGTAGGCTCTTCGCCGGGCTCCTTCCTTGCAGCCTCCCGCAAGCCGCGCACCCGCGCATCGATACCGGCGGCGACTTCCTTCTGGCGTTCGCGATCTGAGTGCTGGTAGACCATGGCCGCCTTCTCGGATGACTGGCCCGCGCGGACCATCGTGTCCTTGAGCGTGGCGCCGCTCTGCGTAGAGAGGGTGTGCCCGGTGTGCCGCAGGTCGTAGAAACGGAAGTCGTCCGGCATGCCGACCCTGGGCCCGCCGCCGGGTGGTCAGTTCAGGAGCGGCCCGCCGCACCCACACGCCCACCGCCCGCCAGGTCCGCACCCGGGGCGCGGTGATCCCGTCCAGGTCGAGCCCGCCGAGGCGCGGCAGGATGTGCAGCCGCAGGAGCCGCCGGTACAGCTCCTCGGACGTCGCTGCGGCACGTCCGGCAGAGGGACGCCGCGACCGGCGCGCGCCCCTCGGAGCGGTCAGTCCCGGTGGGCAGCGAGTACCCGTCGTGGGTCAGGTCGGCGACCCGAAAGGTCTCCGGCGGCCCAGTGGTGCCAGGCTCGGAGAGCCACTCCGGTTCCGTTCCCCGCTCCATCGGTCGAGATTCGGTCCTGTACAGGATTCCGGTGCGGGCTGCTGTGCCGTCGGGGCCGTTCTGTGATCACCTATGCCTAGGAGAAGCGTTGCCGACGCACGGCGCTGCGAGTGCTACCGAATCCGCCTCTTGCCGACCGCTCGTACGGCAAGATGAGAACGCACGCCCCGCAATCCAAGTGCGGTGGAGGATGCGGGATTGTTTTCGACTGATGAGAGCAGGGAGAGCGGATGGGGCGGGAATCCTACCTTGTCGAAGGGCGACGGGTGACCGTGAGCGATCTCATGGAGTCTGGACGTCTGGACCCGGGCGCGCTACTGACCTTCAGCCGACCAAGGGTAGGCGAAATCCATCTCGCGGAGGTCAAGGCTGACGGCCGAATTCAGCTTCAGGATGGGCGGGCTTACCGGTCTCCTTCACGTGCGGCTTCGGCTGCTGTGGGCAGGGGGTCGTTCGATGGTTGGCACGCTTGGACTCTCGACGACGGCCGGACACTGGATGAAGTCAGGCAGGAGTTTCTTGATGAGGTCGCTGCGGTTGTTTCTGCGCCGACGAGTGCGGCAGCCACTGACGTCGACCTGTCATTGCCCACCAAGCGTCATGAACGCTTGAAGGAAGCTCGCCGGAAGGCAGACAGCGGCGAACCCGCCGCTCTTACAGTACGTGACCTCACTGGCTGGTGGGGTGCCCAACGACGGGGATACGTGGTCACCAAGCAGATCTACGCGGATCTGGACAACCACGGCCTCACCACGGCTCCCGATTTCGATAAGGTGCATTTCGACGCTGTGGTGCGCCTGATCACCGCCGCTCGCGGAGGCGAGGAGATCTCAGGCGGAGACTCAGCCGCAGACGAAAAGATGACGCACTCCGATGACGCCGCGGCAGACGACGAGGAAGAGGACGAAGAAGAAACTTCCGTCGGTCTCACCGTGGGGAACCTCCCCTCCGCCCTCGCCGGCATCGTTTCTGTCTCCCCTAACGCCACGTTCGAACAGGCGATCACGCTGATGACCATAAACGACTACTCGCAACTTCCGGTCATCAACGGGCGCAGTCTCAAAGGAGCGGTCACCTGGCAATCCATTGCTCACGCACGTCACGCCAACCCCGAAGCCAGCTTCTCAGATGCCGTCATCAGAGCAAGCGATGTCCCCTATGACCACGACTTGGTGGACATTCTCCCTGTCCTCACCGACAGAGATTTTGTACTCGTCCGCGACCAGACACAGGACATCGCCGGAATCGTCACCGTCAGCGACGTCGCGGCAGCCTACGGGTCCATGGCCAGCCCATTTCTTCTGGTCGGAGAGCTCGACCAACGACTGCGCCGAATCATCGCCCAGACTTTCGACATCGGCGAAGTGGTCGAGATTTGCGACGCACAGGGAAGAAGAAAAATCTCCTCGTTCGACGCATTGACCATGGGGGATTACCAGAGGATTTTGGAACATCCTCCGTGTTGGCAAAAGCTCGGGTTGCCATTGGACAGGAAGATCTTCACTGGACGCCTGGCCGAGATTCGCGAGATCAGGAATGACGTCATGCACTTCAACCCGGACCCTCTTCCGGAGGACGCGGTGCAAAAGATCAGGAACATGATCCGCTCACTGCGCCGGTACGAAGCCCGGAAGTGACGGCCCGTACCACGCGCCTGGTGGGGCACATGTCGGTAGTCGCGCGGGCGGTAGGTCCCGACCTTCTCGCGGCGGCGGCGCCACGGGCTTCCTCGGCGGGCGACGTGCCGCCGGACCGGCTCCCGGACCGCACTGCCGGAGCCTGGCCCGGCTCGGCCGGGGCGTGAGGGGTCTCAGGCGGGTGGTGTCGTGGCGCGGATGCCGGCGAGTACCACGCCGACGATGCGCTCCGCGTCGGCGCGGGTGAAGGGGCGCACGCCGCGGTTGACGATGAGGTGCACGGGTCCCGAGATCATCTCACCGAGGAACGAGCTGTCGACCGGGGGCAGTTCGCCCCGGTGGACCGCGGCGTCCACGCGCCGCCGCATGGCGGCCACGCGCTGGTCGAGGATCCTGCCCAGCGCCGCCTGGACGGCGGGACTCTGGCGGGCGGGCTGGAGGGCCTGTTCGAGCGTCCGGCCGAACGGCGTTTCCAGACCGCCGGCGAGCGCGAGCAGGAAGTCCGCCAGGTCGCGGTGGATGTCGCCGGTGTCGGCGATCGAGGCGAGGTCCTCGGCGTAGCGCAACAGGGCCTCGACCACCAGTTCCTCGCGGTCCGGCCAGTTGCGGTAGACGCTGGTCTTGTGCACGCCGGCGAACTCGGCGACCTCCTCGTAGCGGAAGCCCGCGATGCCGTCGCGCGCCACGAGTTCGACGGTCGCGGCGAGGATCTGCGCCCTCACCCGCGCGGTGCGGCCACCGGGGCGCCGTGCGGGCGGCCGGTCAGGAGTCCCGTTGGCCATCGCCCCGCTCGCCTCCTGTTCTCGGCCGGGTGCCGATTGTCGCCAACTGCGTCGTTGCGGTGCAAGCCGGTGGTCAGTAGGCTCGCTTAAAGCGACAGACTGTTTCTTTAAGCGGCCGGGCGCCACGCCCCGGCCTGCCCGGGCGCCGTTCCGCTCGCCCATCCACCTCAGCGACATCGGGAGCGCACACGTGAACGTCCTCGTCTCCGGAGCAGGGATCGCCGGGCTCGCCTGCGCGCGTGAACTCGGCACTCGCGGCCACGACGTCACCGTGGTCGAGTACGCCCGCCACCTCCGGCTCGCGGGCACACCCATCGACATCCGCGGCGACGCCGTCGAAGCCGCGGACAGGATGGGGCTGCTCGCGAGGATCCAGCGGAAACGCATCCGCATGTCCGAACTGGCCCACTTCGTCGACAGCGCGGGCGAGCCGGTCGCCCGGCTCCCGTTGGCCGAGGTCAACGACTCCGACGACGACATCGAACTCCTGCGCGCCGACCTCGTGCGCATCCTCGCGGACGCGCTCCCCCGCACCGCGGCGATCCGCTTCGGCGACTCGGTCGAGGCACTGACCGACGGCGCCGGCGGCGTCGATGTGCGTTTCGCCTCTGGCCGCGCCGAACGGTACGACCTGGTGGTCGGTGCCGACGGCCTGCACTCCGCGGTGCGCGGGCTGGTGTTCGGACCCGAGAGGCACTGGGTGCGGCACCTCGGCGTTCACTTCGCCCTCGCCGACCTGCCCGGCGAGGCCCGGTCCGCGGGCGCCAACGCGATCTACAACGTGCCCGGCCGGATGGCGGGCATCTTCCGGTACGCGGGCAGGGCCGTCGCGGTCTTCCAGTTCCGCTCGGGACCGATCGCGTACGACCACCACGACCTGGACGCACAGAAGAAAATCCTCGTCGACGCCTTCGCGGGCCACCGGTCATGGCGGATACCCGAGTTGCTCGACGCGGCCCGCGCCGACCCCGGGTTCTTCCTCACGCCCGCGAGCCAGATCCACCTGCCCTCCTGGCACCGCGGCCGGGTCGTCCTCGTCGGCGACGCCGGGTACAGCCCGGCCTACCTGTCCGGCCGCGGCACCTCGCTCGCGCTCACCGGCGCCCGTTTCCTCGCCGAGGAGCTCGAACGGTGCGGCGACGACCACACCGCCGCGTTCGCGCGGTACGAGACCAGGCAGCGGCCCTACGCGACTGCCGCCCAGAACCGTGCCCATGCCGGCCGCGACCGCATCGTGCCGGCCACCTGGGACGCCATCGCCGCGCGCGACAACGCGCTGCGGGCGGCCGAAACGCGCGCGCGTTGAATCCGGGGCTCACGGGCGATGCCCGACGGCCCTGTGCTCCGCACGCGGCGTTCCCGTTCGCCGGCCCTCATTCCCAACGCGCTGGAGAGAACGCACAGTGACATACACGCTGGAAAAGCCCGCTCCCGGTGCCCAGGAAAACCGCTGGGGCAAACAGCTCGTCCTCTGGGCGGCCGTTCTCACCCTCGCCAACGTCCTGGCCGACATGGCCATGGGCTCGCCCATGATGGTCCTGCCCCAGTTGCTGGAGCAATTCGACACCGATCAGGCCGCATGGCTGAACGCGAGCGCGATGCTGGCCGGGGCCATCTGGTCGCCGTTGCTCGCGCGGGGTTCCGATCTTTTCGGCAAACGCCGGGTACTCGTCGGCACCCTGTTTCTCGCCTGTGCGGGAGCGCTGGTCTGCTTCGCCGCCCCCAACGTCTGGATATTCCTGCTGGGGCGCTTTCTCCAAGGCGCGGCATTCGCGGCGGTCTTCATCACGGTGACCCTCGCCCGCCAGATCTGCGCCCCCCGGGTGGCCATGGCCCTGATCGGGCTCGTCACGTCCGGGGCCTCCGTTGTCGGCATCATCGAGCCGTTCGTGATGCAGCCGGTCATCGATGTGTTCGGCCACCGGAGTGTGTTCCTCACGGCGGCGCTGCTCGCCGCGGTTGCCGCGCTCTGCGTTCGCTTCCTCATCCCGGAGTCGCCGATCCGCGGCACCGGGCGGATCGACGTGGGCGGGGCGCTCCTGCTCGGTGGCGGCCTGGCCGCGTTACTCGCCTACGTCAGTCTCGGGAGCGACCTCGGGTGGCTGTCCCGGGGCATGATCGCGCTGCTGGTGGCCGGTGTCGCCGCGTTGGCCGGCTGGGCGTCGCACGCGCTGCGGACCGACGATCCCGTCATCGACCTCCGGGCGCTCAGCCGCCCGGTCCTGCTGACGCTGCTGGCCCTGGTGCTGGCCGCGGGCTCGTTCCGGAGCATGCTCCAACTGACAAGCATCGTCGCCCAGGTGCCGCCCGGCCTGGGTCTCGGCTACGGGCTGGGGGACGGGGAGGCGGTCGCGGTGCTGCTCGCGGTGCCCAACGCCGGCATCGTCGTCGGCGGCACGTGCGCCGGATGGCTCGCGGGGCGGTTCGGTCCCGCGCCGCCTCTGCTGGGCGGCATCGCCGTCGGCGCGGGGTCGGCCTTCGCGATGCTGGCCGGCGTATCGGCACTGCCGTTGGCGGTCGTCTGCGGCGCCACGGGCGGCATGGCCGCCGGCGCGATCGGCGCCTGCGGCTACATCCTGGCGACCGGCGCCGAAGCACCGGAACGGCAGGGCGCGACCGCGGGTCTGGTGTCCGTCGTGCTCGCTCTCGGCTCGGTCGTCTTCACCTTCGCCGGAGGCGAGGTGCTCAAGGCGACCCAAGTTCCGGGGATCTACGCCGACGGTGCCCCGGTGAGCACGGCGGCCGGCGTGCACCTCTACGCGGTCCTGGCGGGAGTGCTCTTCATCCTGGCCGCGCTGCCCGCGTTCCTGCTGGCACGCGCCCGGAGCGGGGGCGGACCTTCGCCGCTGCCTCCCCTCCCCCGTCCGTCCGGGCCGCCGGCCCCTCGCGGGACCGGGGATGCCCCTATGGACGTCAAGCCGCAGGAACGAGGTCGGTTGGGGTGATTCGTTCGGTTGGTGGCCAGGTGGGCGAACGTCCTCTCCGAGCACATGCGTTCGGGCTTGTCGCCGCTGAGGCCAGCAGGGCGGGGGCGGCCTGCTTGACCAGCGGGCCGATCTCGGCGTCGAGTCGGCGATCTCCGCGTCCATGGCCTGGTGGCGGGGCACCACAACGTCGCCGGGCCGCGGACCGTCGGTCTCCCGCGGACGTTGTGTGCCTGGGTGGTCCGGTCGTCGGATCGCGCAGCCGCGTCCCAGCCAATGGACCGCGGCTGGTCGATCACCCCATGTTCTCGTCGCGCGTATGGCGAGTCGTCGACAGGTTGCGGTGGAACTGCTCCAGCACCTTGCTCATTTGTTCCGCGTCGCGCGTCGAAATACCTCTCACCATGGCTTCTTCCGCTCGCGTCCACACGGCTTCCACAGCGGCGCGGAGTCCCTGGCCGCGGTCGGTGAGCGTGACGCGCGTGACGCGCCGGTCGTGCGGGTCCTTGGCCCGTGTGATGAGTCCGGTCGCTTCGAGCCGCTGCACCGTCTTCACCACGGTGGGCAGTTCGACGCCGAGCCGCGTGGCCAGTTCGCTCTGGGAAAGCCCGTCCTGGTTCCACAGCTCAGCCAGCATGAGTTCCTGCCCCGGGTGCAGGCCCAGATCGGCCAGCCCTCTGGAAACCAGCACGCGGTGTTCGCGGGCCACCCGGACGAGGGCTGTTGCCAGGGAGCCGCTGATGGGTGAGGTACTCGCCGGCTGCGTAGGCTGCATGTGCGCTGTTTCTCCCGAGTGCTGAGGCCGAGAGCGGAATCGTACGGTGCCCGGGCCGGACCTCCGCAGGGGTGGCCGACCGGGCATGCCGCGGCACTCGGGAAATCACCCCCCTTTGCGGTTGTCTCCGCAGGGGATGCGACGTTCTCTTCGGGGTCTTGCCGTGGGAACGCCTCGAAGAACGGTACGATCTCCGCCTCGGAAATGCCGTCGTGCACGGCCGGATCGGCACGGACGATCTCGCGGGCTTCCTTGCCGTCGGCGCACCCCGTGTCGGCGGCCACCGGCACGCCTCGCGCGGAGCCGACCGGCGTTCTCACGGGCCCAGCCGAAGACGACGAGGACATGGCGGAACGAAGGTCCGTCGACGGCTTCCGGCCCGCCACACGCCGCCCACCTGCGCACACACCGGGTTTCCCAGTCGGCCTGGCGAAAAAGTTAGCCGGCTAATATGCTGCGGACTCATGAGTGCTGAGATGCCTCGCAAGCCCAACCCTCCAGGCCCCCCGGGGCCTCCGGGGCCTCCGCCGGGCGGCAAAGATCCGTTGATCGCGGGCTCCGGATGGTTCGCCGTGGTCGCCACGGGCCTCGCGATCTTCATGACGACGTTCGACATGACCGCCGTAGCCATCGCTCTCCCGGACCTGAACCGCGAACTGTCCATGTCGCCGCACGAAGGCGAGTGGCTGATCCTCGCCTATGCGGGCGCCATGGTGGCTCTCGGCCTGCCGGCCGGTCGCTACGTGGACACCTCCGACATCCGCGGGTGCTTCACCGTGGGCGCCCTCGGCTTCGCCGCGGCCAGCGCGTTGGCCGGTTTCGCGGTCAACCTGCCCCAGCTGATGGGCGCTCGCCTGCTGCAAGGCGCCTTCGGAGCCCTGGTGGCCGCCGCGGCCCCGGTCATCGCGGCCCGTTCGGTACCACCGGAACAACGCGGACGAGCGCTGAGCATCATCGGCGTTCTGGGACCGCTCGGCGCGGTGAGCGGCCCTGCTTTGGGCGGTCCTCTGGTGGACCAATGGGGTTGGCAGTCCGTGTTCTTCGTCGTGGTGCCGTTCAGCCTGGCGGCCGTAGCGGTGGGCATGCGGCATCTCGCGCCGCTGGCGCCGATGCGTGCCCCCACACTGGGACTGGCCGCGGAGGGCGCGATGGCCGCCGCGGGCACGCTGAGTGTGCTGGCATGTCTGACCTTGTTCGCCGACCCGGACCCGGCCTATCCGCTGATCGCCGGCCTGGCCGTTGCGGCTGTGCTGAGCTTCTTCGCGTGGCGCCGCACAGCCGGCTTCACCGCGGTCCGCGACTCACTGGGCCAGCCGATGGTCGCGGCCTGCGTGCTGTCCCTGACGCTGACCACGGTCGCCAGTGGCACGCTGTACTACCTGCCGCCGTTCGCGCTGGGCGAGTTCCGCGACTGGTCCACCTCAACGGTCGGCCTGCTGCTGCTGTTCCAGCCGCTGGCGATGGGCGCGATCGGGCCCGTCTCGGGCTGGCTGGTGGACAAGTGGAAGCCGCGGGCCACCGCGGCCATCGGTCTGACCTCCATGACCATCGGCGCGGTCCTGCTGATGCTGGCCATCGAGGACTGGCCGACCGCCGCGATCGTGGCTGCTCTGCTGCTGTGCGGTCTTGGTCTTGGCCTGTTCGCGGGGCCGAACCAGACCCTGTTGATGATGTCCGCACCACCCCGACTCCGCGGCACGTCAGCCGCTTTGTCCGGCACCGGACGGCAGCTCGGCCTGGCGCTCGGGCCGGCCCTGGCCACGATCATCTGGCAGGCAGGCGCCCGTGGCGGAAGTGACGACTCGGGCGCGGGCATGGTGCTGGCCTTCATCGTGGCGCCGCTCGCGGTGGCCTGCGCCCTCGGCGCGTTCCTCTCCATGACACGCGACGCCGGCCCCCTGCCGACCCGGCCGCCAGGGCCGCCGCCGGGTGCTCCTGCCCAGGCGGAGACGCCGGTCGGCGCGGGCAACCCGCCCGCGGCCCCGGGCGGGGCCCCGGGGGAACCGCACCGCTGACCCGCGGACGGCGGCACCCGCACTTTCTCTTCCTCCCACCAGACGAAACTGAATCGGAGTCGCCTTCATGAGCAAGATCGCCGTAGTTGTGCACAGCCTCGCCGGTTCCACCACGACTCTCGCCGCGGCGGTGGCCGAGGGCGCCGCCAAGGAGTCGGACAACGACGTGCGGCTCGTTCGCGTCGCCGACGTCCGCGGCGACGAGGAGATCGCCGCCGACCAGTGGATCGGCAAGCTGTTCAGCGAGCGCGTCGTTCACCACCCCGTGGCCACCAACGAGGACCTGACCTGGGCAGACGCCATCATTCTGGGCAGCGGCACCCGCTTCGGGGGCATGTCGGCCGCCATGCGCAAGTTCCTTGAGGGCGCCGCACCGCTGTGGATGTCGGGTGCGTTGCAGGGCAAGGTCGGCGCGGCCTTCGCCGCGGCCTCCACTCCGCACGGCGGCATGGAGCAGACGGTGCAGGACCTGCTCACCTCGATGATGCACTTCGGCATGCTGCTGGTCTCGCCCGGCTACGCGGACCAGGTCCAGTACAAGGCGTCGAGCCCGTACGGAGCGGTCGCGCAGGCCGGCGGGCCCTCCGGCCTCATGCCGACCGAGGACGACCTGGAGGCGGCACGATTCCTCGGCCGGCTCGTCGCCACGACCGCGGGCCGCCTCGCCCCCGCGTCCTGACCCGACCGGCGCCGCCGGCGGAGCCGCCCCGAGGGGCATCCCATGGGCTCGGCTCCTCCGAGCCCGCCCGGAAGCCCGGCAGTCGCAGGCGTGGATGGCTGTGATCCCCTCAGTGCGCTTGGTGTCGTTGCCGACGGCGGGGGTGAGGAGTCCGGCGAACTGCCGACGAGACGGGCGAGCGCGGTCGTCTCCGGGAGCGCCGCACGCGCGGCCGCGCTGCCCGCGTTCCTGCTGGTACGCGTCCGGCGCGGGGGCGGGCCTTCGCCGTCCCTCCCCCGTCCGGCCGGGCCGCCGGCCCCTCGCGGGACCGGGGTCAGTAGGTCAGGCTGATCTGCTGCCCCTGGATGGTCCAGTGCTGGCGGGGCCCGGAGGAATTGCACCCCTCCACGAAGACCATGCGGGTCCTGCCGTAATCAGTGGCCAGGCACATTCCGGGATTCAAGGACTGGTAGATCGTCGTTCCGTTGACGGTCCAGTTCTGACCCGGCCTGGAGTCGCACGGCTGAACCGAGACGATGCGAGTGGTCCCGAAATCAGTGCTCAGACACATACCGGGATTCAGCGACTGGTAGATCCTCGAACCGCTGACAGTCCACTGCTGGCCCGGCCTGGAGTCGCACTCCTGCACCGAAACGATCCGGGTGGTACCGAAATCAGTGCTCAGGCACATGACCCCGACGGCTGCCGAGACGTCGTCGGCGGCCGGATGGGCCGCCTGGGCGGCCGACGGCAGCGCGAAGGACGGGAGGGCGAGAAGGGCGAGCACAAGGAGCTTACGGATCACGTGAGCCACGAGAGGGAACCCTTCATGATCGGTTTATCCACGTCGACCGGCACGCGATTGCTCGTCCTGGCCGAGGGAGCCGTGTGAGGACGGCTCAGGAAGGTTCCCCCCGTTTTCCAGATGATATGCGCGGCACGCGACACCTCACCTTTCGCCGCGATATGCGCGGGCGGCGGCCGAGGAGTGGGACGGCCCTGCCGCGCGACGTTCCCCGAGCGGCGGCACCGGCCGGGCGCGGCGGTGCTGTCCGCGCGTCGTGGCCGACGCGGCGGACGGGACACCCCTGCGTGTAAGGCCGGCGGCGGGTGCCGGACATTGCTGGGCATGGATTCGGACGAACAGGCTGAGGACTTCGACCGGCTGTTCCGGTCGACCTTCCGCCGGGTGCTGGCGTACTGCCTGCGCCGACTCAGCGAGACGGCGGCGCACGACGCCGTGTCGGAGGTGTACGCGGTCGCCTGGCGCAAGCGGCGCCGGCTGCCGGACGACGAGCACGAGGCCGCGTTGTGGCTGCTCGGCATCGCCCGCAAGGTGGTCGCCAACCAGACGCGGGGCCAACGCCGTTGGGCTCGGCTGCTGCGCCGCGTCGCGGAGCAGCCCGGGCCGGCCGTGTCCTCCGCCGAGACGCCCGAGCTGAGCGAGGCCATGGCGGGCCTCTCGGCCGACAAGCAGGAGCTGCTGCGGCTGGCGTACTGGGACGACCTGTCGCGGGCCGACATGGCCGCCCTGTACGGCATCTCCGTCGCCGCCGTCTCGACCCGGCTGCACAGGGCGCGGCAGGAGCTGCGCTCGCGTTTGGCCGCGGCCGACGCCCACGGAATGAAGACACGCGATGAGACGAAGGTGGGGACCCATCATGGGAAGCAGTGAAGAGTACGGCAGCGACGCGGAGTTCGACGCCATGCTGCGGAACGCCGACCCGGCGCGGGACGCGGCCCTGCCGGACCCGGAAGGCCCTGAGGCGTTGCGGATCCGCACCCGGGCGCACCTGCGTTCCCGGCAGTCCAAGGTACGGCGCCTGGTGGTGATCCCCGCCGCGACGGCCCTAGTGGTCGGCGGCGCCACGGCGGGGGCCATGGCGGTCTTCGGGAACGGCGAGGTCTCGCACATCGGCACCGTCGAGTGCTACAGCGACTCCGGTCTCCAGGGCACGGTCATGTCGTACAACCCCACGTCGTACGGCCCGGAGAGGGCGTGCGGGGAGATGGGCGACCTGCCCGAGGGCGACCAGCTCACCGCCTGCGCCCCCGTCGACGGCCGGGGCGCGATCAGGGTGTACGAGGGCGGCGAGGAGGTCTGCGCAGAGCACGACCTCGTCCTCTACAGCGGGCCGACCGATGAGCAGCTGCGCCTCGGCGACATCTCGAACGCGCTCTACGCGCTGGAGATGGACCCGCACGCCTGCCCGTCGCTGACGGAGACGCAGGCGCTGCTCCGCGACGTGCTGGACGAACACGGGCTCAATGACTGGCGCGTGGTGGAGGGGACCGCGAAGGACTACCCGTCGGGCCACGGGCAGACGCTCGGCACCTACGCCGGTCTTGAGAGCTGCCCGCAGCAGGTGACATTCGTCGAGCCGGAGCAGCTGCTCGTGCTGGACATGGGCGCCTGACACCCGCCCCCGGCGCCGGTCGCGGGCCTCGGCCGGGTCCGGACGCGAGGGCCGCCCGGCGCGCCGGGCGGCCCTCGGTCGGCCCGGCGGTGAGGTGGCCTGAATGCGGCGGCACCGGAAGGGCTTTCGGCCGGAACGTGTGCTTCCCCGGGTTCCCGCGCGGCGCTACCTTCCCGAACGGGAGCGCTCCCATGCGCGGCAGCAGTACCGGCGACGGGCCGCCGGTGCACCGGCCAGCTCCAGGGCGCCGGTGCGGTCGGCTCGCCCCTCGCGGGAGACGACTCTTCCTGAGGAGAACCCGTGTCCAACGAATCCACCGGCCGCAGACGGCCGCCGGCCGGCAAGTTCCGCCTCCTGGGCGTCCTGGGAGGGGGGTTGCTCGCCCTCCTGATGGCCTCGATCCCGACCCCGGCCGCCGCGCACGGCGCGACGATGATGCCGGGCTCGCGCACCTACCTGTGCTACCTCGACCTGATCGCGAACAGCGGCACGCAGATGCCGGCCAACCCGGCCTGCGCCGCCGCGGTCCGGCAGGGCGGCACCGGCCCGCTGTACAACTGGTTCGCCGTGCTCGACTCCAACGCCGGTGGCCGTACCACGGGTTACATCCCGGACGGCACGCTGTGCAGCGGCGGCAACCGGGGGCCGTTCAACTTCGCGGCGTACAACGCGGCGAGGTCCGACTGGCCGAAGACCCACCTCACCTCCGGTGCGAACATCGAGCTGCGGCACAGCAACTGGGCGCACCACCCGGGTCGGTTCGACGTGTACATCACCAAGAACGGCTGGTCGCCGAGCCGGGCGGTCGGGTGGGGCGACCTGGAGCGCATCAGCTCCGTCACCAACCCGCCGCAGCGCGGGGGCGTGGGCAGCGAGGGCGGTCACTACTACTGGAACGTCCAGCTGCCGAACCGGTCCGGCCAGCACCTGATGTTCGTGCACTGGATCCGTTCCGACAGCCAGGAGAACTTCTTCTCCTGCTCGGACATCGTCTTCGACGGCGGCAACGGGCAGGTCACCTACGGCGACGGGCAGACGCTGAGCGCGGAGCAGATCGCCGAGGCGGACGAGGCCGCCAGGGCGTCGGCGGCATCCACCGCGCACGCCGGGCACGACGCGCACCAGGCGCACGCCGGGCACGCGGGCCACGACGCGCACGCGGGCCACGCGGGGTCCGAGCACGCGCGGGCCGGTGCCGGTTACTGGGACCACGTCACGGCCGCGCTGCGGGACGTGCACGCGGACCTGTTCAGCCGGCTCTCCTGAAGCCGCGGGCCCGGGGGAGGGTCACAGCCCCGCCGCCCCCGGGCCCGTGCCGGTGCCGCCGCCCGGTGGCACCGGTTCCCGGTCGACCGCGCCACCGCCTGCCGCGTGCGGTGGCGCGGGCCCGTGCCGGACGCCTACCGGGGCTGCGCGGCGACCGCGGGAACGCGCTCCCGGTCCGCGCGGAACTCGGCCAGCGCGTGCCGCACGAACCGCCGGACGCCGGGCGTGGTCCGTCGCCGCGGCCAGACCAGGCGCAGCGGAACACGCGGGCCGTCGGTCAGCGGGACGCCGACCGTTCCCCCGGGCGCCTGCGTTCCCGGCTCGGGTGGGGCGGCGAGCGCGACGGCCTGTCCGAGCCTGACCACGGCCAGCATCTGCCAGCCGTCGCTCACCTCGGGGCCCGGCACCCCGGGCAGCCCGCCCGGCCACAGCGCGGGGTCCATGACCGCGGCGCCCGGGCCGAGCCAGGTGACCAGCGGCTCGTCGGCGAGGTCGGCGACGGATATCCCGGACCGCCCCGCCAACCGGTGCCCGGCGCCGAGCAGCACGTGGGCCCGCTCCTGCCGCAGCACCACGCCGTGCAGGTCGCGGTCGTCGAGCGAGCCCTGCCAGAGCGCGATGTCCGCCTGCCCGGACCGCAGCCGTTCCCGCAGGTCGTCGGCGGTGCCGACGGCGGCGCGGGCCGGGGGCGGCGGCCCCGCGTCGTTGTAGGACGTGACCAGGCGGTCGAGCAGAACGGCGCCGCAGCCCGGGCTCGCCACGGTCACGCCCGCGCCCCCTCCGGCCGCCCCGCGCACGCGCGCGGCCGTGTCGGCGGCTGCGGCGAGCAGCGCCCTGCCCTCGTGCAGCATGACCCGGCCCGCCTCGGTGAGATCCACGCCCTGGGGCGTGCGCATGAGGAGGGGGGCGCCCACGTCGCGTTCGAGGGCGCGGATCGCGCGGGACAGCGCGGGTTGGGTCATCGCGAGCCGGTGGGCGGCCCGGGTGACGTTGCGTTCCTCCGCGACCGCGACGAAATAGCGGACCTGCCGCAGTTCGATCTCCCCCATGTGGACATCCTTCCACGTGCGGTGATGCCGCTGCGGCATGGCGCCATGCGCAACCGGACCTTCCGCGGCGCGGCCCGTGGCTGTGTGCTGGGAGCGCGGGGGTGCTCGCCCCCGTACCGCACGAGAGGGGAGCACAGCATGACGGCGCACGCCCGCAGGGCAGTGGTGACGGCGGGAACCGGAGGCATCGGTCTGGAGACGGCCGTGGGGCTCGCGACCCGGGGCTGGGACGTCACCCTCGTCGCGCGCGACGGTGAACGGGGGAACGCGGCGCGGGCTCGCGTCGACCGGGCCGCGGGTCGGCCGGCGGCCCGGTTCCTCCCCGCCGACCTGTCCTCCCTCAGTGAGACCAGGCGGCTGGGCGAACGGCTCGCCGAGGAGGGCCCTCTGCACCTCCTGGTGAACAACGTGGGTGGCATGTGGACCCGGCGCTGGGTGAGCCAGGACGGCATCGAGGCCAGCGTCGCCCTGAACCACCTCTCGCCCCTGGTGCTGACCGAGACGCTGATCGACGCCCTCGCGGCCGGCGCGCCGAGCCGGATCGTCAACGTCACGTCGAGCGCGATCGCGGCGGCGCAGCCGGTGTTCGACGCGGTGGAGCCGCCCGGGCCCCACTACGGTCTGGCCACCACCGGCCGGGCGAAGCTGGCGCACCTCGCGCACACCCTCGACCTCGCCGCCCGGCTGCGGCCCCTGGGGGTCACCGTGCTCGCGGCCGACCCGGGTCCCGCGGCGACGGACAACGCGGCGCAGATGACCGTCGACATCCTGCCGCCGGCGCTGCGCCCGCACTGGGAGCAGATCAGGCAGGGCGTCTCGACGCCCGTCGCGGAGGCCGCGCGGGCGCCCGTCGCCGCGGCCACCGATCCGGAGTTCGCCGACCTGGCGGGTGCGGTCGTCGGTCCCGGCGGCGTGCGGGACGACAGCCTGGCCCGCTTCGTCACGCCCGAGGTCGCCGAGGCCGTGCGCGCGTGGACGGCCGGGCTGCTGGCCACGACGGCCGCGTAGTCGCGGCGGGACGCGCGGGCCTGGCGGGACGGGCGGGACGGCGGAACAGGCGGAACGGGGCCGCGTTCACCGGGCGGGGGCCCGTTGCCCCAGTGATACGTTCCGCTCATCCGAAGATCGATGGTTCCGTGGGGAGAGGGCTGCCGTGGCCGGTGGGGTGTCGTTGGAGAAGGTGCGGGCTGTCGCGGGGGAGGAGTTCGTTCCCGTCTACGAGGCGGCGGGCGTCTCCCTGGAGAAGGCGGGCCTCGGCGGGCAGCGGGCCGCGGTGTACCTCGTGCTCGACCGGTCGGGGTCGATGCGCCCCTATTACAAGGACGGAACCGTGCAGCGGCTCGCGGAGCAGGTGCTCGCGCTCTCCGCGCACCTCGACGACGACGGCGTGGTGCCCGTGGTGTTCTTCTCGACCGGGGTGGACGGCGTGGCCGAGGTCTCGCTGGCCGACCACAGGGGCCGGATCGAGGCGCTGCACGAGTCCTACGGGCACATGGGGCGCACCAACTACCACGTGGCGATGCAGGCCGTCCTCGACCACCACGCGGCCTCGGGCGCGGACGTGCCGGCCCTCGTCGTGTTCCAGACGGACGGCGGGCCGACGTCGCGGCAGGCCGCCGAGCAGTTGCTGTGCTCCGCTTCGCGGCTGCCGGTGTTCTGGCAGTTCATCGGGTTCGGAGAGCCGGACGACAAGCAGTTCGCGTTCCTCCGCAAGCTGGACGAGCTGCCCGTGCCGGACCGGCGCGTCGTCGACAACGCCGGGTTCTTCCCGGCGGGAACGGCGCCGGGCGCGCTCGGCGAGGCCGAGTTGTACGACCGGTTGATCGAGGAGTTCCCCACCTGGCTCGCCGCCGCCCGCCGGGCCGGGGTGGTGCGCTGAGGGCGCGCCGCCCCCGGGCCACCGCCTCCGGCGGCGCGCCCGGGGGCGGCGCGGGTCACGCGGGGCGGCCGTCGTCGGGCCAGGTCTCCCACGCGGCCGGGGGTTCCTCCTCGACGGGCATGCCGCGGCCGAGACTGAGCAACCGGTCGCGCAGCAGCTTGGCCAGCTCGCGGCGTTCCTCTTCGGAGAGGGCGCCGAGGAGCGATGCCATGTCGTCCTGCCAGCCGGACCTCTCCCTGAGCAGGGGACGGTTCTGCACCGTCCAGTCCAATACCGCCTTGACCTGGTCGGGCTGCCGCGTGAGCCACAGCGCGGCCAGCGAGACGGGGCCGCGGCGCAGGGCGTACAGGCAGAAGTCGTACTCCTCGCGGCTGTTGGCGGACCAGGCGGTGGGGAAGCCGCCGCCGCCCGATGGCGCCAGGAGGCTGTCCGGGTCCGCGGTGCGGCTGCGCACCTCGACGACCCGGTAGGCGAGGCCGCGTTCGGCGATCTCCCGGGTCATGGCCAGGTGCCGGGAGACCTCGGTGGCGTCGAGGAGCCGCCCCGCGGTGGTGTAGTCGTTGTTCAGGTCGCTCAGGCGCCGCTCCAGATCCGTGCGGACGACGTCCCAGCCGTAGACCGTCTGGGTCCGCACCACCTGGACGGGATCGTGGACGTACCACCGCGTGTGGATCAGGACCGGTTGCGGAGGGCCGTGCACGTCGGGCAAGCGGAACGGCAGCGCGCCCGGCTGCTCCTCGGCCAGCACCTGCCAGGCGGCGTCGTAGCCGCCGAAGGCGCGGGGCGCGGGGCCCGCCTGCCTGCCCTGCGGCCACAGCACGTGGAACAGCCCCTCGGCGTCGCGGAGTACGAGCGTCACGTCCGAGGGAGCGCCCCAGCGCTGCCGCATCACCTCCCGCCACGGCGGTCGCGCCACCGGGGTGAAGAGGGGGGTGACGTCCTCCGGCCTGGTGAAGTACTCGGTCACGGTGTCCTCCCGTCGCGCCACGCGCGCAGCGCCTGTCGTGCGATGCCGACGCCCGCCAGGCGGACGTCCTCTCGCTCGCCGGTCTCGTCGATCAGTACGAAGAGGCGTAGTTCGCCATGCCTCGTCCGCCCGGCCAGGTCGGTGAGCAGGACGTCGACCGCCGCGCGGCGGCGTTCGTCGCCGAGGCCGCCTTGCAGGCACCAGCCGAGCAACGGGGTCGCGGTGCCCATGAACAGCTCGTCGTCGGCGAGAGTGGCGCGGACGAGAGCCGTGACGCGGGCACGCGCCCGTCCTGCCTCTTCCGTGCCTTCGGCGCCGAGTGGTCGATCGCCGAGCAGTTGATCGGCGAGCCACCTGGCGTCGTAGGTGAGCAGGTACTGGAACGCCCGCAGGGCGGGTTCCGCGTCCTTCGTCGTGTCCCCGGCCCACTCGGCCAGGCAGTCCAGTACGGCCGACTGGTTGCCCGCCATGGAGAGGGTGACCAGCGCGTGCCGCACGCCCCTGGCGACGATGCGCTCCTGCGCGCCGCGTTCCGGGTCTTCGTCGTGACCGCGCGGCCCGCCGCCGAGGCGCCGCAGCAGCCTGAGGGCCTGCTCGGGCCGGGAGGCGCCGAACTCGCTGCCGCAGGCGTAGGCGACGGTGGAGCGCAGCTGCCAGCTCACCGCGTGGCTCCAGTTGCCGAGGCGGTGCCTGACCTCCCCGGCCAGCACGGGGTCCTCGGCGGCCATGCCGAGCGCGTAGGCCGCGATGCCCCGGGTGGTCATGCGGTCGTGCCCGGCGAGCGTGGCGATGTGCGCCAGGGCCCTGCGCCCGCCGCCCCAGCGGGCGGCCATGCCCATGACGCGGCCCACCGGATGCACGAGATCCTCTTCGGCGGGGACCGTCTGGAGCCAGTCGGTCAGGAGCGGGGACAGGTGGCCGTATTCGCGCCACACGTGGCGCAGCACGGCTTCCCCTCGCCGGTGCCGGGTGAACCTGACGGGTTCCACGGTGTAGTCGAACCCGGAAGCGGAACGGGTCTCACGGGTGTCGGAGCGGGCGCCGATGTCGTTCATCATGCCGGACAGGGAGGTGCGGAAGACGAACGCCGGGTTGGGGCGCGGCACTTCCGACTCCGCGCTTGAGGGGAGCATGGCGTCAAGGCGTCCGTCCGCGAGGCGCAGCAGGCGTTCCGCCTCGTCGCGGACGACGCGGTGATCGAGCCCTTCGAACACGCAGGTGGCCAGGAGCAGGGCGAGGCTGTCCGCGTTGCCGCGCAGGTCGTGCAGGAGTCGGGGGGCCTCCTCCGTGGCCAGGAAGCTCAGTCGGCCGCGCAGGGAGTCGGCGTCGGTGTTCCCGGCGGCCAGTTCATCGACCAGCTCCGCGACCTGGGCGGGAACGAGTTCGGGCACCAGCAGTTCGTCGAGCAGGCCCGGGGCGAGCCCGGCGAGCAGCCGGGCGCGCTCCGCCGGATCGGGAACGGCGTCGGCGAGCCGGGCGTCGAGGACGTCGTGCGGCGGCGGGGGCTCGTGGCGCACCGGCGTGACGTCCAGCTCGTGTTTCAGCCGGTGCAGAAGGGCCGGGTCCTGGGGCAGCACGATGACCATGTGGGCGCGGGCCTTCTTCAGCCGCACCCGCAGCTGGTCTAGTGCGGTGCGCCTCAGCGGCTCGCGGGCGGTGAGCCCGTCGAGCAGGTAGCCCCGCGCGTCGCGGTGCTCGGGCCGCCACTGGGCGAGGTCGACGTCGCTGTCCACGGCGCGGAGGGCGAGGCTGCCGCTGTGTCGGCCGAGCAGGTTGAGGGCCAGGGTGCGGCGTCCCGTGCCCGGGGCGCCGGAGAGGAAGAGGACGCGGGAGCCGAACTGCGCGAGGGCTTCGGGGTAGCACGGGGGTTCGGCGAACCCCGCCTTGGCCCGGAGTATCTCCTCGGCGGTGATCGGGCCGTCGCGCGACTCCACCCGGCCGCTGTCCGCCCGGCTGCCCGGGCCGCCGTGGTTGGCCAGGCGCTGACCGCCGTGCACGGGCCCGAAATTGATCACACTGCCGGGGGCGGAGACCACCTGCCGCCATTCGTCAGCCAGCGGCCCGTGCCCGGTATTCATCACACCGCCGGGGGCGAACAGCATCTGATGCCCTTCGCCACCGGCCGGCCGGGGCCCGGCCTCGCCCGGAGGGTCCTCGGCCTCGGGCGAGGCGGCCCCGGGTTCGGCCCCGGGCCCGGCGGGTTCGCCGGCTTCGAGCGCCGGCCTGCCCTCGGCACCGCTGTCCGGCTCGGCGCTCACGGGCGTTCCCCGTCCTCGGCGTCACGGTGCGTGCTGTCCGGCCGGGCGGGGCCCATGTTGTTGGTGAGGCTCTGCCCGCCGTGGACCGTGCCCGTGTTGACGAAACCCTGGTCCGCCCGGTTGACCACGGACGGCTGGGGCGGCGCGGCGGAACTCCCGGCCCCGGACGCCGGCTTCCGCGCCGCGTCCCGGTCACGCTCCTGCTCGCTCAGCACCCGGTCGCCGAGGATGCGCCGGTCGAGGAGGTTGCCGGAGAGGGCCGGGACGTACAGCCAGGCACGCTGGGCGAAAGCCTTTCCCTCGACGGTTGCCGGGACCTCGATGAAGTAGTCCTCGTGCCGCCCGGTGTACCCGCTGATCACCGCGTCCTGGTAGCAGCGGTCGGACAGGACGGCGACGACCTGAGTGGTGTTCTCGCTCGACGAGGCCAGCATGACCTTGACCGGCCGGGAGTCGAGCAGCCGGTGGGTGTCGTTGCGCGGGGTGCCGTTGCCGTCGGACTCCTCGCCCGAGTCGGGCAGCGGCCCGACGTTCAGGCTGACGCGCAGCCTGATGCGCACGGTGCCGGTCGAGTGGACGTTGAACTCGGTTAGTGTGTCCTGGAGTTGGAGCAGCCAGGGGTGGATCAGCATCGGCATGGCGGACGGGTCGAAGCCGAAGACGTAACCGTCACCCGTGGAGTTGGGGAACCTGCGGTCCGCCCACACGTCGGCGAGTCCGGCCCGTTCGAATGAGATCTCAAGAAGCTGGGGGATCACACGGCTGATGGCGCCGTGTTCGATCGCACGGTGCCCGGTGAAGTCCTTCGCGTCGACGGCGACGATCCCCCGGTAGGGCGGCAGCGGCCGGCTGTGGCTGTGGGGCACCGGCGTCCGGCCGGACAGGGCGCGCAGGGCGTGGCGTGGTTCCGGCATGGGTGTCTCCTCGATGTGCCGATGGCGTACGGGGCGTGCGGCCTTCGCCCACGAGGCGGGTCGGCCGCACCACGGCAGCCTCGCCGAGGCGCGGGGCCCCCGTACGCACCGCCAGTGCACGGCACGGGTGAACAAGGCCACAGCGGCGCGGTGTTGTCAGCTCTCCAGCGCGACCGCGACGCGCCGCAGAGCCGGCAGATCCGCGACCACGACGCGCCCGCGCCCGGCCCGCACACCGTGGGCTGCCAGTGCACCGAGGTGCGCGGTGACGGTGTTGCGCGAGGTGCGCAGGTACTGGGCCAGTTCCTGGCGGGTGAGGGCGAGTTCGATCGGCTCGTGGCCGCGGTCGGCGTCGCCGCCGCCGTCGGCGGGGTCGCGGGAGATCTCCGCCACGTGCACCAGGACGGCGGCGAGTCGCTGGAGGACATCGCCGCACGAACGGGCCCGGTCGGACTCGCTCAGCCGGGCGAGCGCGTAGCGCGTCAGCGCGGGCGAGAGGTCGTGCTCGGTGACGAAGCGCAGGAAGTCGGGCTTGTTGATGACGGCCACGCAGGCGCGGGTCAGCGTCTCGACGCCGGCGAGGCGCCCGCCGCCGCCGATCACCGCTATCTCGCCGAGCAGTTCCCCGTGGCCGCGGAACGCCAGCACGGTCAGCTCACCGTTGCGTTCGGCCCGCAGCACCTTCGCCACGCCGCTGCGGACGGCGAGCACATGGGTGCCCGGCTCGCCCTGGCGCATCAGAACGGTGCGCGCCGGGTGCCAGCGGTCGAACGCCCGCTCCAGAAGGTCGTGCCACACCTTTTCGCCGACGAAGTCTCGCAGGGTGGGATTGGCCATGCACCGACCCTAGGGACCGGGGTTCATCAGCGCGGTGGAATCAGGCGAACACACCGCGTCGACCTCCGGGCCGCGGCGGGCCTGCCGGCGGCTCCCGACGGGCGCGGGCGGCCGACCGCTCCCGGCGTGAGGGGCACACGCCCCCGGCCACGGTGTACGTGGCACCACCCCGGGTTCGGGGAGTGGGCCCAGTGCCCGGAAGCCGCCGCCTCCGTAGTTTCGATGGTGTGGCGCAGAGGGCGCCGGGACGGTAGGGATGACGATGTCTTTTCTGAGGCGCGGGGACCGCCCCGCTCCGAGCGCAGAGGCGCTGCGCCTGGTCTCCGTCACCAAGGTGCACGGCGCCGGCGGGGAGAACGCCGTGACCGCCCTGGACGGCGTGTCGCTCAGCCTGCGGACCGGGAGCTTCACCGCGGTGATGGGCCCCTCCGGGTCCGGCAAGTCGACGCTGCTCCAGTGCGCGGCCGGCCTCGACCGGCCCGACCGCGGCATCATCATGGTCGACGGCGAGGAGATGACCGGCGGCAACGAGACCGAGCTGGCCAAGTTCCGCAGGCGCAGGATCGGCTTCGTCTTCCAGCAGTACAACCTGCTGCCGACGCTGACCGTCGCCCAGAACACCACGTTGCCCCTCCGGCTGGCCGGGCGGCGCGTGGACCGCAAGCGGGCGCGCGAGATCCTCGCGCAGGTCGGGCTCGCCGACCGCCTGCACCACCGGCCCGACCAGCTCTCCGGCGGGCAGCGGCAGCGCGTGGCCATCGCGCGCGCCCTGGTGACCGAGCCGAGCGTGGTGTTCGCCGACGAGCCGACGGGCGCGCTCGACACGCGCAGCGCCCGCGACGTGCTCGAACTCCTCCAGGACGCCGTCCACATCCACCGCAGGACCGTCGTGATGGTGACGCACGACCCGGTGGCGGCCTCCTACGCGGACGCGGTGCTGTTCCTCGCCGACGGGCGGCTGGTCGGCCGCATGGACGACCCGCGCGCGGACGCGGTCGCGGAACGCCTGGCGCACCTCGGCGACGAGGTCCCGATCGGCCGCCCGCTGGCCGACGGCATGCGGGCGGGGGTGTGACGGGCATGCTCGGACTCGCACTGCGCTCGGTGCGGCAGCGCCCCGGCCGGTTCGCGGGCACGCTGTTCGCGGCGTTCCTCGGCGCCGGCGTCAGCATGGCGTTCAACTCGCTGCACGACACGGCCGGCGTCTCCGGCATCGACGACACGAGCGCGGAGACGCTCAGCACGAGCGGCGGGATCGTCGGCGGCTACGGAACGGTGCTGGTGTTCCTCGCCATCGCCTCGACGCTCACGGTCAACGTGCGGCAGCGCGGCGACGAGATCGAGCTGCTGCGCCGCACCGGCGCGACGCCCGGACAGATCAGGCGCATGGTCGTCGGCGAGGCCGTGGTCGTGGCGCTGGTGGGCACCGCGCTCGCGGTGTGGCCCGCGATGCTGGGCGGGCGGGCGCTGCTCGGCGCGTTCCACGACACGGGCCAGGTCGCCAGGAGCGTGGACCACGCGTTCGGCGGGGTGGCCCTGTCCGCCGGATTCGGCGTGACGCTGATCGCGGCGGTCGGCGCCGCCTACCTGTCGGTGCGCCGCGCCACGCGCGGTGCCGCGCCTGCCCGGCGCGGGCGGCTGCGGACCGCGGGCGGCGTGCTCGCGCTGGTCGCGGGCGCCGGGAGCATCGCCACCACGTTCGCGATGGACGCGACCGAGCCCATGCTCATGGCGCCCGCCGTGTACGGCGCGGTGCTGCTGTCGGTCGGGTTCGCCACGTTCTCGCCGGCGCTGCTTCGGGGCGTGCTGGGTGCCGTCGGGCGGCTGCTCGGGAAGTTCGGCGGGGGCAGCTACCTCGCCGTGCAGAACACGCGGGAGCGCGCCGCCGAACTCGCCGGGGTCCTCGTGCCGCTGGTGCTGTTCACGGGCGTGGCGACGGCGACGCTGTACATCCAGCGCGTCGAGAGCCACGTGCTCGACGCCTCGGGCCTCGCCAGGTCGGTGGAGGACAAGAACGCGGAGACGCTGAACCTGATCGTCGTCGGCGTCATCGTGGCGTTCGCCTGCCTGATGGTGATCAACAGCCTGTACGCGGCCACCTCGTACCGGAGCCGCGAGTTCGGCGGGCAGCGGCTCGCCGGCGCGACGCCGGGGCAGGTGGAACGCATGGTGCTGATCGAGGGCCTGATGCTGACCGTGACCGGGGTCGGCCTCGGCACCCTCGCGGGCCTGGCCGGCCTGGCGGCCTTCACCTCGGTGCGCACCGAGACGGGACCCGCGCAGTCGCCGCTGCTGTGGCTCGGCATCGCCGCCATCGCCGCGACCGCCGTCCTGCTCACCAGCTGGGCGACGGCCCGCAGGACGCTGCGCGTTCCCGCGGTCGCCGCGGTGACCGCCGCCGCCTGAGGAACGCGGCGCGCGTTCGGGGAACGCCCCGCGCGCCGCGCCCCTGACCGCCGGATGTC
Organism: Streptomyces marincola; assembly: GCF_020410765.1. NCBI lineage: Bacteria > Bacillati > Actinomycetota > Actinomycetes > Kitasatosporales > Streptomycetaceae > Streptomyces > Streptomyces marincola. The sequence continues at coordinate 3,586,541 of NZ_CP084541.1, read as the reverse complement.
CCACCGCTCCCCCGGGCGGTGGGGCATCCGGCCAACTTGCGTGCGGGCGGAACCCGTTGAGGCCCGCGCGGCGTCCTTCTCGTGTGTCTGTACTCACGCCTCAGGGCCACCAGGGCGCAGCCGCCGGGCACATGATCGTCAGCGGGGACGACGTACTCGCGGTGCGGCTCGGCGCCGAACTCCACGACGTGTACCGGGAACGCGTCACGCTCATCGTGCCGCCCGCCTCGCCGGCCGGCGGCTGGGCGGGGTCCCGCGGGTTGGTCCGGGTGTCCGCGCTCATCGGGCGGCTGTCCTCGGCCGTCGCGCGCAACGACCCGACGGTGCGCGAGATCGAGGCGGCGGAGCCGACCGAGGACGTGCTGCGGCAGGCGGGCGCCGCCGAGGCCGCGGCACTGGCCCTGGTGCACGAGGACGACGAGACCAACATCAGGGGCGCGCTGGCCGCCCGGCGCCTCAACCCGCGGCTGCGCCTGGTGATCCGCCTCTACAACCGCAAGCTCGGCCAGCGCCTGGCCGACCTGCTCGACCAGGCCGCGGCGGTGGCGCTGCCCGGCCCCGACGCGGCGGCGCTCGACGTGGCGGCCCTCGACATGTCGACCATCGTGCTCTCCGACGCCGACACGGCCGCGCCCGCGCTCGCGGCCTCCGCGGTGGCGGGCACCAGGAAGGTGATCGCCGCCGACGGGCTGCTGCTGCGCGCGGCCGAACGCCCGCCGCCCGGGCCCGGCGAGATCGCCGACCCGGGCCTGTGCACGCTGGCGCTGCTCTCTGCGACGGCGCAGGACCCGGCGGGCACCGAGGGCTCCGACCGCAGCGGCGCGGCGGCGCCGCTGCTGCTGCCCGACGACGCGGCGGTGGCGGCGGCCACGGGCCGCGGCACCGTCGTGCTTGAGACCATCGCGCACACCGGGCCGCCGCTGCCCCCGCGCCGCCTGGCGCGGCGGGGCGCGCCGCTCGCCGAGGTGTTCACGGTGCGGCTGCGGTGGGCGCTGGCCGCGGTGGCCGCGGCGGTGTGCGCGCTGGCCGTCGCGCTGTGGGCGGCGACGGACGACCACCCGTTGCGGGCCGGGTACTTGACGCTGCTCGACCTGTTCGCCATCGGGGAGCCGGCCATCGGGGAACCGGTGGCGCGGCAGACGATCCAGTTGGTCTCCGGCCTCGTGGGGCTCGCGCTGCTGCCGATCCTGGTGGCGGGCGCGCTCCAGGCGCTCGGCACGTTCCGCGGCGCGACCGCGCTGCGCCGCCCGCCGCGCGGCCTGTCCGGGCACGTGGTGCTGCTCGGGCTCGGGAAGATCGGGACACGGGTGCTCGCCCAACTGCGCGACCTGGACATCCCGGTGGTGTGCGTGGAGGAGGACCCGGAGGCGCGCGGCGTGCCGCTGGCGCGGCGGCTCGGGGTGCCCGTGGTGCTCGGCGACGTCACGCAGGAAGGCGTGCTCGAATCCGCGAAGATCGAACGCGCCTCCGCGCTGCTCGCGGTGACCAGCTCGGACGCGACCAACCTGGAGGCGGCGCTGTGCGCGCGAAGCGTGCAGCCGGACCTGCGGGTGTCGTTGCGCATCTACGACGACGACTTCGCGACCGCCGTGTACCGCACGCTGCGCGCGGCGCACCCCGGCGCGCTGACGCGCAGCCGCAGCGTGTCGACGCTGGCGGCGCCCGCGTTCGCCGGCGCGATGATGGGCCGGCAGATCCTCGGAGCGGTGCCGGTGGAACGGCGGGTGCTGCTGTTCGCGGCCCTCGACGTGGCCGGGCTGCCGCGGTTCGCGGGCCGGACGGTGGCCGAGGCGTACCGGGCGGGCGCCTGGCGGATCGTCGCCCTCGACACGGCGGAGCCCGCGGACCGGCACCCCGACCTGGCGGCGCCGCGCCCGCGCGAGGCGAACGCCGACGCGGCCGGCCTGCTGTGGGACCCGCACCCCGGGTACGTGCTGCGGCCCGAGGACCGGGTCGTGGTGGCCGCCACCCGGCTCGGCCTGGCCGAGCTGCTGGGCCGGCGGCGGGGGCCCAGCCTGTGACGGGCGGGCGCCGGATCTCCGAGGGCGGCGGGGGCGGAACTCCGAGGGCGGCGGGGCCGTTCGCTTGACCTTGTCGCGGCGGCAACGTTTTCACTGGCCGTATGCGTATCGGAGAACTCGCCGCGCTGGCCGGTGTCACCCCCCGCACCGTGCGGCACTACCACCACATCGGGCTGCTGCCCGAGTCCGCCCGCGAGGCGAACGGCTACCGCTCCTACGGCCTGCGCGACGCCGTCCGCCTCGGCCGCGTCCGGCGGCTGACGGAACTCGGGCTGTCCCTCGATGAGATCCGCGACATCCTCACCGACGACACCGGGCGCGAACTGCACGAGGTCCTGGCCGAGCTGGACGCGGAACTGGCCGCGCGGCAGGAAGCGCTCGGGCGCCGCCGAGCCCGCCTGGCCGAGCTGCTGCGCGAGGTCGGGACCGCGGGCGACCTGCCCGCCGAGGCCCCGGTGTCGCCTGAGGTCGCCGCGCTCTTCGCGTCGATGGCCCGCACCGCGGCCGACCTCCCGGGCCCCGAGCCGCACACGGCCGTGCGGGAACGCGAACTGCTCGCGCTGCTCGACGGTTCGGCCGACCCCGCGACCGCCGACTGGCTGGCCGGGCTGCTGAGGACGGCCGACCGCGAGCCGGACGCGATGCGGCGCGTCTACGAGGTGTACGCGCGCATGGACGAGCTGGCGGACGCCGACGCGTCGGACCCGCGCATCCCGCGCGTGGCCGAGGCCATCGTGGCCGTGCTGCCCGAGGAGTTCGCGGACGCGCTCGCCGGGCCGTCGCGGCAGGCGCTCGACGCGGCGGGCGCGGGCGGCGGCGGGTTCGCCGAGGCGTTCTTCGCCGAGTTGCCGCCCGCGCAGGCGGCGGCCGTCCGGCAGGCGGTCCTGCTGCTCGCACAGCGGGACGGCGGCCGGTGAACGCGGGCCGCGCCCGGCGGGTGGCCGCGCGGCTGCTGCGGCACGAACTGGCGCTGGTGGCCGGGCTGTCGCGGGCGGTCGGCCGCCGCGGCCCGCACGGCGTGGGGCCGGGCGACGTCGCCGTGGGGTACGCGGCGGCGCAGTCGGCGCTGATGTGGGTGGCGCTGCTGGTCTCGGTCGTCGAAACGGTGGTGCTCGCGCTCGTCGTCCCGTGGCCCGCGGTGCACGCCGTGCTGCTGGTGATCGGCCTGTGGGGGATCTGGTTCGTCGCGGCGCACCAGGCCGCGTGCGCGGTCCGGCCGCACGTGGTCGGCGCCGACGGCTCGCTGCGGATACGGTACGGCGCGTTCGTCGACATCCGGGTGCCCGCGGGCCGCGTCGCCGCGGCGCGCGCCGAGCTCCGCTGGGCCGGGGCCGGGCTGCTGCGGACCGAGGGCGCGGAGGACGGCCAGGGAGACGGCCAGGGAGACGGCCAGGGAGACGGCCAGGGAGACGGCCAGGGCGGTGGCTTCGGCGCCGAGGGGGGAACGGCGGACCTGGCGGTCGCGGGGCAGACCTGCGTGACCGTCGAACTCACCGAGCCGGTCGCCTTTTCGCGGCCCCTGGGGCGGCCGGCGCGGGCCCGGGTGCTGCGGTTCTGGGCCGACGACGCCCGCGCGGCCGTGGCCGCGCTGCACCGTGCGCGGGCGGACCGGGAGGGGTCGGGCTGACGGCGGCCGGGCCGCACGCCGCAGGCCGGGCGCCGGACGGGAAACGCGGTCGACAACGGTGCGGGACTCGTGCACGGTGTCCGTCCCGGGGGCATCGGCGCTCCTGGCGTTGTCAGTGGCGGGTGCCATGATCGAGCGGTCCGGGCTCGTGGGCCCGGCCGCGTTCGCCGCCCCCGGCCGTCCGCACTGGTCCACACCGTTCGACACCGTTCCGCACCGTTCCGCACGAGGGAGAAACGCATGCCCGCCGACCCGTTCCAGCAGCCCGCCGCACCGCCGCGCGGCCAGGCCGCGCACCCGCCGGAGGCCGCGGCCGGCCCGGTGGCGGCGGACAGCCACGACGTGATCAAGGTGCGCGGCGCCCGGGAGAACAATCTGCGGGACGTCTCCCTCGACATACCCAAGCGGCGGCTGACCGTCTTCACGGGCGTCTCGGGCTCCGGCAAGTCGTCCCTGGTCTTCGGCACGATCGCGGCCGAGTCGCAGCGGCTGATCAACGAGACGTACAGCGCCTTCGTGCAGGGCTTCATGCCCAGCCTCGGCCGCCCCGACGTCGACGCGCTGCACAACCTGAGCGCCGCCATCGTCGTCGACCAGGAGCGGATGGGGGCCAACTCGCGGTCCACCGTGGGCACGGTCACGGACGCCTACACGATGCTGCGGATCGTCTACAGCCGCCTCGGCACGCCGCACATCGGGACCTCGACCGCGTTCAGCTTCAACAGCCCCGAGGGCGCGTGCCAGGACTGCGAGGGCATGGGCCAGGTCTCGCGCATTGACATCGATCAGCTGGTGGACCGCGAACTGTCGCTCAACGAGGGCGCGATCACCGTGCCGGGCTTCGGGGTCGGCACCTGGTACTGGCAGGTCATGGCCGCCTCGGGCCTGTTCGACAACGACATGAAGCTGAAGGACTACCCGGCCGAGCTGTGGGAGGACTTCCTGCACAAGCCGGCCACGAAGATCAAGGCCGGGACGAACACCATCACCTACGAGGGCCTGGTCACGAAGGTGAACCGCGTCTACCTGTCCAAGGACCGGGAGACGATGCAGACGACGCTGCGCGCGTTCGTGGACCGGGCGGTCGTCTTCGCCGCGTGCCCGACCTGCCGGGGCACGCGGCTGAGCGCCGCCGCGCTGTCCTCCACGATCAACGGGGTGAACATCGCGGAGTGCTCCGCGATGCAGATCAGCGACCTGGCCGAGTTCGTCCGCGGCCTCGACGCGCCCTCGGTCGCGCCCATGCTCGGCGCGCTGCGCGACCTGCTCGGCTCGCTGGTGGAGATCGGGCTCGGCTACCTCTCGCTCGACCGGCCGTCCGGCACGCTGTCGGGCGGCGAGTCGCAGCGCGTGAAGATGGTCCGCCACCTCGGTTCCAGCCTCACGGACGTGACCTACGTGTTCGACGAGCCCACCACCGGTCTGCACCCGCACGACATCCAGCGGATGAACGACCTGCTGCTGCGGCTGCGCGACAAGGGCAACACGGTGCTGGTCGTCGAGCACAAGCCCGAGGTCGTCGCCATCGCCGACCACGTCGTCGACCTCGGCCCCGGCGCCGGCACCTCGGGCGGCGAGATCTGCTACGCGGGGGACGTGGCCGGGCTGCGCGCGTCGGGCACCAGGACCGGCAGGCACCTCGCGCACCGGGCGGCGCTGCGCGAGACGGTGCGCACCCCGCGCGGGCACCTGTCGATCACCGGGGCCGCCACGCACAACCTGCGGAACGTGGACGTCGACATACCCGTCGGCGTGCTGACGGTCGTCACGGGCGTCGCAGGCTCCGGCAAGAGCTCCCTCATCCACGGCGCCCTGCCGGGCCGGGCCGGCGTCGTGGTGGCCGACCAGTCCGCCATCCGGGGCTCGCGGCGCAGCAACCCGGCGACGTACACCGGGCTCCTCGACCCGATCCGCAAGGCGTTCGCCAAGGCCAACGGCGTGAAGCCGGCGCTGTTCAGCGCCAATTCGGCGGGGGCCTGCGCCAACTGCAACGGGATCGGGCTCGTCTACACCGACCTGGCGATGATGGCCGGGGTGGCCTCGGTGTGCGAGGAGTGCGAGGGCAAGCGGTTCACGCCCGAGGTGCTGACGTACACGCTCGACGGCAAGGACATCAGCGAGGTGCTTGAGATGCCCGTGGCGGAGGCGCACAAGTTCTTCCGCACCGGGCAGGCGCAGGCCATCCTGAGCCGCCTGATGGACGTGGGGCTCGGCTACGTGCGGCTCGGCCAGCCGCTGACGACCCTGTCGGGCGGCGAGCGGCAGCGGCTGAAGCTGGCCATCCACATGGCGGAGAAGGCGGCGACGTACGTGCTGGACGAGCCGACCACCGGCTTGCACCTGGCCGACGTCGACCAGCTGCTCGCGCTGCTCGACCGGCTGGTGGACGCAGGGAACACAGTGATCGTCATCGAGCACCACCAGGCGGTCATGGCGCACGCCGACTGGCTGATCGACATGGGCCCGGGCGCGGGGCACGACGGCGGGCAGGTGGTGTTCACCGGCACGCCGGCCGAGCTGGTGGCGCGGGGCGACACGCTCACCGCGCGGCACCTGCGCGAGTACGTCACGGGAACGGCGCCCGCGACCGGCCGGTGAGCGGCTGCGGCCCGGCCCGGGCGCGCCGGGGCGCCCGGGGCGGGCCGGCCGGGCGCGGCCCGGAAAGCCCCGCGGGGGGAACGGACGTTCGGGCCGGCCCGGCGGTCACCGATCGGCGGCTGCCGTTCGCGTCGTCAGGTCGTCGTCCGTGATGTCGCGGAGGACCCGGCACGGCGTACCGACCGCGACCACCATGGGCGGCACGTCCTTGGCGACGACACTGCCGGCGCCGATGACCGAGCCGTATCCGATGCGGACGCCGGGCAGGACCACGACGTTGCTGCCGATCCACACCTTGTCCTCGATGACGATCGGTTCGGAGAACCGCGCGAAGTCGACCCGGCGCGCCGGGTGGACGGGGTGCCCGGTCGTGGTGAGCGTCACGCTGGGGGCGGTCATGACCCCGTGGCCGATGCGAATCTCGACGTCGTCCACGAAGGCGAGATTGACGTTGCCGAAGAAGTCGTCGCCGATGTGGACGTTGCTGCCGAAGGCCGCGCTGAACGGCGGGTGCAGCGCGGGGCGTTCACCGACGGATCCGAGGATCGCGCGGAGCAGTGAGCGCCGCTTGCGGGTGTCGCCCGGCGGGGTGTGGTTGTACGCGAAGATGAGGTCGGCCCTGCGCCGCTCGTCCAGGAACACCGCCTCGGACTCGGTGTAGACCAGCCCGCGCCCGATGCGGTCCAGCACGTCCCGCTCGTCGTCGCGCCCCACGTCCGTCCCTTCCCTTCACTCGCCCGTCCCGTGCCACCGCGCGATCGCCCGGCGGCCCGGCCGGTCAGCCGGCCGGCCGCACGTCCGCCGGAAGCAGTTGCTCGGTGAGCAGGCGGCGTACGCGAACGTCGCGGTCCGCGGTGGCGAGCCAGGAGTCGAGCAGCCGCCAGCCGTGGAAGTAGCCCAGAACATACAGGGCCATGCCCGTGGCCCGCAGGGTGCCGAGCGCCGCGCCGGTCTCGTCATCGGACAGCAGGGCCCAACGGGAGAGGTGGGCGGCCAGCTCGCTGTGCTCGCGCGCTCCGAACACGTCCACTCCCTACTGCTGCGGGCCGGGCTCGACGGGGCGCGGCTCACCGTCGCCGTCGGGGCCCTGACGTACTTCGTCCAGGGGTACACCGCGGCGGAGAACGTCTGGCGCGTCCACCGGCGCGATCCGCAGGACGAGGCCGAACTTCGAGCCGGTGCCCAGCAGTTCATCGAGCAGCGGGAGGACCGCTATCCCACGCTCGCCGGGCACGCGCGGCTCGTCGACGACGACTTCGACGGGTCGTTCCTGCTCGGGCTCGAAACCATCCTCGACGGCATCGCCGCCCACGCCGGAGGCCGCGGCACCGGTGCGGCCGGCCGTGCCGCCGGCCTCGCGGAGCGGGAGGACGCTCGCGGGCACGAGGGCGCCGTGTGATGCGCGGTCGCCGGTCCGGGGCGGCCCGGGGCGCGCCCCGGGCCGCCCCCGGCGGTCTTGCCGCCCGAAGGGACGCCGGGCAGCCTTGTGATTGTCATGGGCACAACCATCCGACGCCGTCCCCCGGTCGCCCGGGCCCGTTCCGAGGAGCCCTCTTGCCCCGCAGACCCCGCACCCTCCGCAGATTTCGCACGGTCCGCAGACCCGGCGCGTCCCCCGTGCCGCGCGGATCCGGCAGGTCCCGCACGGTAGCCGTTCTCACCGCCGCCCTGCTGCTCCCGGCCACCGCCGCCGCCCTGCCCGCCCCGACCGGGGCCGCCCCCGAGGGACACGTCCTCGGCGCGCCCGGACGGGACGCGGTCGACGGCAGCTACCTGGTCCTGCTCGCCGACGGCGGCGAACCGGCCGCCGAGGCGGGCGCCCGGCTGGCCGACCGCTACGGCGTGCGCGTCGTCGACGCCTACGACGCCGCGCTCACCGGCCTCCACGTCCACGCCACCGCGCCGCAGGCCCGGCGGCTGGCCGCCGACCCGGCCGTCCGCGCTGTCAAGCAGGACAGCGTGATCCGCGCCCTGCCGGCCGGCACGCAGCCGAACCCGCCCAACTGCGGACTCGACCGCATCGACCAGCCGGACCTGCCGCTCGACGGCTCCTTCACCTATCCGGACTCGGCCGGCGCCGGTGCCACCGCCTACATCGTCGACACCGGCATCGCCTACGGCCACGCCGACTTCGGCGGCCGGGCCGGTCCGGGGTACGACGCCACCGGGGGCAACGGCTCGGACGGCAACGGCCACGGCACCTGGGCGGCCGGCCTCGTCGGCGGCACGAACCACGGCGTCGCCAAGGAGGCCGACCTCGTGTCCGTCAAGGTGCTCAACGACGCGGGCTCGGGCACCGTCGCCGGTGTGGTCGCGGGCATCAACTGGCTCACCGCGGACGCGCAGGGCGAACCCGCCGTCGCGCTCGTGACCCTCGGCGGCGTGGCCAGCCAGGTGCTCGACCAGGCGGTGCGCACGTCCATCGCCTCGGGCGTCACCTACGCGATCGCCGCGGGCGGCAGCGGTGACGACGCCGGCCGCTACTCCCCCGGCCGCGTCACCGAGGCCATCACCGCGGCGGCGTCCGACTGCCGGGACCGGGTGGCGGGGTTCACCAACCACGGCCCGGTCGTGGACCTGTTCGCGCCGGGCGTCGGCATCGCCTCGACCTGGCCGAACGGCACGGCCGTGCTCTCGGGAACGTCGGGGTCCGCCGCGTTCACCGCGGGCGTCGCGGTGCTGTACCTGGGCGACCACCCGAGTGCGTCGCCCGCCCAGGTGGGGCAGGCCATCGACCAGGCGGCGGCCGTCGGCAGGCTGACCGGCGTACCGGCAGGCAGCCCGAACAAGCTGCTCCAAGTGGTCCCCGTGGACTGAACGGGCCGCCCGCCTCCCGTGGTGCCGCCGGGGCGGGCGTGCGGCACAGTTGACCCATGCGTACGAGTGTGCTGCGAGCCGTGGGTGTGGCGACGACGGCGTACGGGGTGGCGGTGACGGTCCGGCCCGGCCTGCTCGCGAAACCGTCCGGGCTCGCGGGTCCCGACGGGCGGACCGCCGCCGAGGTGCGCACGTCGCTGCGGCCCCTGGGGCTGCGCGAGGCCGCGTGCGGGCTCGCGCTGGCGCTCGCGCCCCGGGGCGCGGCGCTGCGCACGGCCGCGGCGGTGCGGCTGGCCGCGGACTTCGGCGACGCCGTCCTGCTGGGCGCGACGCTGCCGGGCCCGGCGCGGCGCGGCGGCGCGGTCGCGGTGTCCGTGGGGTGGGGCGCGCTCACGCTCGCCGGTCTGCTGCTGCCCGAGAGTCCGAACGCCCGCCGGGCCGCGGCCCGCTGACGCCTCGGCCCGGCCCGGCAGCGCGACGGCCCGGCAGCGCAACGGTCGGATGGACCGGCCCGGCAGCGCAACGGTCGGCGCCTCAACGGCCGGACGGCCCGACACGGCCCGGCGCCTCAACGGCCGGACGGCCGCCGCGATGCCTGCGGTGCCGGGTTCCGGTGCCCGGACCGCATAAGCGGTGGCCGCCGGGTGCGCGGGGCGGCAGACTGCGGTCATGGACACCTCGCGAGGCGGCGGAGCCGGTCACGCCTGGCTCGGTGCCCCGATCGACGCCCGGCCGCTGTTCGCCCCCGAGCACGCCGCGTTGATGGCGCTGCTGCGCGACCTCGCGCCGGTCGACTGGGGCAGGGAAGCGGTGCCGGGCTGGACCGTGCGGGATCTCGCCGCCCACATTCTGGGCGACTGCTACGGGCGACTCGCCCGCGCCCGCGACGGACACCGGGGAGGGCCGTCACCCGCGCCGGGCGAGGCGCTTGAGGCGTTCATCCACCGCGCCAACGCGGAGTGGGTGGCCGCGTTCGCCCGGGTGAGCCCGGCCGCGCTCACCGACACCCTGGACCTGGTGGGCGGGCAGACCGTCCGGTACTTCGAGGCCACCGACCCCGACTCCCCGTCGCTCGGCGTGTCCTGGGCGGGAGCCGACCCGGCACCGATGTGGCTGGACAGCGCCCGTGAACTCACCGAGTTCTGGACGCACCGCCAGCAGATCCGGCACGCCGCCGGGCGGGGCACCGACCCCGACCCACGGCTGTGGTCCGTGGTCCTCGACACCTTCATGCGCGCCCTTCCGCACACGCTGCGCGCGGTCGACGCGCCGGTCGGCACCCAGCTCCGCGTGCGGATCGACGGCCCGGCCGGCGGCACGTGGACCGCCACCGCGACGGGCGAGCGCTGGTCGCTCGCCCCGCCCGCGGGCGAACACCCCGCCGCGACCGTCGAGTTGGACCCGGAGACCGCCTGGCGCCTGTGCACCCGCGGCATCGCACCGGACGACGCCCTCACCCTGGCCCGCCTGCACGGCGACCGCGAACTGGCGGCGGCTGCCTGCCGGATCGTGTCCATCGTCCATTGACCGGCCGCGGCATCACCGCCGACCCGTGGCGGAAAGGACCGGCACGGCCGATACGACCGGCATGACCAACGCGCCCGACACGAGCGATACGACCAACCCGTCCAACCCGTCCAACGCGCCCAGCCCGACCGATCCCGCCTACGACGCCCGGCGCGCCGCGGGCGGGCCGAGCAGCCGGGTGATCCTGGCCGCCGAGGTGCCGAGGCCCGTCGGCGCGCCCAGCGGCCACAACGCGCCCTGCGCGTGCCTGCGCAGGTCGCTCTCGCGGTACCGGCGGCAGAACCGGTGCCAGTTCAGGATGCCGGCCAGCCAGTTCTCCAGGTCGCGGACGTACCCGTCGAGGATGCCCCGCACCTCGTCGTCGAGCCCGAAGTCCTCGTACAAGACCGGTAGCTCATGCGCCGCGACGTGCTGGAACTGCCGCATGCGCTCGGCCATCAGGTCCGCGATCACGCGCAGCGCCGCCGGGTAGTCGCAGTCGAAGAAGTCCTGCACCACCAGCACACCATTGTGGATCTCCCCCTCGAACTCGATCTCCTTCTGGTACGAGAACACGTCGTTCATCAGGCAGGCGTAGTCGGCCGCCGCGTTCTCCAGTGAGCTGATCGGACCGCTGCGGTAGACCTCCTGCGGCACCTTCGGGCCGTGCCCGAGCCTGGCCAGGCACATCGTCAGGTCGGAGCCGAACGTCTGCCGGCGCATCTCGACGTAGTCGACGGGCTCGGGAATGCGGTTCTGCGCCTGGTTGTCCAGCTCCCAGACCCAGCTCGCCGTCATCACCTCGATCGTCTCGCGGAACCTGCGCCGCGCGGGCAGCGTCATCGGCCCCGCGGTGCGCGGCCACAGGTCCGCGAGGCCGCGTTCCAGCCCTGACACCGGGACCGGCATCGCGTTCGGGTCCTCGACGGGCATGAACTGCGCGATCCGCTCGGTCACGGCCCGCGCGCCCGCCACGTCGTGGGTGCGGCCGAAGAGGACCGGGTACAGGTCGTCGCCGTAGGTGCCCCATGCCAGCCAGCCGGAGACCACGTCGAGCGCGTCGGCCGGTGCGTCGGGGGCAAGCCCCGCGGCGCACAGCGGCAGGTCGTAGTCGTACAGCTTGGCCTCGGTCCACGGCGCACCGTCGAGGATGCCGACCCGGTGCGCCCACGCGGCCAGGCGCGTCCGCGCGCCGTCGAGGTGCACGTTGAGCCGCAGGTCGAACGGCATGGGGAAGTCCGGCAGCAGCGAGGGCCCGACGCGCCGGTGCGGCACGTGCCGGAACCGCCTGGCCCTGGCCGCCTCCGCCCTGCGGGTGGTCGTCACGCCGCCGGGGCCGCGCCGCGCGCCGCCCGGCGCGCGGAGGGCCGCGGTGCCGAGTCCTGGCGGCAGCCCGGGCAGCGTCGGCAGCGCAGCGAGGCCGGGCGCGGGCGCGTGCGCGTGCGCCGCGCCACCGCCGACCGCTCCGTTCATGTACCGGCTGGAGCGCATGTGCCACTCGTGGCCGCCCGACTGCCAGTCCTGAAGTCCCTTGGCATAGGCGAGGACCGCGGCGCAGGACGCGGCGTCGAGCCCGGACTCCGCGAACAGCGGGCCCAGTTCGGTCACGCAGGTGTGCTCGAACTGCTGGAGGCGCGCGGTCAGCAGGTCGTTGACGGCCTCGGCGGCCTCCTGCGTCGAGCACGCGAGGAACGTCTCCAGCACGAGGACGCCGTTGCTCATCTCGCCCTCGTCCTCGATCTCCCGCTGGTAGGAGAACAGGTCGTTGCGCAGGTGGACGCCGTCGGAGAAGGTGTCGCGCAGCACGCGCAGCGGCCGGCTCGCCGCGACGGCCGCCGGCACCTCGGCGCGCGCCGCGTACTCGACGAGACCCGCCGACCAGGGCGCGCCGCCGACCTTGCGGCGCATCTCGATGTACTCGACGGGGTTGGGCACGCGGCCGGCGTTGATGTTGGACAGCTCCCACAGCGACTCGTTCAGCAGGTTGGCGGTGCTCTCGGCGAACCTGCGCCGCCACGCGGCCGACATGGCAGGCACCGTCCTGGCCCACAGATCGGCGAGCCCGGCCTCCACCGGGTTCGTCGGCTCGGGGGTGCCCGCGGCCGGGTCGAGCGGCATGAACGCGGGCAGCCGGTCGAGGTACGCCTTGCCGCCCGGCCGGTCCTGGGTGCGCTTGAAGGTCTCAAGGAAGTGGTCGTCGAAGAAGAAGACCCACACGTACCAGTCGGTGACCAGGCACAGGTCCTCGGCCGAGGCGTCCGGGTGCGTGTACGCGCACAGCAGCGGGTAGTCGTGCGCGTCGAGGTCGGCGCCGGTCCAGATCCCGGAGCCCTCCAGCATCCCCATGCGTGCGGCCCAGCGCGGCGAGTGCTCCCTGGCCGCGTCGAGGTGGGGGTTGAGCCGCGCGGGATACGGCATGTAGAACGCGGGCAGTTCGAAGGGCTGTGTCATGGCGCGTCTCCCGGCATCGCGTGGCACCCGAATGGCCCACAGCATTGCCCGTGCTCCGGCCCACCGCAGGACAATCAGAACAATTCGCACCTCAATTCGCCGGTTCGAGTGAACCATGCGACGCGTGCGCGGTCGCGCTGCGTACCGACGCGAACTCTTGACGGCGGACCCGCCCCCTCATACTGTCGCGCCGACCCGTTTTGAAACGTCTCATTGAAACGACTCAATCCGCTCTCGTCCCCTTTCCACGCGCCCGTCCAGCGCGCCACCGCACCCATCAAGCACCTCACGACCGGCCTCGCGCGGCAGGCCGAAGGCTCAACGCGCGACAGGCAAGAAGGGCGTCACCCGATGACACCAGCGGACAGACGACGTAGGGCCAGGCACCGGCGGTTGATCGCCGCCCCGCTCGCCGGCCTGATGACCGCGGGCCTGCTCGCCGCGGCGGGCACCGCCCCCGCGCGGGCGGCGGAACCGGCCGCGCAACCGGCCGCGCGCGGCACCGAGCGCCCCGCGCCCGGCGGCGTCCAGCTCGAACACCTCGACCGCGGTCTGGCCGCCGTCGCCACCGAGGAGGGCGTGTTCCTCAGCTGGCGGCTGCTGGCCACCGAGGTCACCGGGCACTCGGAAACCGGCCTGACCGGCGCCGACTTCCACGTGTACCGCGACGGCGAACTGCTCGGCACCGTCACAGAATCGACCAACTACCTCGACGCCGAAGCGCCCGCGGGCGCCGAGTACCGCGTGGCCGCCGTCGTCGACGGCGTCGAGGTCGACCTCAGCGAGCCCGTCGCCCCCTGGTCCGACGGCTACTACGAACTGCCGCTGGACAAGCCGGCCGACGGCGTCACCCCGGCCGGCGAGGCGTACACCTACTCGGCGAACGACGTCAGCGTCGGCGACGTGGACGGCGACGGCCAGTACGAGTACGTCGTCAAGTGGTACCCGTCGAACGCCAAGGACGTCTCCCAGGTCGGCTACACCGGCAACGTCTACCTCGACACCTACCGCCTCGACGGCACCCTGCTGCACCGCGTCGACCTCGGCGTGAACATCCGCGCCGGAGCCCACTACACCCAGTTCCTCGTGCACGACTTCGACGGCGACGGCCGCTCGGAGATCATGTTCAAGACCGCGCCGGGCACCAAGGTCACCCGCTACCACCCGGACGGCCGTGTCGCCTCGGAGCGCCACATCACCATGCCGCGCGAGGACATCCGCGCGGGATACGGGCACGACGACGACTACCGGATGAGTGCCGAGGACTACTACGCGCACGTCGTCGGCATGTTCGAGGACTGGCACGAGCACCCCGAGGTCGTGGCGGGCAACTGGCCCGCGACGCTTGAGGAGGCGTTCGGCATCGCGCCCGCCCACGACTACCCCCTGTCCCGCGAGGACGCCGAGGCGCTGGCCGACCACTTCATGGACGAGTACGCGCCCTCCCGCAGCGCGCGCAACAACCTGCGCGCGTTCGAGGGCTTCATCCTCGAAGGGCCCGAATACCTCAGCGTGTTCGACGGCGCGACCGGCCGCGAGCTCGACACGGTCCGCTACGAGCCGGGCCGCCACGACGACGGCCTGATGTGGGGCGACTACGCCATGGCCCGCATCGAGCCGGGCAACCGCGTGGACCGCTTCCTGTCCACCGTCGCCTACGTCGACGGGCAGCACCCCTCGGCCGTGTTCGCGCGCGGCTACTACACGCGCTCCACGCTGGTGTCCTACCGCTGGGACGGGCACAGGCTGCGCGAGGACTGGAACGTCGACAGCGGCTGGACCCCGATGTCCAACCCGTTCAACGACGGCCCGCACGGCGTCGACGGCACCGACCCCGAGTTCGGCACGCTGACCACGCAGGGCTTCCACTCGCTGAGCGCGGCCGACGTCGACGGCGACGGCCGGCAGGAGGTCGTCTACGGGTCCGCGACCATCGACGACGACGGCAGCCTGCTGTACAGCTCGTTCGCCGAGATGCCGCCCGGCAGCGCCGACCCCGGCGCGCAGGCCCGCCTCGGCCACGGCGACGCGATGCACGTCACCGACATCGACCCGGCGCGTCCTGGACTGGAGATCTACACCGTGCACGAGGGCGGCGCGAGCGCGCCGCTCGGCTACGCGCTGCGCGACGCCGCGACCGGCGAGGTCATCTACGGCGAGTACACCGGCGTCGACACCGGACGCGGCATGATCGGGGACGTCGACCCGGACGAGCCCGGGATCGAGACGTGGGCCAACCACCCCGAGGGCGGCACCGACCCCGACGGCGTCGGCCTGTGGAGCGCGGACGGCCGGCGGCTCGGGGAGCGGACGCCCGGCACGAACCAGAGCATCCGCTGGGCGGGCGACCTGACGGCCCAGATGGTGGCCGGGTACGGGTATCTCGGCGAGGACACGGTCGTCGAGGACTGGCGGCGCGGCACGCTGCTCACGGCCGAGGGCACCAGGACGAACAACCACACCAAGGGCAATCCGTCCCTGGTCGCCGACGTCCTGGGCGACTGGCGCGAGGAGCTGCTCGTGCCCACGGCGGACAGCACCGGCCTGCGGCTGTACCTCAGCACCGAACTCACCGGCCACAAGCTGTACACCCTGATGCACGACCCGCAGTACCGGGCCGAGGTGGCGCGGCAGCAGACGACGTACAACCAGCCGTCCTACACCGGCTTCTACCTGGCCTCGGACATGGACTTCTCCGCCGTGCCGGTGCCCGACCTGTGGACCCCGGGCGGGGTGGCCGCGCTGGCCGACGACCTGGCCGGGCGCGTGGCGGGCGGCGAGGTGTCGTTCCTCTCCGCGCTGCTGCTGAAGCCGTGGACGGTGAAGGCCGAGCTGCACATGGCGCGCGGCGACCACGCCTCGGCGGCGAGGGCGCTTGAACGGTTCACCGCGACGCTCGAACACCTGCGCGGCGTTGCGGACCCGGCCCGCGCGGCGCTCACCCACCGGGCCGAGACGCTGATCCGCACGCTGCGCTGATCCGCGCGGCGCGCGGTGAACGGCCCCGCCGCGCCCCCGGGCCGAACGGGCCGCGCGCCGCGTCCGTTCGGCCCGTTCGGGTTCGTTCGGGTTCGTTCGGGTCCGCCCCGGGGCGCCGGGCGTCGTCACGGCCCCTCGGGAAGGCGGCGAATTCTGGTGCGTGGCCGCCGGCGGTCTGCGATCCTCGCCGCATGCGCACCGCAAGCCCCGGGAGCCCCGGGAACCTCATGTCTCCCGGGATAGCAGCCACGTTCGATGAACTCGTCGCCGAGGGCGAGGCCGTTCCGACGGAGGGCTGGGACTTCTCGTGGTTCGCCGGGCGGGCCACGGAGGAACGCCCGGCCTGGGGGTACTCGTCGCTGCTCGCGGACCGGATGCGGGCGGCGGAGGCGGCGCTCGACATGCAGACGGGCGGCGGCGAGGTACTGGCCGCCGTTCCCGTGCTGCCGCCCGTGCTCGCGGCCACGGAGTCGTGGCCGCCGAACGTGGGGATCGCCCGCCGGAACCTGGCCCCCTTCGGGGCGACCGTCGTCGCCATGACGGACGACGCGGCGGATCTGCCGTTCCCCGACGGGCACTTCGACCTGGTGGTCAGCCGGCACCCGGTGGTGACGCGGTGGGACGAGGTGCGCCGGGTGCTGCGGCCGGGCGGCACCTACCTGGCGCAGCACGTGGGGGCGGGCAGCGTGCGGGAGTTGACGGAGTTCATGATGGGGCAGAACCCCTTCCCGCCGCCCCCGCCGGCCCGGCCGTTCACGACCAGGTCGGGCGCGACGCCGACGGGCGCCGTGGCCGTCGCGGAGTCGGCGGGGCTCGTCGTCGTGGACGTGCGGCAGCAGGCGTTGCGCATGGAGTTCCACGACATCGCGGCCGTCGTGCACTTCCTGCGCAAGGTGATCTGGACCGTGCCGGGCTTCACCGCGGACGCCTACCGGGAACGCCTCGTGGAGCTGCACGACTTCATCGAACGGCACGGCCCGTTCGTCGCGCACGCGCAGCGCTTCCTCATCGAGGCGCGCAGGCCCTGACGGGGCGCCCGCCGCACCCGCCCGGCGCCTGCCGGACGCCGCGCGTCCGGCGGGCGCCGGGCGTCAGCGGGCCGTGCACCAGGTGACCAGCACGCCGTTGTCGAACGTCTCGCGTGCGGTGGGCGTGAACAGCGTGGGATCGAACGCCCCGTCGAACACCGAGGGCCCGGCCCCGGCGACGACCGGGTAGCTCTTGATGATCAACTCGTCGATCTCCGGGAGCAGTTCCCCGGCGAGCCGGCCGCCGCCGCAGAGCCAGATGTCCAGGCCGCCGTCCTCCTGTTTGAGCCGGCGGACGAGGCCGAGCGGATCGGAGGGGACCACGGTGACGTCCGGGTCGATGCCGACGTCGAGGGTGCGGGAGACGACGTACTGCCGCATGTGGGCGTAGGGACTGGTCATGCCCGCGTCCAGCCCGGGCAGGTAGGCGCCGCGGCCCATCACGACCGTGTCGCAGCGGCGGTTGGGGACGTCGGCCAGGCCGAACATCTCCCGCCCGGCGGTCGGCAGGAACTCGGGATAGCGCGCGTTCATCCGCTCCGCGTAGCCGGCGGCCTGCTCCTCGTTCCCGAGCGGGAAGAAGTCGTACTCGCCGCCGGGTCCGGCGATGCGGCCGTCGAGGGTGACGGCGATGTAGTAGACGAGCTTTCGCATAAAACCACTCCAAGCATAGTAGTCTGTGACCGGTGAGAACGTAGTACTACAACTGGAGTGGTGTCAATGGTGCGGCGGAACGACGAACGGCGGGCGGCGCTGCTGGACGCCGCGATCGAGGTACTGGCGCAGGAAGGGGCGCGCGGCCTCACCTTCCGCGCCGTCGACGCCGGCGCCGGGGTGCCGAAGGGCACGGCCTCGAACTACTTCGCCAACCGCGACGAGCTGTTCACGCAGGTGGGCGAGCGCTTCTACGAACGCCTCCAGCCGGACGAGGCCGCGGTGGCCCGCCTGCGGGACGCGCCGCGCGACCGGGACACGTACGTGACGCTGATGCGCGAACTGGTCGGCCGCGTCAGCGCGTTCCGCACCGGCTACCTGGCCCTGCTCGAACTGCGCCTGGAGGCGACCCGGCGCCCGCGCCTGCGCGAGGTCCTCACCGCGCGCGTCCGCGCGGACGCCGACGCCAACGTCGCGTACCACGAGGCATCCGGGCTGCCGGGGGACGCGACCGCCGTCCGGCTCCTGATGCTGACGCTGAACTGGCTCATCCTCGAACAGCTCACGCTGCCGGACCTGTACTCCGAGGACGAGCGCGAACGCCTGGTGCAGGCCGCCGTCGAGCGCATCGTGCTGCCCTGACCCGGCGTGCGCCGGGTCGGGCGTTTCTTCAGGCCGGGTCGGGCGTTCGTCAGGTCAGGTTGAGCCCGCCGTCGACGGCGAGGACCTGGCCGGTGAACCACGTGGCGGCCGGATCGGCGAGGTGGAGCAGCCACGCGGCGACCTCCTCCGGCTCGCCGCGCCGGCCGAGCGGGATGCGGGCGGCCTCCTCGGCCTTGACCGCCGCGATGACCTCCTCGGGCAGCCCGGCGGCGTGCAGCGCCTCGCTCTCGGTCGGCCCCGGCGCCAGGGCGTTGACGCGGACGCCCTCTCCGGCCAGTTCGAGCGCCCAGGAGCGCGTGAGCTGTTCGAGCGCGCTCTTGGAGGCCGCGTAGTGGGACACCCCGGCACCCGGCCGGTGACCGTAGATGCTGGAGACGTTGAGTATCGAGCCGCGCGTCTCCCGCAGGTGCGGCAGGGCGGCGCGGGCGAGGAGGCTGGGGGCGATCACGTTCAGGTCGAACATCCGCGCCACCCGCTCGGCCGTCACCTCGGGCAGGGTCATGGCGTCCATGCCGCCCGCGTTGTTGACCAGGACGTCGATCCGGCCCCAGCGGTCCACCGCCGCGCCGACGACCGCCTCAGCGGCGCCGGGGGCGCGGATGTCCGCCGGGAAGGCGACGATGCCCGGGTGGGCGCGGGCGGTCTCCTCCAGCGGTCCCGGCCGGCGGCCGACGCCGAGCACGTGGGCCCCCTCGGCCGCGAGGGCGAGGGCGGCGGCCCGGCCGATGCCGGACCCCGCGCCCGTGACGATCGTGACGCGCTGGTGGAACCGGCCGGGGGCCGGGGAGTGCTGGGACAAGGCGTCACCCTTCGTTCGATGTTCGACGAACATAGAACGAACGTATCATCGTGTCCATGCGAGATGTGCGGCACCCGAGCACCGGCGAGATGACGCTGATCGCGGCGATGTCCGCGCTGAGCGACCCGGTCAGGATCGGGCTCGTCCGCCTGCTGTCCGACGGCGCGGAACGGGCCTGGGGCGACCTGCGCGCGCCCGTCGCCAAGTCCACGCTCAGCCACCACCTGCGGGTGCTGCGCGACGCGGGCATCACGCGGACCAGGCAGGAGGGCACGCGGTGCTTCGTCGAACTGCGCCGCGCCGACCTCGACGCCCGGTTCCCCGGGCTGCTCGACGCGGTGCTCGACGCGGCCGACCGGGAGGACGTCGGGCACGACGTGCTCGCGGCCTCGGGCGCGCCCGGGGCGTAGCCGGCGGGCGTTCGGCGGCGGGCGGCAGGCGTTCGGCGGCCGGGCCTCAGACCACGTGGACGGCCGAGCCCGCCTCGATCTGCGCGCTGCCGCCGGGCTGGAGCACGGCGGGGTCCCCCTGCCCGGCCGGCGGGATGAGCCGCAGTTCGCGGTCCGTGTTGTTCTCCAGCAGCCCGGCCTCCCCGAGCGGGAACCGGCCGCCGTTCTCCGGCTCGTCGATGACCTGCGTTCGGCCGTCGGCCGACCTGAAGATGATCGAACCCGTCGCCATGGGTACCTCCGGCGGTGCGTGGGGAAAGCGGGAACCGCAGACATGCCCCGCCACGCCCCCCGCGAGGCCCGCCGGGCCAGGACACCACCCGGGGGGAGCAGCGCGACGGCGCCGCCCGGGCCCACCGGGGTCGCGGCCTCGCCCGAGCCGCGTCCTCACCAGGGCTCGACGATCGGGTCCGGGTAGTCGAGGTCCGCGTCCAGCCGCCACGGGCGGTGCACGGCCCGGCCCTCGACCCCGGCCAGCTCCGGCACCCACCGGCGCACGTAGTCCCCGCGCGGGTCGAAACGGCGGGCCTGGCTCAACGGGTTCAGCACCCGGTTGGGGCGCGTGTCGTTGCCTGTGCCCGCCACCCACTGCCAGTTGAGCTGGTTGTTCGCCAGGTCGCCGTCCACGAGCAGGTCGAGGAAGTGCCGCGCCCCCACCCGCCAGTGCACGTTCAGCGTCTTGGTCAGGAAGCTCGCCACGAGCAGCCGGCCGCGGTTGTGCATCCAGCCCTCGTGCGCGAGTTGCCGCATCGCCGCGTCCACGATGGGGAAACCGGTCCTGCCCTCGCGCCACGCCGTGACGGCGTCCGCGAGGGCGTCGGCGTTCCGCCACGGCTCGCTCCGCCGGTCGCGGTAGTCGCGGTGCGCGGCGTCCGGGCGGGCGGCGAGCACCTGGTGGTGGAAGTCGCGCCAGGCCAGTTGCCGGACGAACGCGTCCGCGCCCGCGCCGCCGTGCCGCCGGGAGCGGTGCACGAGTTCGTTCGCGGAGACGCAGCCGAAGTGCAGGTAGGGCGAGAGGCGCGAGGTGCCGTCCCCCGCCAGGTCGTCGTGCCGGTCAGCGTACGCGTCCAGCGGTCCGCGCTCCCACGCGCGCAGCCGCCGCCGCGCCGCGGACTCGCCGCCCTCGGGCAGGCCCGGTGACGGCGTGCCCGACGCCAGGTCCGAGGCCGCGGGCAGGCGCGCGGACCGCACCTCGGGCACGCGCACCGTGCGCGGCGCGCGCAGCACGTCGCGCAGCGACATGGCGTCCCAGCGCCTGAAGTACGGCGAGAACACCGCGAAGTGGTCCTTGCCCTGCGGCGCGATCACGCCGGGCGGCACGGCCGTGACCGTCGCGTCGTGCACGGTCAGCCGCCGCCCGTCGGCGGCGAGCGCGGCACGCAGCCGCTCCTCGCGGCGCGCCGCGTAGCCGCTGACGTCGGCGGCGAGGTGCACCGTCGCCGCGCCGACGGCAGCCGCGACGCGGCACGTCTCGGCGACGACGTCGCCGCGCGCGACGACGAGCCGCCCGCCGCGCTCGCGCAGCGCGGCGTCGAGGTCGGCCAGGCAGTCGGCGAGGAACGCCGCCCGGTTGGGCACGCGGAACCCGGCCGCGCGCACCCCGTCGTCGACGACGAACAGCGGCACCACCTCGGGGGCGTCCCGCAGCGCGCCGTGCAGCACCGGGTTGTCGCGCAGGCGCAGGTCGGCGGTGAACAGCGCGACGGACACGGCCCGCGCGCCGTTCGCGCCGTTCACGCCGTCGTGTTTCGCACCACTGCCGCCCCTGCCGCCCTTGGCGCCCTCGTGCTGCGCACGTTCGCGGTCCCGGCTCATCGCGGACTCACCCCTCCGCCTGCGCGGTGCTCGTGATGGTGCGGACCATGCCCCCGAAGACCCAGGCGTGGAACGGGGCCACCGCCCACCAGTAGGCGTGCCCCGCCAGGCCGCGCGGGTGGAACAGGGCCCGCTGACGGTACACCGTGCGGCCCTCGTCGTCCCGGTCGACACACAGCTCAAGCCACGCGGTGCCCGGCACGCGCATCTCGCCGCGCAGCCGCAGCAGGCGTTCGGGTTCGAGCGCCTCCACGCGCCAGAAGTCGAGCGCGTCCCCGACCCGCAGGCGCGCCGCGTCGCGCCTGCCGCGTCGCAGGCCGCCGCCGCCCACGAGGCTGTCGAGCCAGCCGCGCACGGCCCAGGCCACCGGCGAGGAGTACCAGCCGTTCTCGCCGCCGATCCCCTCGACGACGCGCCACAGCGCCTCGGGCGAGGTGTCGACGGCGCGCTCGCGCCGGTCGGTGTACAGGCTGCCGCCCGCCCACGCCGGGTCGCTCGGCAACGGCCCCGCCGCCGCGTCGGCCGGGGCGCGGTCCCGGGACCCGCCGGGAACGGACTCCACCTCCCGCTCCCGCTCGCGTTCCCTGCTCCCCGGCCTCTCCCCCGGCCTCTCCCGCGCCCGCGCCCTGGCCCGGTCGCGGGAGAGGTCGGGGGTGGGGCCCGAGGTGGTGTCGAGGGCCGCGTCGAGTGCGGCGTCCAGGCCGAGCGGTGCGCCGGGCGGCGGGGGAACGTACCGTTCGATGTCCCGTTCGCGGCACACCACTTCGTGGCGCAGCGACTCCACCAGCGGACGGGCCAGCCGGCCGGGCAGCGGGGTGACGAGACCGACCCACAGGCTGGAAAGACCGGGCGTGAGCACCGGCACCGGAACGATCAGCCGCCTGCGCAGCCCGGCCCTGACCGCGTAGCGGCGCAGCATCGTCTCGTACGTCACCACGTCGGGGCCGCCGACGTCGAACGCGCGGTTGACGTCGGCGGGCAGCTCGGCGCTGCCGGCCAGGACCCGCAGCATGTCGCGGACGGCGACCGGCTGCACGCGGGTGCGGACCCAGCGCGGGGTGACCATGACGGGAAGGCGTTCCCCGAGCTGGCGCAGCATCTCGAACGACGCGGAGCCCGAGCCGATGACGACGGCGGCGCGGAGCACCGCCGTCGGCACGCCCGAGTCCAGCAGGATGTGCCCGACCTCGGCGCGGGACCTCAGGTGCGGCGACAGCTCCCGCTCCGGAACGCCCTCGGGCGTGAGC
The DNA here is from genome assembly GCF_020410765.1 of Streptomyces marincola. NCBI lineage: Bacteria > Bacillati > Actinomycetota > Actinomycetes > Kitasatosporales > Streptomycetaceae > Streptomyces > Streptomyces marincola. The sequence goes on along the minus strand of NZ_CP084541.1, from coordinate 3,563,887 downwards.
GCCCCGGCGTAGACCAGGCGGCGGACGCCCGCGTCGCGCGCCGCGGCGGCGAACACGTGCGCCGCCTCGCGGTCGATCTCCTCGAACGCGCCGCGCCCCCCGAGCGCGTGCACCAGGTAGTAGGCGACCTCGATGCCTTCGAGCGCGGAACGCACCGAGGCCGGGTCGGTGACGTCGCCGCGCACGGCCTCGACCCGGTCGGCCCACGGGCGGTCGTTCAGCCGCGCGGGCGTGCGGGCCAGGCAGCGGACGGTGTGCCCGGCCGCGAGCAGCTCGGGCACGAGCCGGCCGCCGAGATAGCCCGTGGCGCCGGTCACCAGGCAGCGCAGGGTCATGCGGTCCTCCCGTGGTCCGTTGCCCGGCCGGTCCCCCTGCCGCCATGTTTGGCGCGGCCGGCCGGGCCCGCAACCGCGGGGGACGCCGCGCGGCCCGGCTCGCATGCAAGGAATATTGCACAGAGCCCCGACCATGCAGTAGACATTGCCGCATGGTGAGACACTCCGCGACCCTGGCCATCGACGAGACGCTGCGCGCGAGGAAGGCCGCCGGGCAGCGCGTCCTGCACCTCGGCTTCGGCGAGGCGGGCCTGCCCGTCCCCGATGAGGTGGCCGCCGCCCTGCGGGACGCGGCCGGGCGGAACGGGTACGGCCCGGTGGCCGGCTCGCCCGAGGCGCGGCGCGCCGCCGCCGGGTGGTTCACGCGGCGCGGCCTGCCGACCTCGGCCGGTCAGGTGGTGCTCGGGCCGGGCAGCAAGCCGCTGCTGTACGCGCTGCTCGCCACCCTCCCCGGCGACGTCGTCCTGCCGTCGCCCGCCTGGGTGAGCTACGCCGCGCAGAGCGCGCTGGCCGGCAAGCGCGTCATCGGCGTTCCCGTGCCGCCCGAGGCCGGCGGCGTGCCAGAACCCGAGCGGCTGGCGCGCGTGCTGCGCGAGGAGCGCCCCGGCGTGCTGGTGCTGACCGTTCCCGACAACCCGACCGGCACCGTCGCCCGCGCCGAGCACGTGCGGGCCGTGTGCGAGCTGGCCGAACGGCACGGGCTCGCCGTGATCGCCGACGAGATCTACGGCGAGCTGGTCCACGACGGCACGCCGCCGCCCGTGAGCCCGGCCGCGTGGCTGCCCGCGAGGACCGTGGTGACCGGCGGCCTGAGCAAGTCGCTGGCGCTCGGCGGCTGGCGGATCGGGTTCGCGCGCGTTCCCGCCGGGCCCTGGGGCGAGGAGCTGCTGGCCGGGCTGACGGGCGTGGCGAGCGAGATCTGGTCGAGCGCCGCCGCGCCGACGCAGGCCGCCGCCGCGTACGTTTTCGACGACCCGCCCGCCGTCCTCGCGCACGTCGCCGCGGCCCGCCGCCTGCACGCGGCCGTCGTCCGGGCGGCGCACGCCGCGTTCACCGAAGCGGGCGCCCTGTGCCGCCCGCCGGAGGCCGGCTTCTACCTGTACCCGGACCTCGCGCCGCTGCGGGCCGGCCTCGCCGCCCGCGGCGTCGACGGCTCGGCGGCGCTCGCCGCCGCGCTGCTCGACGAGCACGGGGTGGGCGTGCTGCCGGGCGAGGCGTTCGGCGACGAGCCCGGCGCCCTGCGGTTCCGCGTCGCCACGAGCCTGCTCTACGGCGAGACCGAGGCGGAACGGTGGCGGGCGCTGCGCGCCGACGACCCGCTCGGCCTGCCCTGGATCGCCGACGCGCTCGACCGGCTGCGCACGGCGCTCGCCGCGCTCACCGCGCCCCCGGCCCGTCCGTGACCGGTACGACCGACAGGAGAATCACGACCGACACGCCCATCGCAACGGGCGTTCCGCCGGAGCCCGCCCTCAGCGCGGGGACGGCGGCTCGGCGTCGTACACGCCGAACCGCTCAAACAGCTCCTCCTCGGCGCGCAGCGCCGACCGCACATCGGCGCCGCGCATCCGCGCGACCTCGGCCGCCAGCGCCTGGACCAGGGACGTGAACGCCGTCAGCGACCGCAGCACCGAGGGCCCCGCCGCCTCCACGTAGAACACGTGCTCGGTCGAGGCCGCGAGCGGCGACGCCGGGTTGTCCGTGAGCGCGACGCAGCGCGCGCCGCGTTCGCGCGCCCAGGCCGCCGCCCGCACGGTGTCCGCGGCGTAGCGGTGGATGGAGAGCGCCACGAAGCAGTCGCCCTCCCTGACCCGCCGCAGCTCGTCGGTGAGCGCGCCCGACGCGCCGGTGAGCGTCGCGACGTCGTCGCGCACCATCCCCAGCAGGTAGCCGAGCAGGTACGCGGGCGCGTGGCACTTGCGCAGGCCGAGCACGTGCACGCGCGGCGCACGCGCCATCGCCTCGGCCGCCGCCCCGAACGTCGCCTCGTCGACCCGGGCGAACGTGCGCGCGATGTTGGCGCGGTCGAGGGCGGCGGCGCCGTCGAGCAGGCTCGACGCGCCCTCGCCGCCGAGCTGTTCGAGGGCGCGGAACCGGCGCAGCAGCTGGGCCTGTTCCCGCAGCCGCTCGCGGCACAGCCGGCTCAGGCCGGGGAAGCCGTCGAGGCCGAGACCCGAGGCGAAACGCACCACCGTGGCCTCGTTCACCCCGACGGCCGCCGCCAGCTCGGACACGGTCATGAAGGCGACCCCCTCCGGGTCGGCCAGCACCCGGTCGGCGAGCAGCCGTTGCGCGCGGGTGAGCGCGGCGCGGCGCTCGCGGAGCAGGTCGGCGAGCGCGTCGAACGTCCGGGGCGGGCCGGGGGCGCCGGACGGCGCGCCCGGCCCGCGCGGCGGCTTGGGTGCGGAGGCCATGGGGTGGATTGTGCCCGCCGGCGCTCCGGCGGCGGTGACCGGGCCGTGACCTGACCACGCCGCCGCGCGTTGGCACTCAAGGACGCCCGCCGGTGAGGAGAGATCACATGTCGGTTCTTGCCCCTTCCACCCAGGTCCCACGGGATCCGCTCCCGCGGGCCGCGCCGCCGCGCGAGCCGCTGCCGCTCGCGTTCCCCCTCGACGTGCCGCTCGACGTGCCCCTCGACGCCATCTTCGGCTCCGCGCTCGGCGGGGACGCCGATCCGCGCCGGCGCGTGCGCGGCTTCGCCTCGCCCGCGACCCGCATGCTGCTCAGCAGCGAGGGACTGACCACCACGCTGCTCGAAGCCCTGGCAGGCGAATCGTTGCGCCTGCACTGTCTCGCGCAGTTACGAGCCCGCGCCGAGGACGCCGGGGACGGCGTGTCCGCGCTGCTGCGGACGGACCGGGACGCGGAGGTCCTGGTGCGGTACTCGGCCACCACGCGGCGCGACGGCCTCGCCCTCTCGGTCAACCACGTGGTCGCGCGCATCGGCCTGGCTCCCGGCATCGAACCCTGCCTGACCAGCACGTCCATCCCGCTCGGGCCCGCGCTGCACGCGGCGGGGACCGGGCACCGCCGCACGCTGCTCTGCGTGGGCCGCAGGCCCTGGCAGGGCGAGGGCGGGCGCGACCTCACCGCGTGCTACAAGACGTACGTCGTCTGGCACGGCGAGGAGCCGTTCGCCCTGATCGACGAACTGTTCAACCCGGCCGCCGTGCCGGCCACGTGAGCGGCCCCGTCGTGCGGCGACTGCGCACCCAGGTGGCCATCGTCGGCGCGGGCCCCGCGGGACTCGTCCTCGCCAACCTGCTGACCCGTTCCGGCGTCGACTGCGTCGTCGTGGAACGGCGCTCGCGCGCGCACGTGGAGTCCCGCTCCCGCGCCGGGCTGATCGAACACAGGACCGTGCGGGCGCTGCGCCGCCACGGCCTCGCCGACGGCCTGCTCGCCGGCGGCCAGCGGCACGGCTGGTGCGACTTCGTGTGCCTGGGGCGAACGGTCCGCGTCGACTACGAAGCGCTCACCGGCGGGTGCGCGCACGTCGTGTACCCGCAGCAGCTTCTGGTGCGCGACCTCGTCGCCGCGCTCGAACGGGCCGGGCGCGCCCCGCTGTTCGGCACCGCGGTGACCTCACCGCCCGGCACGGGGGCGGGTCCGCCCCGGCTCGTGTGCGCCGGGGAACGCGGCCCTGTGGAGATCCGCTGCGAGCACGTCGTCGGCTGCGACGGCTTCCGCGGCGCCACGCGCGGGGCGCTGCCGCCCGGCGCACGGGTGGCCAGAAGGCGCTACCCGTACGACTGGCTGACCGTGCTCGCGGAGGTCGACCGGCCGGCCGATGGGGTCGTGTACGGCGTGTCGGCCGAGGGCTTCGCCGCGATGGCGCCGCGCACCGCGCACACGAGCCGCTTCTACCTCCAGTGCCCGCCGGGCGACAAGGCGGCGGCCTGGCCCGCGCGCCGCGTGCACGCCGAGTTGCGCGCCCGGCTCGCGCCCGTCGAGCTGCCGCGCATCGCGGGCTTCACGGAGACGCGCGTGCTGACGATGCACAGCCAGGTCACCGAGCCGATGCGGTTCGGGCCGCTGCTGCTCGCCGGGGACGCGGCGCACGTGGTGACGCCCTCGGGCGCCAAGGGCATGAACCTGGCGATCGCGGACGCCGTCGAACTGGCGGACGCCCTGGCCCGCCACCACGGCGGGCGCGGCGACGGGCTCGCGGCGCACGGCGGACGCGCGGCGCTCGACGGACCCGCGGTGCTCGACGGACCCGCGGTGCTCGACGGCTACGGCGCGCGGCGGCTGCCGGACGTGTGGCGCGTTCAGGAGTTCTCCGACCGGCTGCTGCGGCTGCTGCACCTGTCGGCGGACGAGGCGGCCGATCCCGGTTTCGGCCTGCGGCTGCGGCTGGCCGCGCTGGAGCGGCTGGCCGAGGGCGGCCCGCACGCCGCCGCGTTCGCCCACGCCTACGTCGGTTCCGGCCGCGAGTCGGGCCGCGAGTCCGGCCGCGAGGACGAGGGGAACGCCGGTGGCGCTCTCGACTGACCGCCCGGCGCCCACCCGCGCGCGGGACGGCGCCGACCGCCCGGCGCGGGACGGCGCCCCGGAGGGCGCATGGCAGCTGGCCCGCGCCCTGTGGGGGTTCTCGCGCGGCACGCAGGCGACGCTGAGCGTGGCGCAGCCGCTGCTCGGCGCGCTGCTCGCCGACCCGGACCCGCCGCCGGGCCGGCTCGCGCTGTGCCTGGTCGCGTGCGTGGCCGGGTACTTCGCGGTGTTCGCCGCGAACGACCTGATCGACGCCAGGCTCGACCGCGAACGGTTCGCCTGCCTGCGGGCGTACGAGGGTTTCGACATCGACGGCGCGGGCGGGCGGCACCCGTTGGCCCAGGGGCGCCTGAGCCTGGCCGCCGGCGTGGCCTGGGTGGCCCTGCTCGGCTCGGTGTCCCTGGTGCTCTGGGCCCTGCTGCACTGGGTGTGCGCCGTGCTGCTCGTCGTCGCGGCCCTGCTCGAAGCGCTCTACTGCGTGCTGGCCCGGGTGACGGAGTGGAAGTTCCTGCTGACCGGCGTGCTGGTGGCGTGCGGCGGCTGCCTCGGCTGGTTCGCGATGACGCCCGCGGTGGACCGGCCGGTGCTGTGGCTGTTCTGCGTGTGGCTGGCGGCGTGGGAGATCGGCGGGCGCAACATCGTGAACGACTGGGCCGATGTCGAGGAGGACGTGCACCTGGGTGTGCGCACCGTTCCCCTGCGGCACGGACCGCGCGTGAGCGCGGCGCTGACGTTCGGCTCCCTCGCGGTGGCCGCCGTCGCGGGGGCGGGGATGTTGCTCGGGGTGTGGCCCGCGCACGGGCTGCTCGGTCCCGCGGCGACGTGCGCGATGCTCGCGCTCAGCGGCTGGGCGCTCATCGCGCCCGGGCTGCGGCTGCTGCGCGCGCCGGGCCCCGAGCACGCGATGGCGCTGTTCAACCGGGCGAGCCTCTACCCGGCCGCCGCGCTCGGCATCGTGGTGGCCGCGCTGCTCGCGCGCCACGCGCTGCCGGCCTGAGGCCGCCGGGCGCCGCCCGGCGGGCCGGGGCCTCAGCCGAGCAGCGCCGCGACGAGGGTGAGCACGGGCACGGCCAGCAGCGTGGAGAGCAGGATCGCCTCGCGCGCCAGGCGGACGGCCACGTCGTAGCGCGACGCGTACGTGAAGATGTTCTGCGCCGCGGGCAGCGCGGCGATCACCACCACGTTCAGCTGCTCCGCCGTATCCAGGCGGAACAGCAGCGCCGCGACCGCCCACGCGAGCAGCGGCTGGACGACGGACTTGAGGGCCACCGCGAGCAGCACGGGGCCGCGCTCGGCGCCGCGCCCCGGCGGGGTGCTGCCGTGCAGCGAGATGCCGAACGCGAGCAGGACGGCGGGCACCGCCATGTTGCCGATGAGCACGACCGGTTCGAGGAGCGCGTCCGGCGGGGTCAAGCCGGACGCGGAGACCGCGACGCCGCCGAGCGAGCCGATGACGAGGGGGTTGCGGAACGGGGTCGTGACCCGCTGCCACGGCGTGCGCCGACTGCCGCCCTCGGCGGTCAGGTCGAGGACGGTGAGCGCGACCGGCGTCAGCAGCAGCTGCTGGAAGAGCAGGACGGGCGCGACGAGCGAGGCGTCGCCGAGCACATAGACGGCGATCGGGATGCCGAGGTTGCCCGCGTTGACGTACGAGGCGCACAGCGCGCCGACGGTGGTGCGGCCCACGCCCCAGCGCCGCACCGCGCCCACCGCGATGAACACGCCCGCGATCGCGAGGGTGGTGAGGGCCGTCACCAGCAGGGAGGGCGAGAAGATCAACGAGAGGTCGGCCCCGGCGAGCGTGACGAACAGCAGCGCGGGGCTCGCGACGTGGAAGCCGAGCCGGGTCAGCACCTCGCGCCCGTTCTCGCCGAGCGAGCCGCGCCGGCCGATGAGGTACCCGACGGCGATGACGGTGGCGATGCTGGCGAAGCCGGTGATCACTCCGCCCACAACGCCAGCCTTCGCATCATCGAACTTCCGAATGGAACACGCGTCCGGTCACGATGATCCCGGACGGCGGAAGGCGGCCACACCCGCCTTCACTCCGACAATCCTCCCATCTGAAGTTCGCGGGGGATAAAGTCCCGTTTTGTGACGTTTCGCACTGGCAGAGCCGCCCCGCTCGTCCCCCTCGCCCTGCTCGCGCTGCTGGTCACAGCGGTGCTCACCCCGGCGGCGCTCGCCGCCCCTGAGCGCACGCCGGAGCCCGAAACGGCGCACGACCGGTCGGGCGCCCTGGCCCGCGCGCTCGTGGAACGCACCGGAGCCGCGGGCGCGTGGCGGCACCTTGAGGCGTTCCAACGCATCGCCGACGCGAACGACGGCAACCGCGCGGCCGGCACCCCCGGCCACGAGCGGTCGGCCCGCTACGCCGGAACGCTGCTCGCCCGGGCCGGCTACCGCGTCACGTACCAGCGCTTCACGTTCCCCTACCGCGAGCCGGTCACGGAGCGGCTGACCCGCCTCGACGGCGAGCCGCGGGACGTGCCGGTGCGCGCGTTCTCCCACACCGGGAACACCCAGGACGGCGGCCTGACCGCCCGCCTCGCCGACGCGGGCGACGGCTGCGAGGCGGCCCGGTTCGGCCCGGACGCGCCCGGCCGGATCGCGCTCGTCGAGCGCGGCGGCTGCACCTTCGCCGCCAAGGAGGCGAACGCCAGGGCCGCGGGCGCCGCCGCCGTGCTCATCCGCAACAACGTGCCCGGCACGCTCTCCGGCACCCTCGGCGGCCCCGACCCCGACACCCTGCCGACCGGCGGCATCACGCGCGAGGACGGCGCGGAACTGGCCGCGGCGCTCGCCTCGGGGCACGAGGTGCGGCTGCGGCTGGAACTGACCGAGCTGTCCGAGGAACGGACCACCGTCAACGTCATCGCGGAGACCCCGGGCGGCGACGGCTCCCGCGTGGTACTGGCCGGCGCCCACCTCGACTCCGTCCCCGAGGGGCCGGGCATCAACGACAACGGCTCGGGCTCCGCCGCCGTCCTTGAGACCGCCCTGCGGCTGGCCGAGGCCGGCGGCCCGGCGGGGCGGCACCCGCACACGGTGCGGTTCGCGCTGTGGTCGGCCGAGGAGCTGGGGCTGCTCGGCGCGAAGCACTACGTGAAGGGCCTGTCGCCGGACGAACGGGACGACATCGCGCTGTACCTCAACTTCGACATGGTCGGCTCCCCCAACCACGGCCACTACGTGCAGGCGGACGCGCCCGGCGTCGCCGAGGAGCTGACCGCGTTCCTGCGCGCGCGGGGCGAGGAGGCCGAACGCCTGCCGTTCGACGGGCGCAGCGACTACGCCCCCTTCGTCGCCGTCGGCATTCCGGCGGCCGGCACGTTCACCGGCGCCGAGGCCGTCAAGACCCCGGCGCAGGCGCGGTTGTGGGGCGGCACCGCGGGCGCCCCGCACGACCCCTGCTACCACGCGGCCTGCGACCGGCTGGACAACGTGGGGCGCGCGGCGTTCGACACGCATGTGAAGGTGGTCGCGCACGCCGTCGGAACGTACGCGTGGCGCGCGCCCTCGGCGGCCTCCGCGCCCGACGCGCCGGCAGGCGGCTGACCGCTTCACGCCTCATGCCGGATGCGTCACCACTGCGGGAGGCTGCGGCGGAGACGTCCCGCCCGGTAGGCTTCCCGTGTGATCTTCAAGCGCATCGGAAACGGACGACCGTACCCTGAACACGGCCGGGACAACACCCGGCAGTGGGCAGACGTCGCCCCGCGCCCGGTCCGCCTCGACCAGCTGATCACCACCAAGCAGCAGCTCGACCTCGAAACGCTGCTCGCCGAGGACTCCACGTTCTACGGCGACCTCTTCGCGCACGTCGTGAAGTGGCAGGGCGACCTCTATCTGGAGGACGGGCTCCACCGCGCCGTCCGGGCCGCGCTCCAGCAGCGGCAGGTCCTGCACGCCCGCGTTCTCGAACTGGAGTGAGGGCCGCAACGGACACCGCCAGGTCGCGCGATTGCGCCGTTCCGGTAACGCCCTCGCCTTTCAGCTGATCATTTATTAGCCGGGCGAGTCATGCCTGACTACGCTGCGGACATGAGCATGTTGACGCCACCGGGCATGGGCGGGAAGAAGTTCCGCGTCACGGGCGACCGGTACCCGCGGATGCGCCCCCGCCGGCGGCGCGGCAGGTTCACCCTGGTGACGGCCATGGCCCTCGCCGTGGCCGGGCTGCTCGGCTGGGGGACGTTCCAGCTCATCGACGTGTTCTCCGCGGAGGAGGACGGCGGGCGAGCCACGCGCCCGCAAGCCGGCTCGCGCCCCGAACCCGATTGCGCGCCCCCCGCGCACGACATGCGCGCCCCCGGGGCGACGGACGTGCCGCAACCGTCCGCCATCACCGTCAACGTCTACAACGCCACCGGCCGCACCGGCCTCGCCCAGGACACGGCGGACGCCCTCGCCGAGCGCGGCTTCACCATCGGCGACGTGGCCAACGCGCCGGAAGCACTCGACGGCCAGGTCCAGGCGCCGGGACTCCTCCTCGGCGAGGCCGCGGCCGAGACCTCGGGGGCACTCGCCGTCCTCGGCGCGCAGCTGGAGGGCGCCGAGACCGGCGCGCCGCGCGAGGCCGCGGAGGGCGCCGACCCCGCGAGCGTCGTCGACCTCGTCATCGGTGAGGGCTTCACCGAACTGACCGCGGCCGACGAGGCGGAACGCCGCCTGGCCGCCGTGACCGGCGGCGCCGCGGGCGAGACGCCGGGCTGCTGACGCGGGCCGGCCGCGTCAGCCGACCGTTCCGTACATGCGGTCACCGGCGTCGCCGAGGCCGGGCACGATGAACCCCTGCTCGTCCAGCCCCTCGTCCAGCGCGCCCGTCACGACCGTGACCGGCGCCCCGGCCAGCTCGGCCTCAAGCCGCTCCACGCCCTCGGGCGCGGCCAGCAGGCAGATCACCGTCACGTCGTCCGCGCCGCGCCGCATCAGCTCCCCGACCGCCGCCACCAGCGTGCCGCCGGTCGCCAGCATCGGGTCGAGCACGTACACCTGACGCCCCGAGAGGTCGTCGGGCATGCGGTTGGCGTACGTCGACGCCTCAAGCGTCGCCTCGTCCCTGATCATCCCGAGGAACCCGACCTCGGCCGTCGGCAGCAGCCGCACCATGCCGTCCAGCATGCCGAGCCCCGCCCGTATGATCGGCACCACGAGCGGACGCGGATGCGAAAGGCGCACGCCCGTGGTCCGCGTCACCGGCGTGTTGATGTCCACCAGTTCGGTGCGGACGTCACGCGTCGCCTCGTACGCCAGCAGCGTGACGAGCTCGTCGGCCAGCCGCCTGAACGTCGGCGTATCGGTACGCGCATCGCGCAGCGTGGTCAGCTTGTGTGCGACCAGCGGGTGGTCGACGACATGGGTCCGCATGGCTTCGACAGTATCGAACGCCTCGGACACTCCGGGACCGACCGGCCGGTTCCCCGTGTGCGCCGCCGGTGGACAAAGGGCGGCGGCGCCGTGGAGAGTGGTGCCTGGCGGGAGGAGGGCATATGCCGCCCCGGCGCCCGAGCCCCGCCGGCCACCCCCGTATCCTCCGACCGTTCACGCCGGACGAACCGTGCGCGAACATTCCGTTGGTGAACTGCCGAGTTACCCGACAGCGCACCCCTTTTCTGCCACGATGCAGGTGGCACTGCCGAACCGAGTGGGGAGAGTCACGGTGTACTTCACCGCACTGCTCGCGCGGACCGATAATGGTTGGGAAGCGAGTGATACAGAGCTCGATGACGTGGAGAGCCTCGACGAGCTGGCCGAGCTGGCCCGCTCGGCGACCTCCGACGACGAGACGGTTCTCGTCTGCATCGAGCAGGAAGGTGCCTGGTTCGGTCTCGTCCGTGTGGACGGCGAGGACGACCCGAGGATCTTCGTCTCCGACGCCGCACGGGCGACGCGCAGCGCGTACGGCGAGATCCTGCTGACGGACGAGTTGCTGGGCCGCGAGCCCGAGGACCCCGAGGTCCTCGACCTCACCGACCTGGACGGCGCGGAGGACGGCGCGAACGACGCCGGTGACGACTCCGGTTCCCCCGACGCGGTGCCACGCGGCCCGCTGGGCGACCCTGGGCTGCTCGCCGACCTGGGCATCGACGCCGTCACCGTGCTGAAGCTCACGCCGGACGACGCGCTCGGCGAGATCGCCGACGCGCTCGGCTGCTCCGACGTCCTTGAGGCGGTCAGGTGACGGCCGGCTCATGACACGGGCGCCCGCATGACCGCGCGGGACCCGCTGCGCGACCCGTGGCGGCCGGCGATGCGCGAAGCGCTGGCGCGGGCCGCCGCCGCGACGGCCACCGGCGACGTGCCGGTGGGCGCGCTGGTGCTGGGGCCCGGCGGCCCCGACGGCGAGATCCTCGGCACCGGGCACAACGAGCGCGAGGCCACCGGCGACCCGACGGCGCACGCCGAGGTGCTCGCGCTGCGCGCCGCGGCGCGCCGGCTCGGCGCGTGGCGCCTGACCGACTGCACCCTCGTGGTCACCCTGGAACCGTGCACGATGTGCGCGGGCGCGGCCGTGCTCGCGCGCGTCGACCGGGTCGTCTACGGGGCGGTCGACGCCAAGGCGGGAGCCGCCGGCTCCCTGTGGGACGTCCTGCGCGACCGGCGCCTCAACCACCGGCCAGAGGTGATCGGTTCGGTCCTCGCGGAGGACTGCGGCCGAGCCCTCACCGACTTCTTCCGGGCCCGCTGACCGGGCCGGCACCGGCCCACCGCCCCACCGATTTTCCGAGCGGCCCGCACGTGGGATAGGCTTCCTCGCGGTAGCGTGTCCGAGCGGCCTAAGGAGCTCGCCTCGAAAGCGAGTGTGGGGGCAACTCCACCGAGGGTTCAAATCCCTCCGCTACCGCTCTGAGCAGGACAGACGAGAGGGCGGCCCCACCAGGGCCCGCCCTCTCGCCGCGTCTCCGTCTCAGTTCCCGTCTCAGTTCGGCGCTCGCCGCCCCGGTACGTGGCCCCGGCCCAGCGACAGGACACGCCGCTCTTGTGCACAATGACCTTCGCAGCGACGCTGCTCCATACCGCGTCGAGCATGTGCTGATAGCGCGCGGCCATCGCGGTGGAGGACCAGCGCATCAGGCCCGTCACGCCTCGTTCGGGGCCCCCGAGGATCAGCAGCACCGTCGCGGCCGTGTCGCGGTCAGCGTGCCGGGGGCATCGATCAGCGTGCGCTGATCGATCCGGACGTCATCGCCCGAGACCATCACGCGCACGCACAACCCGAACACGGCCACCGCCCCCTGCGGACACCACTGACCAACGCCGCTTCACCGCTCCTCGTCCGACGCGTGGCGGGCCTGGTGCGTCCGCAGCCAGCGGCGCACGTTCCGGGTGCGGGGGTGGTCGGGGCCAAGGGCCGACTCGGAGATGGACAGGGCGCGTTCCGCCAGTCGCGTCGCCTCTTCCGGGCGGCCGAGCGCCGCGCAGGTGACCGCGAGGTTCCCCAGTCGCAGCGCGACGTCCCCGTGGCCGGGGCCGGACGCCGCCTCCGTGACGGCGAGCGCGCGTTCCTCAAGCGGCAACGCTTCCTTCGGTCGGCCCAGCCGGGTCAACGCGACCGCGAGGTCGCCGAGATGGGTCGCGACGGGCGGGTGGTCGGGGCCGAGGGCCGCCTCGGTGACGGCCAGCGCGCGCCTGGCCACCGGCAACGCGTCCCCGGGCCGTTCCAGTTCCAACAGGACGCGGGCGAGGCTCCCCAGCCGGCGGCCCGTGTCGGGGTGGTCGGAGCCGAGGGCCGCCTCGGTGACCGCCAGCGCACGCCTGGCCACCGGCAACGCGTCCCCGGGCCGTTCCAACTCGCACAACGTGGCCGCGAGGTTCCCCAGTCTGAGGCCCGTGTCGGGGTGGTCGGGGCCGAGCGCCGCCTCGGTGACCGCCAGCGCGCGTTCCTCCAGTGGCAACGCCTCCCCCGGCCGACCCAGGGACGAGAGGATGGCCGCGAGGTTGCCCAGCCGTATCGCGGTCACCGGGTGCTCGGGGCCCACCGTCCGTTCCGCGATGGCCAGCGACCGTTCCGTCAGCGGCAACGCCTCGGAGAACTGCCCGCGGGCCCACGCGTGGACGCCGGCCCGGCCGAGCAGACCGGCCAGCGTCCGGATCCTCGCGGGGGCGGGGTGGGCCGCGACGGCCTTGATGTGGGGCAGCAGCATCCGCCAGTGGGGCCAGGCCCGCACGTCCTCGGGGTCGTGCGCGGACGCCGCGCGCCACAGGAGTTCGATGGCCAGGTCGCCGGGGCCGAGGGGGTCGGGCGCGCGGCGGCGCGGGAAGCGCGCGCGCCGCCCGGCGGGCGCGGCGGGCGGTGGGGTCGTGGCGCGCACGACGGTCTGGAGGAGGCGGTGGACCGTGATGGTGGTGTCGGTCAGGGTGATGAGGCTGTACGCGTGCAGGTGCCCGAGCGCGCGGTCCACGTCGTCGCGCGCGCGGGGGGCGGTGTCGAGCACCTCGCGCGGCAACGGGGTCGGGGCGCAGTGCGCCAGAATTCGCAGCAGGTTGACGGCGTCGGGGTCGACGGTGCCGAGGGCCAGCGACCACAGGCGGGCGATGGTGCGCTGATGCGCTCCGCCCGGGGCCGGGGTGGCCAGCACGTCGGCAGGATCGGCGCGCAGCCGTGCCAGGTAACGGGCGGGTGCCGACCGGGTCTGCGCGAGGTAGGCGCCGGCCTGCTGCAACGCCAGCGGAAGATGACCGAGTTCGTCGGCAACGGCGCGCCACGTTCCGTCGTCCGCCGTGACGTGCGGCCCGACCAGGTCGCGCAGCACCCGCAGGGAGGCGCCCGGACGCAGTGTGTCCAGCCGCAGCACCGTGCTCGTGCCCGGCCAGGCCACGTCCCTGCGGGTGGTCACGAGCACCTGCCCGGTGTCGAGGCGCCCGAGCCAGGGCGCGATGTGCGCGGGGTCCTCGACGTTGTCCAGCACCACGAGCCAGCCGGTTCTGCCCTGCAACCAGGTCACCGCCCAGTCGGCCGCGTCCCGGAGCGGCAGCGACGCGTGCACGGGACTGACCACGGCGGCCAGCCGCGCCAGCCCGGCCACCACCTCGTGGGCGCTCTCCGCCGTGACCCACCAGACCGGTCCGCCGCCGCCCGCGAGATGGGCCCGCGCGTGCCGCAGGACCAGCGTCGACTTGCCGATGCCGCCCATGCCGCGCACGGCCTGTGCCACTACCCCCGTGCCCCGCGCGGGCAGCGCGGCGAGCGCCGCCAGTTCCTCGGCCCGGCCCTCGAACACCTCGCTGTCCACGGGCGGCAGGTTGTGCAGCCGGGCCAGTGCGCCCGCGTGCATGGCGGGGGCCGGCGCGCCGGCGTTCACGACGAGCGTGCGCTGTTCGATCCGCGCGCCGTCGCCCGTCGCGATGACGCCCGCGTTGCTGCCCGCCGCGATCGAACGCTCCCCGCCCGCGGCCACGCCGTCGGCCGCCGTCATCGCCCGACCGTGCCCCCGTCGCCCGTCACGATCACGCCCGAGTTCTCCCCGACGGCGACCGAACGTTCGCCCGACGCCACCGGCCCGGCTCCCGGTCCCGGCGGCGGGGGAGGAGAGGGGCGCGTGGCCGATCCGGCCCACGCCCCCAGCAGGCCCGCGATCACCGCTCCGGCGCCGGCTCCCACGGCGATCCGCTCGGCGCGGTCCCAGGGCAGCACCGCGTCGCCCGCCCACACGCACAGCGCGAACACGACCACCGCACCGGCGAACACCAGTGACCAGCGCACCGTCGACGACATCGCGATCCCTTCCGCAGCGGCAGCGTCCCGCCATCGTCCACCACGCCGCGGCGCCTCGGGAAGGGATGTCGGGCGTTCACGCGCGGCCGGACCGTTCACGCGCGTCCGGTCCGTTCACCCGCGGGTGGACCGTTCGGACCGTTCGCGGCCGAACCGATCACGTCAGAACGGAATCGTGCGGAACGGCGGCGCGCCGGGCGGGGCCCGGGCCGCCGGGGCGGGAGCCGTGTCCGCCGGTGCCTTCTGGTCGCGCCGCGCGCGGTGTTTCAATGGCCGCCGACGCGGTCCAGGACCGGCCGGGACCGCAGCGCGCCGCGGGAGGCACCCACGATGACGGTCCACGTTCGCCGGCTCGCCGCTTGGGCCGTCGCAGCCGCCGCGCTCTACGCGGTGATGGCCGCGCCGGGCCGGTCGGCCGAGTTCGCCCACCTGCTCTTCGCCTCCGTCTCCGGCGCGGCGGACGCGGTCGCGGAGCTGCTGACCGGCCGCTGATCAACACGTCTGGACCGGGTGCTTGCGCACGAGCAACAGGTCTTGTGATGCTATGAATGCTTTTGCCCGGTTGTGACGGCCTGAAGGGGTGGTCGGGAGGTGGCGGCGACGCAGAGCAGGGGTGCGGCAGCGCGGGCGCTCACGCAGGCCCTGTTCGAGCGACTGGCGGACTGCTCCGCCGGCAGCGCCGAGCACGCCCGGGTGCGCGCCGCCCTGATCGAGGCGAACCTGCCGCTGGTCCGCTACGTCGCGCTGCGCTTCCGCGGCCGGAACGAGCCGATGGAGGACATCGTCCAGGTCGGCACGATCGGCCTCATCCACGCGATCGACCGGTTCGACAGCGCGCGGGGCGTGCAGTTCCCGACGTTCGCCATGCCGACGATCGTCGGCGAGATCCGCCGCTACTTCCGGGACAGCGTTCGCGGTGTGCACGTGCCGCGCCGCCTGCACGAACTGTGGGCGCAGGTGCGCGGCGCGGCCGAGGAGCTGACGGTGGCGCTCGGCCGCACCCCGACGCCGGGCGAGATCGCCGAACGGCTGAGCATCCCGGAGGAGGACGTGCTGGCGAGCTTCGACGCGGGCCGCGCGTACCGGGTGACCTCGCTCGAATCCGCGGGCGAACGCGAGGACGGCGGCCCCGGGCTGATCGACCGGCTCGGCTACGAGGATCCGGAGCTGGCGGGGGTCGAACACCGCGCGCTCGTCCGGCATCTGCTCGTGCAACTGCCAGAACGCGAACGCCGCATCCTGCTGATGCGGTATTACCGCAACCTGACGCAGTCGCAGATCAGCGCCGAACTCGGCGTTTCGCAGATGCACATCTCCCGGTTGCTCTCGCGGAGCTTCACCCGGCTACGCGCCGCAAATCCGATCGACGCCTAAGTCCAACGAGGTACCCGCCTCCGGGAACTCCGGCCCCAGCTCTGCCGTTTTATCGACATGAAGCTACGTCGCGTTGATGACTTGTGACAGACTGTCTCAGACCGTGTTTGCCGTCACGGCAGACCCGGTATCCACGAGAGGGCGCCTTCTTTCGTGGGATGTCACATCCGGAAGCGCGCCGCCGCGACCCGTCCACGACCTCAAGGGGGTGGCATGTCCGTAGAACTGGGCAGCTCCAAGGTGCTCACCACGACCGGCACGCCGCACGTACCCGCGCCGCACACTCCCGCGCTGCCGCAGGAAGCTCCCACGGAGACCGTCAACCTCGACACCCGCACCCTCTCGCGCTCCCTGTTCCAGCGGCTGTCCGCGCTGGACGCCGACAGCCCCGAACGGGGCTACGTGCGGGACACCTTGATCGAGCTGAACCTTCCGCTCGTGCGCTACGCGGCGGCCCGGTTCCGCAGCCGGAACGAGCCGATGGAGGACATCGTCCAGGTCGGCACGATCGGCTTGATCAAGGCCATCGACCGGTTCGACTGTGAACGGGGCGTGGAGTTCCCGACGTTCGCGATGCCGACGGTGGTCGGCGAGATCAAGCGGTTCTTCCGCGACACCTCGTGGTCGGTGCGCGTCCCGCGCCGCCTCCAGGAGCTGCGGCTCGCCCTCACCAAGGCGAGCGACGAGCTGTCCCAGCGGCTCGACCGCTCCCCCACCGTCGCCGAACTCGCCGTGTGCCTCGGCGTTTCCGAGGACGAGGTCGTCGACGGCCTGGCCGTGGGCAACGCCTACACGGCGAGTTCCCTCGACTCCCCCTCGCCCGAGGAGGACGGCGGCGAGGGCTCGCTCGCCGACCGGCTCGGCTACGAGGACACCGCCCTCGAAGGCGTCGAGTACCGCGAGTCGTTGAAGCCGCTGCTCGCCCGGCTGCCCGCCCGCGAGCGGCGCATCATCATGCTGCGCTTCTTCGGCAACATGACGCAGTCCCAGATCGGCGAGGAGGTCGGCATCTCGCAGATGCACGTGTCCCGCCTGCTCACGCGCACACTCGCCCAGCTGCGCGAGGGCCTGACCGCGGAGGAGTGAGAAGGCCCGGGCCGGCGCCGACCGCCGGTCCCGGGAGAACACGCGGCGCTCCCAACGGGCCCGCCGCGCACGTCAGCCGAGGGCCAGCCAGGCCACGACGGCGATCACGACGACCGCGACGACGACACCGATGATCACACCGGAACGCGGACCGCTCGACGGAGGCGGCGCCGCCGGGGTGGCCTGTCGCGGCGCGGTGCCGCTGTCGTTGACAAACGCCTGGAACATCTGCGTGCTGCCGGCCGGATCGGGTTCCTGGGGACCCTGCGGCGGCTGAGGGGCGTGCGGATTGTGGGCCATGCCTGCCGACCTTAGCGAACGCGCCACGCGCGCCCGCAACCGGTCCTGCGCCCCGCGCGAAGAGGCGAAGGGAACCGGCCACGCGCGCCGACGTACGCCGTCCGGGTGGCATGCCCGCCAAAGGAAAACGTGACGCCGTGTCACCGGAATAAGCGCCGGCTGCCGACCCGTTTCGCCCGCATGGACACCACACGTTCCGCGCTCGCCCACGACCTCGGCCGCATCGGCATCTGGAGCGGCGCGCTCAACTCGACGGATCCCGCCCGCCGCGGCGTCATCGCCGACGCCGCCGCCGAACTGGAGAGCCTCGGCTACGACGCCGTCTGGCTCGGCGGCAGCCCCGGCGTCGCCCAGGCCATCCCGCTGCTCGAAGCCACCTCGCGGCTGACGGTCGTCACCGGCATCCTCAGCATCTGGGACCACGCGCCCGAGACCGTCGCGGCCGAGTTCGCGCAGATCAACGAGGCGCACGGCAATCGTTTCGTCCTCGGCCTCGGCGTCAGCCACAGCGCGGCGACCCCGCGCTACCAGCGGCCGTTCACGGCGATGACCGACTACCTGGCGGCGCTCGACGCCGCCGGCACGCCCGTCCCCGCCGACCGGCGCGTGCTCGCCGCGCTCGGCCCGCGCATGCTCCGGCTCTCGGCCGACCGCGCCGCCGGCGCACACCCCTACCTCGTCACGGCGGAGCACACGGCGCAGGCCCGCGCCACGCTCGGCGCCGAGGCGCTGCTCGCCCCCGAGCTGAAGGTCGTGCTCGACGACGACCCGGCGCGGGCCCGCGCCACCGCACGCGAGTACCTGGCGTTCTACCTGCGGCTCCCCAATTACACCAACAACCTCAGCCGCCTCGGCTTCGACGACGCGGACTACCGCGACGGCGGCAGCGACCGGTTGCTCGACGCGGTGTTCGCGCTCGGGAGCGTGGACACCGTGCGCGCCCGCGCGCACGAGTACCTGGACGCCGGCGCGGACCACCTCTGCCTCCAGGTCGTGACGGCCGACCCCATGCACGACATCCCGCTCGGCGCGTTCCGCGACCTCGCCGACGGCTTCGGGCTCAGCGGTCATGATGGGTGAATGAACCGCACCCTCCGGCTCGCCCAGCAAGAGGACGCCGACGAGCTGCTCGGCCGCAGCCCGCTCGCCGCGCTCGTCGGCATGCTCCTCGACCAGCAGATTCCGATGGAACGGGCGTTCGCCGGGCCCCGCACCATCGCCGACCGCCTCGGCCGCGACGACCTCGACGCCCGCGAGATCGCGGCCTGCCCGCCCGAGGAGTTCGAGGCCGTGCTCGCCGCGAAACCCGCCGTGCACCGCTTCCCCGCCGCCATGGCCAAGCGCGTCCAGCAGCTGTGCCAGTACCTCGTCGAGCACTACGACGGGGACGCGGAGGCGCTGTGGCGCGACGCGGACACCGGAGCTGACCTGCTGAAACGGGTCAACGCGCTGCCCGGCTTCGGCAAGCAGAAGGCGCAGATCCTCGTCGCGCTGCTCGGCAAGCGGCTCGGCGTCACGCCGCAGGGCTGGCGCGAGGCCGCGGGGGCGTACGGCGAGGAGGGGTCCTACCGTTCCGTCGCCGACATCACAGGGCCGGAATCGCTCGCCCGGGTGCGCGCGACCAAGCAGGAAGCCAAACGCGGCCGGAGCTGAACCGCCGCCGTACAGTGGGCGGATGAGAACGGGCGAGCTGATCGGCACCGGGCGCAGTGCGGACGTGTACGCGGTCGAGGGCGCACCGGGACTCGTTCTGCGCCGCTACCGCGACGGCACGGACGCCACCGGCGAGGCCGCCCTCATGGCGCGCCTCGTTGCGCACGGCTACCCCGTCCCCGCCGTTCACCCGGAGGCCGCGCCCCGGCCCTGCGACCTCGTGATGGAACGACTCGAAGGGCCCACCCTGCTGCACGCCCTGCTGACCGGCGGCGAACCCGCGCCGCGCGTGGGCGCCACCCTGGCCGGCCTGCTGCACCGGCTGCACGCGCCGCCGGGCCGCACCGTGCACCTGGACCTGCACCCGGACAACGTCGTGCTCACCCCGCGCGGGCCGGTCGTCATCGACTGGTGCAACGCGGAGACCGGCCCACCCGGCCTCGACCGCGCCATGTCGGCCCTCATCCTCGCCCAAGCGGCGGTGGGCAGCCTTCCGCGAGTGGAACCCGTGCTGGTGGCCCTGCTCCACGCGTTCGACGGCCCGGTGACGGAGCACCTGCCCGCAGCCGCGGAACGCCGTGCCGCCGACCCGGCCATGAGCTCCGAGGAGACCGCCGCGCTCGACGCGGCCGTCGGCCTGATCCACCGGCTGGCCCGGACGCAACCTCAAATTTCGCTCTGAGTATCGCTCCGGACATTTCCCCCCGCCGCAGGCGGGGCAAGGGCAACAGCGTAGGGACTCCTCCGCAGCCCGGAGACAGGCCATGACAGTGAACCCGCACTCCCCCGCCACCCCGGACGTCGGCACGATGGCCCACGACGCGGCGCGCGACCGCATCGGACGCGTGGTGGCCCACTTCCACGGCGCCGTGTGGCTGCGCCCCCCGGGCGGCGGCACGGAATGGGCGGCGCGCCCGGAAGACCTCACCCCGCTGCCCGTCTCCGCCTCCCTGCGCGCCCGCGTCGCCGAACTGAACCGCCGCGCACGCCACGGCCGTTGACCACTCAGCGCGAGGCGTTCTCCTCGCACGGCGTCATCTCAAGCACGCCCGCGAACAGCGGCTGGATCACCCGCGACAACACCTCCCGCGACTCGTCGTCGTCCCCGGGGTGCTCGGCCTCGACAACGAGGGTGAGGGTGTCGATGACATTGTCGTCCAAGGTGCCGGGCACGGCGCACGGCGCGGTCGCCATGGCCACCTGGGGCCACGCCACGGCTTCGAACTCACCCGCAACTGATTGCGCGTCCACCAAGTCGACATCCAGGTCGTGTGCTGTGACGGCCGCCTCGAAATCATCGCGCCCCGTGGCCTGGGCGTACAGGATCAGTTCGCCATCCACGGACAACCGGCAGGCCCGCGTGGCACCCCCTTCGGCATCCGAGAAGGATTGCAGTACGTTGAGCTCAGTACCAGGAGGAAACAGGGGACGGTACAAGTCTTCGGACATGGCCACATCACACAGGTCGGCTGGGAGCGCGTACTCTCGCTCAGAGGGGCCGCTGCTGCACCCCACGATCAGCCACAACGACACCATCGAAGTCACCGCAGCTGCCTTGGGGCGTGCGCTTCGCCGCGCGGAAATCATTCCCCCGCCCTTTCCACGTTGGACGCATCCCATTCCGGCGTGGGCCTGAAATGGTTCCGCACTGCGTCGTCTGCGTCGTTACGCAAATCCCTGGCCAAACTTTCGTCGCCTCCCGCCGCAATGGTCACCGCATTATTCGCCGCCTCTCTGGCGGAGAGATAGTCCTGATAATAACCATCTGCCGCTTCCTCGGCCGCTTCGTCACTGTTGTCGCGTTCGAAGGTGGAGAAGATGCTGCCGGACAGCTCACCGACTCCCCATTCGATTACCGGGCCGGCGACAGGGAATCGCTCAGCGATACGCCCGACACCCTCCTCGAGGATGACCTCGGTCCACGACTCAATCATGTCGACTCGCTCATTGTGCTCCTGGTCGCCCGCTACACCGAGGTCATAGACGGCGTCCGCTCTCCCTGCGCTGAGCACGCCCGCCACCTGCGCCCCTGGCGCGAGGGCATTTTGCACAGCATTGTTCAGACTGGCCCTCGGCGACCGTTCGTCGTCGAGCAGCACGTCCTGTACGGCGAGGGCAGAGTACGCCTGTTGTGCCCCGGTGACGATGCCATATGCTTCCGGATCCCGTGCCAACTGCATCAAAAAACTGGTCACTTCCGGGGCTTCCAAACCATTTAGCCCTCGCGGCGCCGGATGAATTTCCATGTCGCTGAGCGCGAATTGGACATCCGCCATGTAGGCGCCGGTCATGCGGGCCAGTTCGGGGCGCAGGGAGGCGAAGGCTCCGCCGTCCGCGATCAGCGCGGCGTCGTTCTCCGAGAACTTCCCGTACGCCAGCTCCATGATCCGGTCGCCCCGCTCCGTCAGGTGCAGTTGGCGGGGTAGTTCGCCGGCCGGGACGCCCGTCGTCGCGGCCTGGAGGGCCGCGCCGAAGCCGTCCTGCCCGGTCGGCACGTCGACGTCCCGCGTCGGCGCGACGTACAAGGACATGTGCGACCACTCGCGGTCGTCGATCAGGTACTCCAGCCGCCCGTTGTCGCCCGCGGGGTCGAGGTAGGACGCGGCCGTTCCCGGCTCCTGCGCCATGATGCCGAGCATCGTGTCCATGGGGTCGACGGCGAACCAGGCCAGATCCGCGTCGTCCAGTCCGTCGAGCCCTGCCGCGTCCCAGCCCTGCGACCAGATACCCGGGTCGCCCCCCATGGCGGGGTCCTCGGCGGCGCGGACGCCGTCGGCGAGGTCGTGCAGGACGCGTGACGAGAAGTCCGCCTCCCCGGAGTTCATGATGCTGGCGATGAGCTGGTAGCCGCGCACGTCCGTGTCCGTCAGCCCGGTCACCTCGTACTCGGCCCGTCCGGCCTCGTTCAGCTCGTTCATGAACTGCTCGTAGAAACGGCCCTGTTCGGTGCGCCCCCACTGGCCGTGCTCGAACCCCTGGAGGTTCGGGACGTCGGTGCCCGTCGCGAGCAGCGTCCGCAGGTGGTCTCCGAGCACGACGAAGTCGCGCGCGTCGTCGCCCTCGCCGCCGACGCCCTGCCCGGCGACCTGGGCCGCCAGGGCAACGAATCCCTCGCCGCCGATGCCGTCCAGCAGTTCGCGAGCGAACTCCGGATCGTGCGCCTCAAGTTCCAGCAGGCGGAGCAGCTCGGCCCGTTCCTCCGCGGACAGTTCCTCGCCCGCCGCGAGCTTGCCGCTCAGCTCCTGGGCGCGAGCCGCGAGGACTTCGTCGGCGGTGTCGTCTGCCGCGCCGTTGAAGATGCCCGCACGCCTGCCGTCGTTCTCTGCCGTGAAACGGGCCAGGGCCAGGTGCAGGCTCTCGTCCGCCTGGCCCACGGCCTCCACGGCGCGGTCGAGTTGCGCCTGCCACTCGGCCCGCACCTGGTTGAGCCGTTCCAGCTCCGTATCGTTCGGCCAGTCGGGATTCATCAGGACGCGGCCCTCGCCCGTGACCTCGTACCCCGCCGCCCTGGCATCCTCGACGACCGCCTTCAGCTGGTCGCGCATGCGCGTCAGCTCGCCCTTGCCGTCCCTGAGCAGCCCCGCGAGCGCGCGGGCCTCGGCTTGGGCCGCGTCGAGCTCCTGTTCCGTCACGGAGAACTGGAAGGACGCCGCCTGCGCGCTCTGCCCGGTCCACAGCTCCTCATGGCCAGGAACGGAGGCCACGTCGCGCCGGTAGTCGGTCGCGACGTTCTCGAACCCGTCAGCCGCGGCGTCCAGTTCGACCGCCGCCGCCTCCAGCGCGGCGAACTCCTGCTCCATGATCTCGGCGTAGGTCGGCACGGCTCACTCGATCCCGTCGAGTCCCGAACCCGGCATACCGCCGGCGTACGGACCGATCTGGCCGTAGGGGCTGTAGTACCCGAGCTGCCCGAACTGGTGCATGGTCTCCAGCTCGCCGCCGACGAACCCCGTCGCCACGTCGCGCAACGCGTCCGCCTCGGCCCTGAGCTGGTTCGTCAGCCGCTCGACCTTGCCTGCCCAGACCTCGGACGCCGTTCTGAGTCCCGCCGCGCAGGCCCAGCCGCTCATCCGGCCGGCCGCCTGGTCGAGATCGTCGACCGGCCGGTCGCCCTCCCGGCGCGCGTCGGGCAGGATCTCCGTCTCCAAAAGGTCAGCCGCCCGGCGTTGCGCCTCGGTGCGGGCCGTGAGCCCGTCGGACGGTCCCACGCCGCCGGCCCCGCCGCCCTCGGACGTGTTGAGCCGGGTGGCCAGCTGCTCCTCGCGGGCGGCGGCCTGCAACTGCGCCCATTCCTCGTCGAACGACCCCACGAAGCGCCTCCCCCATGTCGCGAACCGCACAGATCGTTCCGTCGATAGTACGCGGCGAGGTGAGGGTGCGAACATCCACGAACTTCGCGCAACGGCCCGCTCCTGCGCGTGCGATCAGGCGCGCGGACGCCCTCAGGGGCGCCTCGCCGGCCACGGAGCGCTCAGGGCATGTCCCGCGGGCCGGCCCACGTGCGCAGGAGCGCCTCGCGTTCCCCGCGCGGCGGGGAGTCGCCCGTCGGCCGGTCGAGGCGCCACGCGACGAGGTCGCCGACGGTCGTGCCCCCGCCGGCGAGCCGGCCGAGGACCGTGCGGGAAAGCTCGTACTCGTCGGGCGTGTACCTTCCGCCGGTGACAGCCGCGTGCACCTCAACCTCGGCGGCGCCGTCCGCCGTCTCCACGCGCACGGTCCAGGCCGGCGGATGCTCGCCGTCGCCCGTCACCGCCGCGTACAGCGTTTCGAAGGCCATGGACACCAGGCGCCGGGGGGCGGACCGCACGGGCACGTCGCGGACGTCGATGCGCCGCACCTCGGGCCAGCTCCAGAACGCCTCACGGCCGGCCCCCAGCCTCTCGACGCCCTCTTCCGTCAGCCGCACCCCGGACGCCGTGCCCGCGGGCTCGGCCCCCAGGTACACGGAGTCCTCGGTGATCCAGAACAGGCCGACCATGGCCACGGGGCCTCCAGGGATGTGGCTGGGAGGGCGAACAGCAGCCCGTTCGCCCGGGTGACGACAGGAGAGACGGCGCGGGCGGCCACGCGGTTTCCACCGCGCCGGGCGGACGCCGGAAACGCCACCGCGGCCGCCGTTGCACTACTTCGCTGCCGCACTCGCGAGGAAAGCCCCGCTCCGCTTTTCCCCGGTTCCGACGGTCGCCGCAGCAGCCCAGCTCACGGGACGCGTCGGGTGTCGGGGGCCGCGAAAACAGACCTGGAAAGGAGGGGTTGCCGCCACGGGGCCTTCACTCTCGCTCATCGGGGAAATCCGCCCGGAGGCGACAGGCGCAGGGGCAGTCGGCGGTGGCGTGCCGATGGGCATCCGGCAGGCCGAGCGCGGTCACCCCACTCGGTTTCGCCCCCCACTTCCGCAAAGCGCCCGTTCCGTTGCCGCACGTCAGGTAGCGTTCCTCGTTCGAAGTGATCCCCGACTGCACAGAAAGCATTGACACCCGTGCACACGCCACCACCCTCGCCACCACTCCCCTTACCGGCGCGGCCGAAATGGCAGCATCCGGCTTTGATCATCACCGCCCTGGTCGTCTTTTCTCCCGTCGGCATCGTGCTGACGTGGCTGAGCCGTTGGCCAAGGCAGAAGAAGATCATCGCCACTGCCCTGTCAGCGATCTGGTTCCTCTACGTACTGGGTTCCGCGCCGTCGGGCGAGGAGGAGAAGAACAACGCCGCCGAGGCGGTGAGCGACAGGGAGACCACTGCCCAGGAGGCTCCGGAAGAAACCGAGGAACCATCCAGGTCGGTGCCGGACTACACGGGCCAGAACCTCGCGGACGCGCGGGCAGCGGCTTCCGATTCCGGATATACGCCCCTGTCGCACGACGCCACGGAAGGCGACGCGGGCCAATGGGACGACAGCAACTGGGTCGTCTGCTTCCAGAACCCGGAAGCCGGGACGGAAGCCGCACCGGACGCCACCATCGACTTCGCCGTAGTACGCGATGGGCACCCCTGCCCGGAGGCCGATGGCCTCGCCATCGAATATCCGCCGGTCCCAGGCGTCATCACCATGACCTATTCTGATGCCGCGGACCTCATGAGCCGATCCGGCCTGACCGACATCGAGGCCGACAGCGCGTACAGCGACGTCGAATTGCCGGAGGACCACCGCGACTGGGTGGTGTGTTTCCAGAATCCGCACGGGGGCGAAGAAGTCCGGGCGCCGGAAGAGGTGCGTGTGCTCCTGTCACTGACCGAGCCGCGCACAGAGTGCCCGGACGCCCAGTACGCGGAACTGCGCCCAGATCCCCCTCCGGTCCCCACCCCTTCGGTTCCCGACCCGATTCCCGACCCGATCGAAGAACCGGAAGACGAAGAGGAAGCGCCCGGCTCCGCCTACTACGAGAACTGCGACGCCGTGCGTGCCGCGGGGCAGGCCCCGCTGTACCGCGGTGATCCCGGTTACCGGAGTGGGCTGGACAGGGACGGCGACGGGGTCGCCTGCGAGACCTAGAAAGGTCCGGCGCCGGACCGGCCGTGGAGGGACCTGCCGGTTCCGGTGGGTCCCTCTCCTCCCAGCGGCCAGGATTCGCCACTCTCGGCGGATGAGTACTTCGGAGGCGTGCGCGGACCGCCATGACCTCGGAGGGCTGCGCCGAGGCCGGTGATGATCAGGTGAGGGACGCGTTGCGGCGGCTCGCGCGGGGGTTCGGCGGGTAGCCGCCGGGCGCTGCCGCACGGCACGCGAAAGCCCCGTTCCGTGATCGGAACGGGGCTTTGACCTGCGCGCTCGGCAGGATTCGAACCTGCAACCTTCTGATCCGTAGTCAGATGCTCTATCCGTTAAGCTACGAGCGCCTGGCCCCTGGGGGCCGGTGCGTGGACAACATTACATGACCTGTGGGCCGGTGGTGAAATCCGTTCCCCGAAGGGCCCGCGACCTGCGCAAACACAGCAAAATGCCCCGGCCGTGCGGACACGGGCCAGGGCATCGGGCGGCGGAGGCTCCGGGATTTGAACCCGGGATGGGGGGTAACCCCAAACCGCATTAGCAGTGCGGCGCCATAGACCAGACTAGGCGAAGCCTCCTCGCACGACAGCGCGGATGCGCCGTCGCGTGCGTGCGAGCAAATGATGCCACAGCCCGAACGGCCGCAGCCAATCGGAGTCCACCCTACGGGGGTGTCGTCGTCGCGTCGAGTTGCGCAACGTGGCGGGCCGAGGAGCGTTAGCAGTGGGAGCGGAGGCGCGTCGGGCGCCCCCGCCGGACCGTCTCGATCATGGAGTCCCCGCATGCTGCACAAGAGCCTGGCCGCCGCGCTCGTCCTCGCCGCCACCGCCGCCCTGCCGGCCTCCGCCGCCGGGCACGCCCCGGCGGACGAGGCCGTCGACCGCCTGCTGATCACCGTCGTGGACAGCGGCACGGAGGCCGACGGGACGCACGAGCTGACCTGCGGTCCCGCCGGCGGCGACCACGCGGACCCCGCCGGTGCGTGCGCCGCGCTCGAACGCGCCGAGCAGCCGTTCGAGGCGGTGGAGCGGGGAACGATGTGCACCTACGTGCACGGCGGCCCTGCGACCGCCGAGATCGAGGGCGTGTGGAACGGCGAGCGGGTGCGGGCCGAGTTCAGCCGCGCCGACGGCTGCGAGATCGCCCGGTGGGACGCGCTGGTGCCCGCGCTGCCCGATCTCGGCGTCTGAGGGCCCCGACCGGGGCCTGAGCAGCATCTTCACATCGGGCCGCCGCGCCTGTTGCGCCTGCCCGTAGACTCCACCTAACGACAGGCACGGGGTACGTGCACCTGAAAACGTGGGTCAAGGGAGGAACCGACGTCGTGAGCAGCAGGCCAGCGAGGGGCGCTGCTCGCCTCGCCGCCATACTCGACGCGCTGCCCGATGCGCTGTTGCTCGTCAACGGCAACGGCACCGTGGTCAACGCCAACGCCATCGCCGTGGAGACGCTTGAGGCTCCGGGCGCGCCCCTCGTGGGACGCGGACTGCTCGACATCGTGCCGGAGTTCGACCCGCGTCGTATCCCGGGTTCGATGCGCCGCCCGGAGGAGGACCCCACCGTGCGCACCCGGCCGACGCGCATGGTCGCGCGGCGCACGGACGGCAGGGAGTTGCCGGTCGAGGTGACCAGTGCCGGTCTCAATTCGGGTCACGCGCCGTACCGTTCGGCGATCGAGGCGGCGTTCGCGGACGACGCCGGTGAGGAGCTGTTGGTTCTCGTGGTGCGCGACCTGTCGGACGCACTGGACACCGAGACCGAGCTGGTGCGCCAGCAGCGGCAGACGGAGATGATCCTGCGGGCGGCGTCCGAGGGGGTGATCGGCGTCGACACGGCGGGCCGGATCGTGCTGGTGAACCCGGCGGCGGCGCAGATCCTCGGGCACCGCGCGAGCCAGCTCGGCGGGCAGGAGCTGCACCCGCTGGCGCAGCATTCGCGGGCCGACGGCACTCCGCTGGCGTTCGAGGAGACGCCGCTGCACGACACGTTGACCTCGGGCCGCAAACACCGGGTGCGCGGGCAGGTGCTGTGGACGAAGGACGGACGCGCGGTCCCCGTCGACCTGACCACGGCACCGGTGCGGGACGGCGACCAGTTGGTGGGCGCGGTGCTGGCGTTCACCGATCGCCGCGCGTTCGACGCGCTGGCCGCGCGGCACGAGCAGTTGACCTCGGTTCTCAAGGAGGGGCTGCGCGGCCCGCTCGACCAGCTGCGGGCGCAGCTGACCGCGCTCGCCGCCGACCCGGCCGGGCAGTTGTGGCCCGAGGCCAACCAGGTGCTGCACCACCTCGCGGCCGGGTACGCGCGGATGACGACGCTGGTGGACAACGTGCTCAGCTACCAGCTGCTCGACGAGGGCCGCGAGAAGCTGGCGCCGAAGCGGGTGTCGCTCGACGCCGTGGTCGCGGCCGGTGTCGAGGGGGCGACGGAGCTGATCGGCCCGGGGCGGGCGCAGTTCGCGGTGCACGCGCCGCCGATCGAGGCCGAGGTCGACCCGGACCGGATGGCGCAGGCGCTGGCGCACCTCGTCGCGGACGTGGCGGGGGTGGACGCGACCGGGCAGGCGGCGCAGGGCGCGGCGGGCGGCGGCGACTCGACGATCGTGGTGGCCGCGGCGCAGCGCGGTGACGTGGTGCGGATCGAGGTGCGCGGGCCCTACGCGGGCGGGCACCCGGTGCACGAGCCGATCGTGCGGGGCATCGTCAGGCAGCACGGCGGGGTGCTCCAGACGCATGAGGTCGGGGGCGCTTCCGCGTACGTTCTTGAGGTTCCGGTGGCCGGGGGCGGCGGGGCCGCTCCCGCGGGGAAGCCGCGGGACGCCACGGGCGACACGACGGTGATGCCCGTTCCCTCGCAGCCGGTGCGCGGTACGGGCGGCAAGGCGCCGCGCGCGATCGAGCCGGTGCCCGACACGCCGACCGGGCGGCGGCGCAGGGCCGCGCCGCCGCAGCCGGTGCCGCCGCAGGCGCAACCGGCGCGGCCCGCGCCCCCGGTGCCGGCCGAGGCGGCGGAGCCGAAGGCCGCACCGGAACCGGAGAACGCGCAGGCCGGGCAGCCGGCCGGGGCCGAGCACGGCAACGGGCGCAGGCGGCGCGCGCTCGCGCCGGTCGGCGAGGTGGCCGCGCCCCCGGTGCCGGCCGCGCCCGAGCCGACGGGCCGCAGGCGGCGGGCGAAGCCCGCGCCCGAGCAGGCGGCCGGGCAGCCGGAGCAGCCGCAGGTCCCGCCGCAGGCGGCCGGGCCGGGCGATGAGCAGGTGGCGGAACGGCCGGCCGGGCCCGCCGCGCTCGAACCCGCGGGTGCGCGGCAGGCGCCGGAGGCGGCGGGTCCGCAGCCGGAGGAGTCCGACGAGCCGCCGGCCGTGGAGCACTCGGTGGTGGCGGCCAGCCCGATCCTGGACGGCAGCGCGCCGGTCGCCGAGCCGATGCGGCAGCAGCGCGCGTTGCCGATGCCGGGCAGCGAGCGGGCGAAGGCCGGGCCGAGGCCGCCGGGGGTGAGCGTGCAGACGCTGGGCCAGGGCGTTCCCGTGGGGCCGCAGCTCCCCGCGCCGGTGGCGCCGGTGGCGCCCACGCCGTCGATGGCTCCGGCGCGACGGCGCAAGCTGGCGACCCCGCCGACCGACGACGCGCGGCTCGCGCCGGCGCAACCGGGCGCGCCGGCCGCGCCCGTGGCGCCGAGCGCGCCGGAGCCGGAGGACACGCAGGGCGGCGGGCGGCAGTTCGCGATCGGCGCGCCCGCCGAGGGCGCGGCCGAGGGCCCGGAACCGCTCGACGGGCCCAACGGGGCCGTCGAGGTGACCGACCGGCCGGCGCCCGCGGGGCCGCACGCGCCGGCGGACGACGAGCTGCCGCCCGAGCCGCTGGACAACCCGCGCCGGCTGCTGGTGTGGCCCGAGCCCGACGTGTCGACGCAGCAGGCGCTGACGGACCGCGGGTACCGGCCGGTGATCGTGCATTCGCGGGAGGAGGTCGACGCGCAGATCGCGGCCTACCCGGCGGCGCTGTTCGTCGATCCGCTGACGGGTCCGATCACGCGGACGGCGTTGCAGTCGCTGCGGTCGGCGGCGGTGGCCGCGGAGGTGCCCGTGCTGGTCACGGCGGGCCTCGGCCAGGCGAGCCGCGAGGCGGCGTACGGCGCGGACCCGGCCGTTCTGCTGAAGGCGCTCGCGCCGCGGGACAGCGAGCAGCACCCGCCGCGGGTGCTGCTGGTGGAGGAGCAGGAGGCCATCGCGCAGGCGTTGACCGCCTCGCTCGAACGGCGCGGCATGCAGGCCGCGCACGCCGTGAGCGACGCGCAGGCGGTGGAGGTGGCCGCGCAGATCCGGCCGAACCTGGTCGTGATGGATCTCAACCAGGTGCGGCGGCGGCGCGCGGGCATCATCGACTGGCTGCGGGTGAACGGCCTGCTGAACCGGACGCCGTTCGTGGTCTACACGGCGGCGGAGCTCGATCCGGGGCAGCTGCCCTCGCTGGCGTCGGGCGAGACGGTGCTGTTCCTCGCGGAGCGTTCGACGAACCCCGAGGTGCAGGCGCGGATCGTCGACCTGCTGACCAGGATCGGGGCCCACTGACGCGTCCCCCGCGCGCGTGCCCGGCCGCGGCCGGGGGCGCGCGGCCGGGGGGCGGCGGGTCAGTCGGCCAGGGTGGTGACGGTGAGTTCGCCCTGGGCGTAACGGGCGCGGATCAGCTTCTTGTCGAACTTGCCGACGCTCGTCTTGGGCACGGCGTCGACGCTGGTCCAGTGTTCGGGGAGCTGCCAGCGCGGGAGGCGCGCGGCGAGGTGGGCGCGCAGTTCGCGGTAGGTGGCCGCGTAGTCGTCCGCCGGTCCTTCGGCGGGCTCGGTGAGGACGACGGCGGCGAGCGGCCGTTCGCCCCACGTGTCGTCGGGCACGGCGACCACGGCCGCCTCGGCGACGCGGGGGTGGGCCATGAGCTGGTTCTCCAGGGCGACGGACGAGATCCACTCCCCGCCGGACTTGATGACGTCCTTGGCCCGGTCGGTGAGGGTCAGGTAGCCGTCGGGTGAGATGACGCCGACGTCGCCCGTGCGCAGCCAGCCGTCGGGGCTGAAGCGGTCGGCCGGGCGCTGCGGCTCGGCGCCCGGTCCGCCGTGGTAGGCGGCGGCGATCCAGGGGCCGCGCACTTCCAGCTCGCCGGCGGAGACGCCGTCCCAGGGCAGGATGGTGCCGTCGGGGCCGGCGAGGCGGGCCTCGACGCCCGCGCTGAACCGGCCCTGCGACTCGCGGTAGGGCCATTCCTCCTCCGCCGTGAGGCCGGGCGGCGGGTGCGGCGTCGTGCCGACCGGGGAGGTCTCCGTCATGCCCCAGCAGTGCAGGACGCGAACGCCGTGCCGCTCGTGGAACGCCCGCATGAGCGCCGGCGGGCAGGCGGAGCCGCCGATCGCGACCCTGTCGAGGCCGGAGATGTCGCGCGGCCGTTCCTCCAGCTCGGCCAGCAGTCCCTGCCACAGGGTGGGAACGGCGGCGGCGTGGGTGGGGCGTTCGGCGGCGATCATGTCGGCGAGCGGGCCCGCCTGGAGGAAGCGGTCGGGCAGGAGGAGTCCCGTGCCGGTCAGGAACACGGCGTGCGGGATGCCCCAGGCGTTGACGTGGAACATGGGGACCACGGGCAGCGTGGTGTCGTCCAGGCGCAGGGCCATGGCCTCGGCCGCCGTGACGTGCATCGAGTGCAGGTAGACGGAGCGGTGCGAGTACGCCGTGCCCTTCGGGTCGCCCGTGGTGCCGGAGGTGTAGCACAGGGCGGCGGCGGTGCGTTCGTCGAACTCGGGCCAGTCGTAGGTGGTGGGGCGGCCGGCGATCAGCGACTCGTAGTCGTGGAACGCGGCGCGGGTGCCGGGCGGCGGGGCGGGCACGGCGCCGGTGCCGTCCGGGTCGACGACGACCACGTGCTCCACACGCGGCAGGCCGGGCAGCAGCGGGGCGAGGACGGGCAGGACGGTGCGGTTGACGAGGATGACGCGGTCGTCGGCGTGGGCGATGACCCACGCGAGCTGCTCGGCGGGCAGCCGCAGGTTGAGGGTGTGCAGGACGGCGCCCATCGACGGTATGCCGAAGTACGCCTCGATGTGCTCGGCGTTGTTCCACATGAGGGTGCCGACGACGTCCCCGTCGCGTATGCCGAACTCCTCGCGCAGGGCGTGCGCCAGTTGCGCGGCACGGGCCCCCGCCTCGCCGAACGTGCGCCGGCGCGGCTCCTTGCCCTCCCCGGCCCAGGTGGTGATGCGGGAGCCGGCGTGGACAGTGGTGCCGTGCCGCAGGATGCGGCTGATCAGTAGGGGGACGTCCTGCATTGTGCCGAGCACCGGGCCTCCTGGCGTTCGCCGTGCGTGCGGGGTCTCCGGTGATTGTGCGGGCAGCGGCGGCCCCGTGGCACTGTCGGGGCCCGACGAATTACGCGGCCATCACCTGGCTGTCGTGGCGCGCGACCTGGGCCAGCTCCTGGTCCTCGCGGAGCTTGGCCAGCGCGCGGGAGACGGCGCTCTTGACCGTGCCGACGGAGACGCCGAGGACTTCCGCCGTGGACGCCTCGCTGAGGTCCTCGTAGTACCGCAGGACGACCATGGCGCGCTGGCGCGCCGGCAGCTTCATGATGGCCCGCCACATCGCGTCCCGGACGGCCTCCTGCTCGGCCGGGTCGGGTGCGGGCAGCGGGTCGGGCTCGGGCAGTTCGTCGGTGGCGAACTCCTCGACGCGCCGTTTGCGCCACTGGGAGGTGCGGGTGTTGAGCAGGGCCCGGCGGACGTAGCCGTCCAGGGCCCGGTGGTCCTGTATCCGCTCCCAGGCCAGGTAGGTCTTGGTGAGGGCGGTCTGGAGGAGGTCCTCGGCGTCGCTTGGGTTGGCGGTGAGCGAGCGGGCAGCGCGCAGCAGGACCGGTCCGCGTGCCTGCACGTATGAGGTGAAGGTCAGCGTCCCTGCTGTCCGGGCTGTCCTGGGCGTGGTCATGCCTTACAAATTAGGAGACTTCACCCCGCCGGGGGATCGGCCACAGGTCGCGATGGGATATCCGCCCCAGGGTGTAGAAGGGGGGTTGGTGTCACCTCCCAGAGGTGGAGGGGGCGATTTCTTTTCCTCAGGGGGGATCAGGGATTCACCTGATGCCGGGGGCGGGGGCGTGGTGGGGCACCCGCCCGCGACCGGCTCGCGCCCCGGCGCGCATGGTGGCCGGAGGGGCGCGCGGGGGCTCCGGGCGGGCGCGGCTCGGGGCGCCGGAGGGGGGCGGAAAGGCAGGGCGCCACGGGGCGGAAGGCAGGGTGGGGCGACGGGCGGGAGGCGGACCGTGCGGGAGGCGCGGCGGGTCAGGCCGTCGCGGTCAGCTCCTCAATGCGTTCGGCGAAGTCGTCGACGGGGAGCGGGAGTTCGATCTCGTCGACGAACCGAACGGCCTCCGGCACGTAGTGCACGACCGCGACCGCGGCGTCCGTCAGGCAGTCGTGGTCGCCGCAGAGCCTGGCCAGGACGCGCAGCACGAGCGCCGGGCTGCACCCGTCCTCCGGCTCCTCGCCGATCTCCACCGGGTCGCCGCCCTCCGGGTCGGCCTGCCGGTGCCACAGCGCGGCCTCCCAGGACTCGCCGAGGATCAGGTGGTGCAGGTACAGGCAGTAGGCCGCCACGCCGTCGCCCGCTCCGGCGGCGAACTGCCACCAGAAGCGCGCGCTGTCCTCCCGGCCCGCGAGCTGGAGCGCGCAGCCGAGTACGCGCGCCCCCTCGGGCTCCGGCACGCGCCCCCCGAGCGGGGCCGCCATGTGCTGAAGGGCGCCGGCCCGGCCGACGACCGTTCGGCACAACGTCACGAGGTGGTGGGTGGCGTCCGCCCCGCGCCCGTCGGCGCGCGGGGGGCGCGCGGCGTGGCCGTGCAGCCGTTCCGCGACGCGGGCGGCGATGCGCGACTCGGCCGCCTCGATCTCCTGGTCGGTGTAGGTGTGGGGGCGGTGCACCAGAACCGCCCGGGCCAGCACCTGGTCAATGGACCTGGGCATGCCCCGGCCTCCCCTCCGTGTCGTCCGCCGCGCCGCGGGCGGCGCCCGGGCCCGGCGCGTCCGCCGGTTCGTCCGCCGCGCGCAGGCCGAGTGCCTCCTTGAGCCGGTGCCTGGCGTAGCGGGCCGTGGAACGGACACCGGGCACGCTGATGCCCAGGATGTCCGCGGTCTCCTCGCTGCTGTAGCCGATGCAGTACCGGAGCACGATGACGTCGTGCTGCCGCTCGGGCAGCTCCCGGATCGCCTGGTAGAGGCCGAGGCTCTCCTCCAGCTCGCCTATGGGGTCGACGGCCGAGTGCAGCGCGTGGGTCTCGAACGCCGCGGTGTCCATCACGACCGGGCGCCGGCCGCGGGCCCGGGCGGCGTCGACGGTGCGGTCCTTCAGCAGCGCCCAGGCGTAGCCGGCGGGGCTGTCGAGGCGCAGGACGTGGCTCCAGTCGGCGGCGAGTTGCTCGAAGGCGCGGTCGACCGTTTCCTCCGCGGCGGCGCGGTCGCCCAGGTGCAGTTCGGCCCACCGCACGTAGGCGGGCCGGTAGAGCTGGTGGAAGGCGCGGAAGTCGGCGGGCAGCGCCGGGAGCGGCGCCACGCCGGTACGCGGGGCGGGCAGGTGATCGGTCACCGGGCCTCGGGGTCCTTCCTTCGGTGTCGGGACTGCGTTCCGGGGTCGCCCGCCCCCGAAGTCATCGGAAGCGGTCGATTGTGGTCAGCCAAGTCAGAAATCTTACGCAACAACGCTGTTCAGTTACGAACTGATCAAAGAACGCCGTGGTCATCCCCGTGACGAAGGGGCGCCTGGTCTCCGGGTGCCCCTTCGTCACCACGGCTTCGCCGCCGGCGGAGGCCGCGGGGTGCGGACCCGCGGTGGCGTTGCCGCCACGACGGTGGTCGAGACGGCACAGCCGGTCCGCCGCGTACGGGCTTCGACCTGTCCCTCAGGCTAGCGGGCAGGTGCGAGGGGGACCACCGTGGCCACAGGATGGCCGAGGGTGCCGTTGCTCACGCGCGAGCGGCGGTCGACCAGGTATTCCGGAGGCATGCAGCTCTCCCCCGAGGCCGCCCGCGCACGGCTCGTCGCGTCCCCCGTCCTGCGGCTGGCGACGGCCGACGACGCCGGGGTCCCCCACCTCGTTCCCGCCACCTTCGCCGCACGGGACGACACCCTCGTCATCGGTGTCGATCACAAACCGAAGCGGCACCACAACCTCAGGCGGCTGCGGAACATCGCGGCGAACCCGCAGGTCTGCGTACTGGCGGACGTCTACGACGACGACTGGACCCAGCTGTGGTGGGCCCGTGGTGAGGGCACGGCGCGCGTTCTCGACGACGCGCAACGTTGTGCGCCGGTTGAATGGCTGCGGGAGAAGTACGCCCAGTACCGCGACACCCCTCCGGCCGGTCCTGTCATCGAGATCACGGTCACGCGGTGGTCCGGCTGGGCGTTCGGCGATCCCGCCCCGCCGGAATAGCACGCACGCGCGGCACGCCGTCCGGGCGTCCCCGTGCTCGCCGGTCGGCGGTCGGCGGTGAAGCGGAACGGCGGTGAGAAGCGGAACGGCGGTGAGAAGCGGAACGGCCCCCGGAGGTCCGGGGGCCGTTCCGACTCGCGCTTTCACCGCGTGGGCGGAGGCTGTGGGATTTGAACCCACGGTGACGTTGCCGCCACGACGGTTTTCAAGAGCGTTGCGGTATCAGCGTTCGAGTTGCTTCTGACCTGCGTGTTCGGCAATGGGCTCGCCGCGCCCGCGCCCGTTGGCCCACACATGGCCCACAGGCCCACGGATTCGGTGTCTCCTGCTCGTGTCGCCAGCACTCCGAGTAGCGCCGCGGAGCCGGGCCTAGCCGGCGGGCACCCACCCCACTGCGAGCAGGTGGGAACTGGCAGCGAGCAGTTCCGGGTACGGCTCCGCCATCCGGGCCGCCGCCGTGGCGGCGGCGATCAGGTCGTCCGTGGGGCCCTCGCCCGGCTGCTGCTCAGCTGTCTTGACCAACGACCAGGCGGGGCCCTCGATGCCGAAGACCTGAACGTCAGCGAGACCTGCGTCTCGAAGCTCATCGAGGAGTTCTTCGGCACGGTGGAAGTAGGCAACGGTGAAGTGAGGGCCCTCGTGCTTCGCTGTGCGCAAGATGCTGGAGACTGCGTCCCACATCGGCTCGGTGTGCAGATGCGCGTAGGTGACGTGTTCGAAGAGCGAGGCGTACCGGTTGATCGCGGCGGCGGCCACAAGACCGCCCGGCCGCGCCACTCGGCGGGCCTCGGACAGCGCTTGGCGGCGGTCAGCGTCGTCAGGCAGGTGGTAGAGCGGCCCGAGTAGCTGCACTACGTCGTAGCTGTTGTCCTCGGCTGCCAGACTCCGCGCGTCTCCGAGAAGGGCGGGACAGACACGGGCAGCCTGTTCAACGTGGCGGGGAACTGGGTCTATGAGGGTCACCTCGTACCCATCCCTGACCAGCCATTCCGCATGGATGCCGGTCCCCCCACCCACATCCAGCACGGTGGCCGGTACCGGAGGCAGGAAGCGACGCAACAGCTCTTTCGTACGGGCCAGCTCAAGGCGCCCGTCGGCTGAGCGACGCAGGCGACTGCCTTCGTCCACGGTCTGCGAGTAGAAGCGCATGACGGAAGGAGACAGTTCGATTCTCGACATGCCCGAAGTATCATCTGTACCGGTGGACCAGTCCAGCGCATGCGGCGAAGGGAAGCCATGGCACTGCTGAAGTATGAGGAGATCGCGGAATCACTTCGCGCCCGCATCGCGAGCGGCGAGTTCGAGCCGGGCCAGACCGTGCCGTCCGGCCGGGACCTAGCCGAGCAGTGGTCGGTGTCGCGTGCGACTGCGATCAAGGCCATGGAAGTGCTGCGCAACGACGGCATCGTCGTCGCCAAGCAGGGCACGGGCTTCATCGTGACGGAAACGCCGGTGGCCCGGCCGGCCGGAGCGCGCCGCGCGGGCACGGCGCGCGCTTCCGGGGGCATGCCCTTCCTCCGCATCGGTGAGCCCGACTGGCTCGAACCTCCCGCTCACGTTGCGGAGGCACTGCGGATGCGGCCGGGCACTGAGGCCCTGAGGCGCGTTCGGGTTCACCAGTTGCCCGACGGGAGCCCGCACAGCTACGCGGAGGCATGGTTCCCCCCGGACGTGGCGGAGGCTTCCCCGCGGTTGGGACAGACGGCGCCCATCGCTGAGGGCACCACGCGCTACGTCCGCCGGCAGACCGGGCGGTACCCCGTCGAGGGGGAGGACGTGACCACGGTGCGGCTGGCGAACGAAACCGAAGCGCATCACCTGAGGCTGTCGGGCACGGGGGCTGTGGCAGTGGTTCTGCACACCGCGTTCGACCAGGACGGCCGCCCCCTCGTGTGCGAGGAAGGCGTTACTCCGGCGGCCCACTACAGGCGCAGCGAGACGTACGCCATGTAGGCGTGCACCCCAAAGAGGGAGCTGGACCGGTATACCGGTCCAGATTTTTTTCTTTCCTCAAAGGGGCCTTGACCAGCGAAGACGTTCCTCCGCCTCAAGGCGTCCGCACACACAGGGCTTGACTGGACCGGTCCACCGGTCCAGTCTGGTGTCACGCCCGGAGGGTCCCGTGAAACGGACCAGAAGGAAGCGCCAGGTGGTTGAGAACTGAACAGTGGATTGATTGGACGGCCCTTCCGCGGTCGTCGGCGGCTGAGGGCCGCCCTGCTGACGCGCCAGAGCAGCGACGATGGCGCGCCCGATTCTGCGGGCTCGGGACCGGCACGCCGCGGCACGGCGGGCTGGTGAAGCCCTTCTCTGCTCGGGAGCCCTGATGATCCGTCGATGTATGTGGGCGTCGCCGCACTGGACCGGCCGGCGGCGCCTGGTCGCGAGCTGCATGTCTGCTCGCGGCTGATCCGGTCCGCTTCTTCCTGGCTCGCAGCGGGTAGCGCTGCGGCCGGTTGCCTCCCCCGCCCGTCCGGGGCCGCGCACTGCGCAGTCTCGTACGGGCGGGGCGGGGGAGCCGGACACCTTCCGACTTCAACGGCGCGCGGCCCCGGTGCTGGAACACCGGGGCCGCTGTTCGGGCCGTTCCATCCGTGAGAGGAAACCACGACCCATGAGGGACATCGTTGCACTTCGGGCGGTTGTTACCGCCGCCCCGTCCGGCGGGGAGCCGTCGGAGGAGGAGCTGGCTGCGATCGAGCGTGAGATGCCGCTGATCCTGGCGGAGGTCGAGCTACTGGACGCGCAGATCATCACCTTGGATCGCACGCCCAGTGAGGTGGACGAGCGGCGGTTGCGGCGAGCTCGCCGCCGGGTGCTGGCCGCGCGTCGGGCGTTGGCCAACCGCACCTCGGGTGTGGCGGGGGTGGGCGCGTGAGCGGGCTGCCGGAACGTGACGTGAACGCGGCGCTGGATGGGGCGTTCGCGGAGGTGCAGGCGCAGATTGCCCGCACGGACTCGAAAGCTTCGATCCTGCTGGCGTTCTGCGGTGCGGTGCTGGCCGGTGTGCTGGCCGGCGGGAAGGCGTTGGTGGCGTTCTGGCCGGCGGCGGTGGCCGGTGGGCTGGGGGCGGCGGTGCTGGCCGGCGGTGCGGGTGTGCTGCTGTCGGTGGTCCGCCCGCGGCTGACGTCGGCCCGGGGGTCGCTGCCGCACTGGGCGGGCCTGACGCCGCGCGAGCTTCGAGAGGCGATGGCGGTGGACCACCGGCATG
This sequence comes from Streptomyces marincola, assembly GCF_020410765.1. Taxonomy (NCBI): domain Bacteria; kingdom Bacillati; phylum Actinomycetota; class Actinomycetes; order Kitasatosporales; family Streptomycetaceae; genus Streptomyces; species Streptomyces marincola. The sequence goes on along the minus strand of NZ_CP084541.1, from coordinate 3,525,765 downwards.
AGGCCGTGGTGACGCTGGCGCGGCTGGCGATGGCCAAGCACAAGCGGCTTCAGCGGGCGGTCGACCTGATCCGCGCGGCCGGCGTGCTGCTCGTGCTGGCGGCCCTGCTCGCGATCGGGGGTGCGCTGTGAGTGAGGGCGCGCACCCCATCCGGCCGCTGCCGCAGGACGACGGCCGGTTCACGCTCGGGCTGACGCTGGATGTGGCTGAGGTGCTGGTCAGGCACGGGTACCCGCCGATCACCTCCGGGCGCGACTTCTTGCAGCTTCAGCAGGCGCTGTACCGCTTCCTCTACACGGGGGGTGAGGCGCTGTGAGGGTTTCGCTGGGGTCGCCGTTGATGTGGTTGCGGGTCGGGCTGGTTTGCGGGCTGGTCATCGTCGTCGCGATGGCGTTCCGGGTCTCTTGGAACGGGCTTCGGGATGTGGCGCTGGCGATCGGGGTCGATGAGCAGGGCGCGGACATCTACGCGTTCGTGGTCGACGGCCTGATGGTGGTGGCGCTGGTCGCCAGTCTCTACCTGGTCGGCCGGGACCGAACGTTCGCGTTGTGCGTGCTGGGTGGCTACACCCTGGCCAGTCTGGTCCTGAACTACGTGCACGGGTTGATGCCCGATCTGCACGAGCAGGCGGCGGCCGGTTCGGTCCGGCTGTCCGATGAGGACTGGGTTCACTACGTGCTGGTCGGTATCGCTTCCGCGCTGCCGGTCGGGTCGATCTACTTCGGGTCTGATCTGGTCGCCAAGGTACTTCACCACCGGCCCGCGCCCGCCCAGTCGACCCCGGACACGAACCAGGAGGAAACACCGCAGCACAGGGCGAATCAGTCGCCCCCTGACCAGCCGGAATCGGCCCCCGCCGCCCCGCCGCCGGTTGAGGAACCCGCGCCCGTCACGCTGCCCGAACCCACGGTCGATCCGGCACCGACCGCACCACCGGCCTTTGCGGCGTCTGCTGCCGACCGGCCGCGCCGTGCGACCGGTCGGGTTCCCGCTGCGGCCCGATCGCCCCGACCGACCCGCACCCCCGAACAACTGCTGATCGAGGCGCGTGAAGCGACGGCCGATTGGCCGGACGCCGATCTGACGGCTGAGGCGATCCGCAAGGCCGTTCGCACCGCCCCGGCCAAGGCCCGCGCTCTGCGCGACACCTTGCGGGCCGAGCGCGCCGAGCGGCATGTCACGGCTGCTGATCCTGTGGAGGTTGCGGCGTGAGCCGACTGCCCACCTACCGCTGGCGCCTCGCGCCTGACGGGTTGGCCACGTACCGGCAGCTTCGTGCGGCCGGCCTGCGGCCGGGTGGTCAGGCCCCGGTGGCGGTGCTGGAACGGCCCCGCCGCAGGGGTCGCCCGCCGCTGATCGCGTACCTCTACCGCATCGACTTTGCGCGGCCGGTGCGGCCCATGACCGCCGCGAAGTGGGCTGCGGTCCGCGCGGCGATCACCGCGCGCCGTACCTGCCCGGGTTGTGGGGCGGTGCGGGAGTACTGCATCCCTCGTTCGCTTGGCCTGTGTGTTCCGTGTGCTTTCCCGGACCGGGCCCCTGAGGAACCGCGCTCTGCTTTCCACGACACCTCTTGGCTGAAGGAGATGCACGTCATGGCTGACAACAACAACGCCAGTGAGCAGGCCGGTCAGTCCGAGACCGGCACGGGCGGCGGCGCCGTCTACATCGGCGCCAACGGCGACGTCGCCGTAGTCGGTGAGGGCACCGTGATCATCGGTGACGTCTACGGGGGCATCTCCATGGACTTCACCACGAAGAAGAACTGACAGGGCCAAGAGATGACCAAGTCACTGGCCCGGCCCGCTGGCTGGCTCGTGGTGGTCGTGGCACTGCTGCTGTGGCCCGAAGCCGCGGCCGGGCTGCTGTTGGTCGCCGGGACCCTCGCCGTCTGGGCCGCCGCCCAACCTCACCTGCTGGTGTTCGCCGCCGGGCTGTTCGTCGGCCGGCGCCTGCTCCACCGGGGCCGGAGCGCGCTCGCCCCGGCGACCGGCCCCGGCACGCACCGCAACGACTCGAAACGGAGCCCGGCATGAACCTGCCCCAACACCACCACGGCACGTGCACCTGCCACACCCCACCGCCGCCCCACACCCCCCACGTTCCGCAGCACTGGGCGCCCGCCCCGCCGCAACACCCCGACCGGGGCGCGCAGCTCGTGAAGTGGGGCGCGGCCGGGGCGGTCGGCTCGCTGTTCCTGCTGACCGCCGCCGTCGCGTTCGTGGCCGTGGCCATCGGGGCCGTCGCCGTGACGATCTGCGTCCTGGTACTGCGAAGCCTGTGGAACGACATGACCAAGGAGAACAAGGAGAACCGGTGAACGACGAAAGCATCGAGACCATCCGCTACACCGCCGACATCATCCTCATCAGCAACGGGCGCGTGCTGCTGATCGAACGCGGCTGGGCCCCGTTCGAGGGCCGTTGGGCGCTGCCTGGCGGGCATGTGGATGCCGGGGAGACCAGCCGCGAGGCAGCCGCCAGGGAGCTGGTTGAGGAGACCGGCATCCGTGTGGCGGCCGACGCGCTGCGGCAGGTGGGTGTCTTCGACGCCCCGCACCGCGACCCCCGCGGCCGGTACGTCACGGTGGCCTACACCGCCACCCTGCCCGCCCCGGCGCAGCCCCTCGCCGGTGACGACGCCCGCGCCGCCCGGTGGTGGTCCTTGAGCCAGTTGCCGACGCTGGCATTCGACCACGACCACATCCTCAACAGCCTCTGATGGCGCCCCGGGGCGGTCGTTCCTTCCGCCAAGACTGACCGGCCGCCCCGGGCCCCCGCGCACCCCTTCACGAAGTACCGGAGGTACCCCTCATCATGTCCGACCCTGACAGCGGGCACGACCTGAATCGGCCCATTCCCGGAAGCGCGCCGGCGCATACCCGTGGGCATTTGACACTGGTCAAGGACACCGACCTCCCGCCCCCGCAGCAGGATCAGGGAGCTTTCGCCCCGGTGCCCGAGCGGGAGCGTTCGCGGCGGCGGGTGCGTCGTGCCCTGCTCGCCGCCGTGCGGCATGACCGCACGCGCACGGCCGCCCGCTACGCGGCGCGCCATGGCCTGTACGTCGTCGGCGGGGCCCGGATCGTGACCCGCCGGGTGTGGGAGTCGCGCACGACCGCGCGGTACGAGCGGCTGATCCGCGCCGCTGAGGCCGCCGGCCAGCTCGAAGAAGCCAAAGAGTGGGAGGAACGCGCGACCCGGTTCCGGCAGCAGCGTCACCAGCGGCGTATGGACCTGCTGACCGCGCCGGGCCGCGCACTGCACGGTGCGGCCAGCGCGGCCGGTCTGGGGGCGGGTGGTCTGCTGCTGCTCGGTGTCGCCCTGGCCGTGGCCAACGAGAACCCGGCCGACATCGTCGATCCCACGATGTTCGTCATCGACATGGTCCGGTGGGCGGTGTTCGTCGGCTCGGTGGTGTGGGGGCCGGTGACCACGGCCGCGCCGTGGGTGGCGCTGGCCGCGCTGTGGTCGGTCGGGCGCAAGCGGCAGGCCGCGCCGCAGTGGTCCCTGCCCGCCGTCCGGTCCGATGTTGGTGGCGAGCCGATCACGCCCTCGATCGTGGTCACCGCGCTGAGGGACCTGGGGATCAGCCAGCTCCGCAAGGCGATCAAGGACATGGGCGACGCCGGTGCCGCGATGCTCGGGCCCATCACGCTGGCCGGGTGCGGCGTTGAGGTGGACGTCACCCTTCCCTCCGGCGTCTCCACGAACGAGGTCCAGAGCAAGCGGCGCAAGCTGGCGGAGAACCTTTCCCGGCACGAGCACGAGGTGTTCATCACCATCCCCACCGCCGCCCGCACGGTGCGGCTGTGGATCGCGGACTCCGGCGCACTGGATGAGCCAATCGGCCCGTCCCCGCTGGTCACCGACCCTGATTTGACGGCCCACTACAAGACCGGCCGCGCGCCGTGGGGTCAGGACCTGCGCGGCGACGCGGCCCTGATCAGCCTGTATCAGCGGCACTTGCTGATGACCGGCCTGTCCAACCAGGGCAAGACCGCGTCGCTGCGGGCGCTGGCGCTGTGGCTGGCGCACGACCCGGCGGTCGAGTTCCGCATCGCCGACCTCAAGGGCGTCGGGGACTGGGCCATGTTCGGCGGCGTGGCCACGGTGCTGATCGAGGGCCCGACGGATGACCACGTCATCGAGGCCACCGAGATGCTTGAGGACCTGGTCGCGGAGATGGAGCGCCGGATCCAGGCCCCGCCCGGCACCGTCTTCGCGCCGCTGATCGGCATCGTGGACGAAGCGCAGGTTGCGTTCATGTGCCCTGCTGTCGGCCCGGACAAGCGCCCCTACGGCGGCTCCAAGGCCACCAGCCGCTATTTCATGGCCGCCCGCAAGCTCCACAACCAGGGCCGCGCGGTCGACGTGCTGCTGTGGGAAGGAACGCAGGACCCGACCGACCAAAACCTTCCCAAGCTCGTTCGCGAAGGGGCCCACACCCGCGCTTCCCTCGCGCTGGGCACGGAGTCTCAGGCCCGTATGGCGCTGGGGGACAAGGCGGTCGACGGCGGCGCGGCCCCGCACCTGCTGCGCCAGGGGCTGGACAAGGGAACCCTCGTGGTCGCCTCCGACGGGATCACCATCCCCGCCGGCCAGTCCTCCATCACCGTGCGGACCCACTACATCTCCACCGACGACGCCACCCAGATCACCGACCGCATCAAAGCCGGCCGGGAAGGCGTCACCACCCGCACCGGCGCCGGCACCGACGAACCCGCCGACCCCCTCGCGGACATCCACGCCGTGCTGGGGGAGAACGAGCGGATGCGCACGGATGAGGTCCGCCAGCGACTGGCCGAACGCAACCCGCGCGAGTACCGGACCTGGACCGCGTCCGACCTCACCCGCGCGCTGGACCCCACCGGCGCGGCCCCCTACAAGTCCAGTGGCGTCATGGTCGTCTCCCGCGCCCGCGTCCGCGAAGCACTCGCCGCACGCGACACCGACACCCCCCAGTCGTAACCCTCGGTGAAGAGAGGCGGGCGGGGAGGCAGGGAGAACTCCCCGAACACCTCCCCACCTTCGCCTCCCCAACCTGAACTGCGACAACACACCGCCAGGGAGGCAGGGAGGCACCCGCCCGCGACCTGCGGAAACCCCCAGGCGACGCGCCCCAACGGGGTCCCCCTGCCTCCCTCCCTGCACGCACAGTGACCAACTGTGGTGCCGGATGCGCCGACGTCACGCACACACCGAAGGAGTGCAATGACCGCGCTCACCGCTGCCGAGTACCGCCGGCTGAAGCGCGCGGCGAAGGAGTTCGCCCGCCGCGCCGAACCCGGCCGCACCTACTACATCGCGGAGAAGACCACCGGCCCCAAGGCCGGCACGTTCGTCGGCAAGGCTCAGTTCAAGCGGAAGCCGCTGGTCGGCCTCACCTGGGGCGGCGGTATCGGACCGGAACGGTTCTACCTGCTCTACGGCCCCGTCTACGACCGCCGCGACCACCCCGCCATCCGCAACCTGCGCACCTGGCCCGAACAGGCCGAACACGAGGCCAAGTTCGAGGCCGCGTTCCTCAACAGCCGCGAACGCCACGAGACCACCGGACAAGCCGCGGGCCGCACCGGCTTCCGCTCCACCTGGTAGCCGACAGCCCCCGCCCCCACCCGGCCACCACTGAACGAAAGGCCCCCATGGACGACTGCTACGCCGAGTTCATCGACGGCTCGTGGACCTACTGCGGCTGCGAGGAATGCGACCAGCGCGAGTACGAGGACCGCGAGAGCGACATCGAGATGGGCTACGACTCGAACGCCCTCGACTAGCGACCTCCGCCTAGCACCGTCCGGGGCGGTCGCCTCTCGCCAAAGACCGCGACCGCCCCGGCCCAACCGCCCATGACAGACCTGTTGGAGGACTCCAGCATGACGCATGACGCACGATCCGCGCTGCTGAACGCCGCACTTGCCACGGCCGAACGCGGGTGGCCCGTCTTCCCTCTGCGGCCGGGGGACAAGCGACCCGCCGGCCACCCCGAACACCGCTGTCCGCGCACCGGCCGCTGCTCGGGCGGTCACCTGAAGTGGGAGCAGCGCGCCACCACCGACCCCGCCCTGATCCGGGCCGCGTGGACCGCCCGCCCCTACAACATCGGCATCGCGACCGGCCCGGCCGGGCTGCTCGTCGTCGACCTCGACCGGCCCAAGACCAAGAACGAGAAGGACACGCCTGGCGGCGTGACGACCTTCGAAGCGCTCTGCGAGCGCGCCGGACAGGCCGTCCCCGCCACCCGCCGCATCCGGACCGCGAGCGGCGGGTTCCACCTGTACTTCACCGCTCCGGCCGGGGCCCGGATGACCAACAGCGCGAGCAGGCTCGGGCCGCTGGTCGACACCCGCGCGTGGGGCGGGTACGTCGTCGCCCCCAGCAGCACGACCCCCGCCGGGGCCTATGCCGTGGTGGACGACCTCCCGGCCGCCCCGCTCCCGAAATGGCTGTACGCCCGCCTGATGGCCCGTCAGGTCTCGCGGGGGCTGTTCTCCCTACCGTCCGCGCACCGGGCCTCTCGCTACGCCACAGCCGCGTTGGAAGCCGAAACCGCCGCCGTGCGGGACGCACACGAGGGACGGCGCGACACCACGCTTCTCCGGGCGGCGCGAGCACTCGGCCGGTTCATCGCCTGGGGCGACCTCCCCCGATCCGTGGTGGAGGAGGCTCTTCAGGCGGCGGGGGCCTCCTGCGGACTGCCGGAACGCCAGTGCCGCTCCACCGTGCGCAGCGGCCTTGACTGGTCCATCGCCCGCAACAGCACCCGGCCGGCAGCATGACCACCCCCCGCCGCTCCCCCCTGAAGAGCATCACCAGCACCCCCAACCAGCCGCGCCCCGCCGAACCGGCCCCGCAGTCGACGGGCAAGGGCGCCCCGAAGAACGTCGGCCGAAGGCCGTCCTCTTCCATCCCTGACCCGCACCGGCCGGACGGCCGGCACCCCATCGCCTGGCTTCGCATCACCGCACCGCGCGGAGCCACCCCCACCGCCCACTCGTGGTGCCGGTGCGGCAGGGACGAACACGCCGCCGGCCAACGCCGCGTCGCCGTGCTCGTGGCCGACCACGCCGACCACCGCAGCACCTGCCCCCTCAGGAACCCTCAGGAAGAAAGGGCCGCCGCATGATGGCCCGAGACGCCTCCGGACCCGAGGAACTGCCCCCGCCGAGCAACCCGCTCGCCGTCGCCCGTCGACTACTGCCTGACTGGCAGGACAGCGAGGGGCGGCGGGTGTGCCGCCGTTGGCGCGGGAGCTGGATGCGCTGGGACGGCACCTGCTGGCGCGAGCTGGACGAGGCCCAAGTACGCGCCACGATGTACGAACGGCTGGAGCACGCCGTCTACTACGCGCCCGGCAAGGACGGTGAACCGGAAGAACGCGACTGGGCCCCGACGAAACAGAAGATCAGCAACGTGCTCGACGCGCTGGGAGCCATCACCCTGCTGCCCACCGACACCGACACACCCGCATGGCTCGACAGCGACGGCGCCCCGGACAACGAAGAACCCATCGTGGCGTGCGAGAACGGCCTGCTCCACATCCGTGACCGCGCCCTGCTGCCCCACACCCCTGGCTTCTTCAACCTCGTATCCGTGCCCTTCCCCTACGACCCCGGCGCCACAGCGCCGGAATGGGAGCACTTCCTGTCCGAGGTGTGGCCCGATGACCCCGACGCGATCCTCGCGCTTCAGGAATGGTTCGGCTACGTCCTGTCCGGCCGCACCGATCTCCAGAAGATTCTGCTCATGGTGGGCCCCTCCCGCTCCGGCAAGGGAACCATCGCACGAGTGCTGAAGGCCCTGGTCGGCAAGAAGAACCTGGCCGGGCCGACCCTGGCAGGTCTCGGCACGAACTTCGGGCTGTCCACACTGATCGGTAAGCCACTGGCGGTCATTGCCGACGCCCGCCTGTCAGGGAACGACAACACGCAGGTCGTCGAACGGCTCCTCACCATCTCCGGTGAAGACACGATCGACATCGACCGAAAGTACCGCGAAGTCTGGACGGGCAAGCTGCCCACCCGGCTGGTGATCCTCTCCAACGAACTGCCGCACTTCGGGGACAGCAGCGGTGTCATCGCCAACCGCTTCGTGCTGCTCAACCTGCGGGTGTCCTGGCTGGGCAGAGAAGACCCCACCCTCACCGACCGCCTCATCGCTGAGATGCCGGGCATCCTGAACTGGGCCCTGGAAGGACTCGCCCGACTCCAACGCGCTGGCCGCATCACCGAACCCGCCTCAAGCCGCGACGCGGTCACGACCATGCGCGACACCGCCTCACCAACGAGCGCGTTCGTCCGTGAACGCTGCACCACCGGGCCCGCCTGCACCGTCCCCGTAGACGCGCTGTGGAACGCCTGGCGGGAGTGGGCCGAAGACAACGGTGTCCGCCCCGGCACCAAACAGGTCTTCGGGCGCAACCTGCTCTCCGTCGTGCCCCAACTCAACCGCACCCGGCCCCGCGATGCCTACAACCGGCAGGTGGCCACCTACAACGGAATCACGCTCAACGTATCCGAACCACATCTGCCTGAGTCGCGACTCATCGCGACTCAAGAAGGGGTCGAAGAGGTCTTGAGTCGCGATGAGTCGCGACTCAACGCAATGTGAATCCAACTCTTTCGCTGCCCGATCTGTGTTCGCTGAGGAGTGCCACATGGCCCGCCCCGTGATGCTCAAGCTGCCTGAAGTCCTCGAAGAGATCCAGATGAGCCGCGCCGCGTTCTACCGCATGCGTGCCCGCGGTCAGGCACCGCGCCTCCGCAAGCTCCCCAACGGTCAGCTCCGCGTGAGCCGCGCGGACCTGGACGCGTGGTGGCAGCAGTGCGGAGAGAACGCCGCGTAACCCCATCTCGCCACGCCTACCGAGGGGGCCCGCCCACGCGGGCCCCCTCGTTCTTGGAGATCCATGCTCACGTACGACGTAGACGTCTGGTCGATCCGCAAGCGCACCGGCCGCGCCAAGCCCTACGAGCTGCGGTGGCGCGTCGGATCACGCCCCCATTCCAAGAGCTTCAAGCTGAAGCCACAGGCGGACGGCCGCCGCTCGGAACTCCTGACCGCGCTGCGCGAACGGGAGCAGTTCGACGAGGACACGGGGCTCCCGGCCCGCGAGTTGGCAACGCTCAACTCCCCGACCTGGTTCGAGCACTGCATGGCCTACGTCCTGATGAAGTGGCCCCGGGCCGCGGCGAAGCACCGGGCCAGCATCGCGGAAGCTCTTTCGGTCATCGTGCCAACTCTCGTCACGACCACCCGGGGAGCGCCGGACCCCAAGACGTTGCGCAGGGGGCTCTACCAGTGGGCGTTCCGCGCGGTGAAGGGGCCGGACGGTCAGCTGGTCGCCCGGCATCGAGCGGAGGAGCCCCCGAAGGAGATCCGGGAGGCGCTGGCGTGGCTCTCCGGCCACTCCATGAAGGTGAAGGCCCTGGAGGACCCCGCGCTGCTGCGACCGGCGCTCGACGCCATCTCGCGGCGGATGGACGGGGAGAAGGCGGCGGAGAACACCGCGCGCCGGAAGCGCATGGTCTTGAGCAACCTTCTTCGGTACACCGTAGACGAACGGGGACTGCTGTCCGCCAATCCGCTCCCCCGGGTGGACTGGACGCCTGCCGAGGCGGAAGACGAGATCGACTTCCGATACGTGCCCGGTCCGGCCCAGGCACGGGCCCTGATCGGGGCCGTCCGCGATTCGGGGAAGCGGGGACGCCACCTCACCGCGTTCTTCGGGTGCTTGTACTTCGCCGCCATGCGGCCGGCGGAGATCGCCTCCCTGAAGGCCGGAGACTGCAAGCTACCCCCCGACACCCCGGAAACCGCCGACCACTGGGGTGAACTGCTGCTCGCCGAAAGCCGCCCCGAAGTGGGCGGGGGCTGGACGGACGACGGGGAGTCGTACGAGACGAGAGGGCTGAAGCGGCGGGCCCGCAAGGCGACGCGGCCCGTTCCGATCCCTCCCGTGCTCGTGCGGATGCTGCGCGAGCACATGGCCGACTACGGGACGGCGCCCGACGGGCGGCTGTTCCGGGCAGCGCGGGGCGGCCGGGTGCGGTCCACCGAGTACTGCGACCTGTGGGACGCCGCGCGCGTCAAGGTGCTCAGCGAGGAAGACGCGGCGTCGCCTCTCGCGGAGGTGCCGTACTCCCTCCGGCACGCGGGTGTGTCCCTGTGGATCAAGTCGGGGGTGGACCCGGTGGAGGTCGCCCGCCGGGCCGGGCACAGCATCGCCGTTCTCTTCCGCTTCTACGCCAAGATCCTTCAGGGCGGGCAGGCGCGTTCCAATCAGCTCATCGCGGCAGAGCTGAGCAAGGACGGATAGCGGGCCCGCGTTGGCCCACACATGGCCCATACGCGCTGGTCGAACCCGGGATACGGGCGAGTCGTGGTGAGACAGGGCACACGCGGAAGGGGTGCCGCTCCGCAGAGCGGCACCCCTTCTGACCTGCGAGGTCACGACCAGCGCGGAGGCTGTGGGATTTGAACCCACGGTGACGGGTTACGCCACGACGGTTTTCAAGACCGTTCCCTTCGGCCGCTCGGGCAAGCCTCCCGGTGCGCCCGGGGTTTCGCGCGCACCCGGACAGCCTAGCGGCTCGCCTACTCGTCGCCCACGCGCTCGTCGAGCACGACGGTCGTGGTCTGCTCCTGGCCGTCGCGGACGAAGGTCAACTCGACCGAGTCCCCGGGCTCGTAGGTCCAGATCTGGCTGATCAGCGTCGGGCTGCTGTCGATCAGCGTGTCGCCGAACTGCGTGATGATGTCGCCGGGCCGCAGTCCCGCCCGGTCGGCCGGGCCGCCCGGCGCGACGGGGTCGGGCCCGTCGGGGGACTCCTCGATGATCGCGGCGCCCTCGGTCTCCCCGGTGGCCGACTCCACGTGGGTGCCGATGATCGGGTAGACCGGGTCGCCGGTCTCGATGAGGTCGGCCGCCACGCGCTGCGCCTGGTTGATCGGGATGGCGAAGCCGAGCCCGATGCTGCCGACCTCGCCCAGGCCGTTGGAGGAGCCGCGGATCGCGGAGTTGATCCCGATGACCGCGCCGTCGGCGTTGAGCAGCGGGCCGCCGGAGTTCCCCGGGTTGATCGAGGCGTCGGTCTGGAGGGCGTTCATGTAGGACGCCGAGCTGCCCTCCCCGTCGCTGGACGCGACCGGCCGGTCCTTGGCGCTGATGATGCCGGTGGTGACCGTGCCGGACAGGCCGAAGGGCGCGCCGATCGCGATGGTGGTGTCGCCGACGGCGACCTCGTCGGAGTTGCCCATGGGCAGCGGCTGAAGCTCGCGGCCGTTGAGGTCGGTCAGGCGGATCACGGCCACGTCGTAGCCCTCGGCCCGGCCGACGACCTCGGCCTCGTAGGTCTCGCCGTCCGAGAACGTCGCGGTGAGCTCGCCGCCGTCGGCCGCGCTGGCCACGACGTGGTTGTTCGTGAGGATGTGGCCCTGCTCGTCGTAGACGAAACCGGTGCCGCCCGCGGCCTCGGGGCCGAAGCCCGCCTCGATGGTCACGACGCTCGGCAGGGCCGCGTCCGCTATGCCGGCGACGGACTCCGGCGGGCGGGCGACGGAGTCGCCGCGAGTCTCCTGGCCGACGACGGACGTCCCGCCGCCGTCGCCGTCGGCGAGCACGTAGCCGATGCCGCCGCCTATGCCGCCGACCACGAGCGTGGCCGCGACGACGCCCGCGAGCAGCCCGTTCCGCCGCTTCTTCGGCGGGGGCGGCGGGGGCAGGGGCGCGCCCCAGGGGCCCTCGGGCGGCGCGGTGGCGTCCACCGTCGGCGCGCCCGCCGCGCCCGCGCCCGGCGCGGCCGGGTACTGGGGGGCGGACGCGTACGGCGTGTGGGGCGCGTGGGACGGCTGGGAGCCGTAGGACGGCAGAGGCGGGTACGGCTGCTGTGCCGCCTGCGCGGGCGGCGGCGCGGCGGGCGCGGCAGGCGCCGCGCCTGCCTGCTGCCGCGGGGGTGGCGGAGGGCTCGCGGCAGTCGGCGGCTCAGGTGCGGCGGGAGCCGGCGTTTCCCGCGTCGGGGTCGGCGGGGCCGCCGCGGGCGGCGGCGTGACGGGCCCGTCGCGGCGGGCATCGGACGCACCGGCGGCTGGCTCGTCCGGCTTGCCGGTGCCTTCGTTCTCGGTGCTCACAGCTCTCTCCTCTGGGGCACGACAGGATGTGCGAGCAGTCTTGCCCAGGGGCTGTCGGACGAACATAAGCCCCGTCCGACATTCCGCCCCCCGGCCACGCGCGTGGCACCATGTCGCGGTGACCGCCGACCGTCGTCCCATCAGGGTCATCGCGCACCGGGGGGCCTCGGAGGACGCCCCGGAGCACAGCCTGGCCGCGTACCGCCAGGCCATCACGGAGGGTGCGGACGCCCTGGAGTGCGACGTCCGGCTCACCGCGGACGGGCACCTGGTGTGTGTACACGACCGCCGCATCAACCGTACCTCGAACGGTCGCGGCGCCGTCTCCGCACTGGAGCTGGCGCAGCTGGCCGAGTTGGACTTCGGCTCCTGGAAGTCGCCGGCCGGCACGGGCGCCGAGACCCCCGACTCCGCCGATCCGGAACGGACCACCGTGCTGACCCTCGACCGGCTGCTCCGGCTGGTGGCCGAGGCGGAACGGCCCGTCGACCTGGCGATCGAGACCAAGCACCCCACGCGCTGGGCGGGCCAGGTCGAGAGCCGGCTGCTCGACCTGCTCGCCCGGCACCCGCTGCCAGGCCAGGTGCGGGTGATGAGCTTCTCCGCGCGTTCGCTGCGCCGGGTGCGCCTCGCGGCCCCTGGGCTGCCGACGGTCTACCTGATGCAGTTCCTGCTGCCGCGGCACCGCGGCGGGCGGCTGCCCGCGGGCAACCGGATCGCCGGGCCAAGCATCCGCATCCTGCGGCGCGACCCCGGTTACGTGGCCCGCGCGCACCGGGCGGGACACGAGGTGCACGTGTGGACCGTGGACGATCCCGCGGACGTGGAGCTGTGCGCGCGGCTGGGCGTGGACGCCATCATCACCAACCGGCCGCGCACGGTGCGTGAGCAGCTCGACCGCCTCGACTGAAACAGGAGTCTCCTCCTTTCACCCGGCGTGCCCCGGCGCATTCGCTTCGTATCCGCACGTTACGACTGCGTCAACAGATCTTGCATGGCCGGTTTCCGCCGTACGCCGGGAGGGCACCAATCCCATGGCGTGGGGCAAAGGAGGTGTCGGGGGTGGCGCTCGTGGTGACACAGCACGTTCCGGCGTCGTCGTCCATGTCGGTGTCCCACGGACCTGCGGGCGTGGGGGCGGCGCGGAGGCGAATGCGTTCGGAATTGCGCGAAAGTGGAACGTCGGAAACGATCATCGAGGATGCCGTTCTGATTCTTTCCGAACTCCTCAGTAATTCCTGGCGACATGCGAGGCCGCTCGACGAGCGGGAGCAAATCCGCGCGTCCTGGAGTCGCGACGACGACGGCGCCCTCACCATTTCGGTCACCGACGGCGGGGGGCCGACGCGGCCCCGACCATCGTCACCCTCCGTGACCGCCAGGGGAGGCCGCGGGCTGACGATCATCACGTCCCTGGCCCGCGCGTGGGGCGTTCGGGAGACGCCGGCGACCGGCGCCGTGACCGTCTGGGCCGTCCTGCCGGCGCTCGCCGCCTGAGGGGGCGCGCGCCGCCGGGGCCAGGACGCGGCCCGGTCCGGCGCGGTGCCGGGGGCAGCCCGTAGGCTCGCGGCACAGCCGTCCGCCTCACGCAGCAGGAGACCCGCAGACTATGGCCAAAAAGCGCCGCCCCCGTACCCAGCCAAGCGCCCCGGCCGCGGCCCGGCTCGCCGACGGCGAGGTCCCGGTCGTCGGGGCCAGGGAGCCGTGCCCCTGCGGCTCTGGCCGCCGCTACAAGGCGTGCCACGGGCGGGCCGCCGCCCAGGCCGCGACGGAACTGGTGCAGCGCCCGTTCGAGGGCCTGACCGGCGAGTGCGACTGGGTCGCGCTCCGGGAGCTGGTGCCCGCGGCGACCGCACCGCTGGTCCTGCGCGACGGGCTGCCGGAGGGCGTGCCGTCCGTGACGCTCGCCACCGTGCTCCCGATGGCCTGGCCGGCGCTGCGCCGGGACAACGGCGAGGTGCTGCTCGCCGTGCAGAACGACACCGCGACCGGCGACCTCAGCCGCGACCTCGCGGACGTGCTGCTCCGTGCGTTCACCACGACCCCGGGCAACCCGGTCGCCGCCGGCCGGCCCGCGCCCGACGGCCCGCGGCTCCAGGACCTGCTCGACCCCGAGGCGCCGTTCGAGCCGGTCGTCCACGAGGGTTTCGAGTTCTGGCTCGACGACGCGGAACGGGCCACGGGCGACGTGGCGGCCTCGCTCGAACGGGCCAACGCCGCCGCGACCCCCACCGTCCGGCTGACCGGCGTGGACGCCGCCTACTGGTGCAGGACGCCGGAGAAGAACCACCTGCGCTGGGTCATGCGGCACCCAGAGGAGCAGCTGCTCGACGCGCTGGCCAGGCTCCAGGCCGCGGGAGCGACCTCGCTCGGCGAGGACACCCGCCTGGTGGGCTCCTTCCGCGCGCACGGCCTGACCGTTCCGGTGTGGGACCTGCCGAGCGCGCACGGCGCGCAGGAGTGCGAGAAGCCGGCGGCGGCGTTCGGCGAGCGGCTGGCCGAGGCGCTGACCGCCACCGCGCCGCTGACGCCCGAGGAGCGGCGCGCCCGCGACGGCCTGACCAACCGCCAGATCACGCTCAACTGACGGGACGACAGCCTCCGGGTGGCGCGGGCGTGTTGGCGGCGCGCGGGCCCGCGCACGCCCGGACGGCGTGATTCCAGTCACAACTCCCGCCATTCGGCGGTAGTTCGGCCGGTTCATCGGCGCCATGGGATTTGCGAATCCCCGATGAGTTGTTACCTTCTGATGAGGGCCCGGTCGCTGGTGCATCCCCCGTCGCCAGCGATCGGGTCCGCCCATGTGCGCCCGCGCGCGGCTCCCCCCTCGGTGCGCCTCACAGCGCCAGCCACCCGCCCGGCTCGGGCGCGTTGAGGCCGGCCTCCACCAGGGCGTCGATCAGGTCGGCGGCCCGCGGCAGCGGCACCCGGCCCTCCGTCGGCTCCGGCTCGCGCGCCCACCCCACGCCGCCCGACCCCGTGCGCGACGGCGGCAGCGGAACGTACCCGCCCGGCCCGTGGAACCGCAGCGAGCTCGGCACCCGGTCCAGCGCCCCGAGCAGCTCGCCCAGCTCGGGCAGCCCGTAGGGCTCCACCAGCAGCATCCAGCGCGTCGGCGCGGCGACCACGGGACCCGTGGGCACCGCGCGCCGTTCCAGCTCGGCCAGCGCGCCCGCGGCGGCCACCGCGGGCAGGCTCAGCGCGCACGGCGCCCGGCCGCCCGTGGCGAGCACGATCGGCGCCGAGGGCCGCGCGGTCCACCACCACTGCACCATCCGCGCGTCGGTCGTCGCGGCGAGCAGGCCGGGGTCGACGGGGTGCGCGCCGGGCACGACGCAGTTCGCCCGGGGGCAGCCGCACGTCCCGTCCGCGTCCGTGCCGACCCCCGGCAGCACCGGCCAGCCCCACTGCCGTGCGTACACCAGCGCGGCTCCGCGCAGGGCGAGACCGTGGCCATGGCCCTTGCCGTTACCGTTCGTGCGTCGCTCTCCGAGGATCTCGCGCATCGGCGCTCGTCCCTTCCCGTCGCGGGTCAATTGCACCAGGTGGAACACTGATCACCGTACGTAGCGGGTCGCGCTGGGGAACAGCGGCGGGCACCGTGGGCCTGGCCGCCTACCGGTAGGGACGTCACAACTCGACGGTCCGTTCCGATATGTACCCAGCCCGCCCGGCGCGATCCGCCGCCGGGTCCGACCAGTCGATCGTGGGCGGACCGACTCGTCGCTTCTTTTCCGCCAATTCCGCCAAAGTCGCTCCGGCCCGGCCTGTCGGACCGGGAACGCACCCGCCACCTGGGCATCATCCTTCAAGGAAGGACAGTACTTGACACACGTCCGTCCCCAAGGCACCCGCGGCTTGTCCCGAAGTGACGCTCACCACCTGGGGGTTTTTCTCGCCCATGAGCACCTCGCCCCCGCCCAAAGTGGCTGGAACCCACCAGGCACTGCCCACGGTGCCGCAGACTTCGGGGCCGTTCGACGGCCCGCCGCCGGGTCGGCCCGGCGGTGTCCAGGACCGGCTCGCCTCGTGGATCTCCGACCTGACCACGCTGCACGGACTCATTGAACGCCTGGGCCGCACAAGGACGTTGGCCGAGGCGCTGAACGAGACCCTGCGCGCGGGCGCGGGCCTGGTCGGCGCCAGGCGCGGCCTGGTCTCCCTGTGCCCCGCGGACGGGCTCGGCCCCGAGCGGATGACCGGGTTCGGTCTCGACCGGGCCGATCTCGGTCACATCGAAACGGTACCGGGCCGGTGCGTCGGGCTCGACCTGGCGGGCGGCCCGCGCGGCGCCGCGGCGAACGTGCTGCACCGCGACATCGCCGCCGACGAGACCGCGCACCCGAGGCACCGCGAGGTGGCGGCGCGCCTGGGGTTCGCCGCGAGCTACGCCGTCGCGCTGACCGCGCAGCCGGCCGGCCGGCTCGGGGCCGCCGTGTGGCTGTACGACGAGCCGGGGCAGCCGGACGCGCGGCAGCGGCGGCTGCTGGCGCACTACGTGCGCCAGGCCGGCCAGCACATCGCCAACCGGCTCGAACTCGCGCGCGTGCGCGCCGATCTCGGCGGGGTGCGCGAGGGGTTGCTGCCGACCGGGCTGCCGCGGCTGCCCGGCGTCTCGCTCGCGCTCAGGCACCGGGCGGGCGCGCGGGGCGGCGGCGTGTTCTGGGACGCGCTCGCGCTGCCGGACGACGCGCTCGGCCTGGCCGTCGGCGGCGTCTGCGGCGACGGGCCCGCGGCGCTCGCCGCGATGGGCCGGCTGCGCGCCGGGCTGCGGGCCTACGCCGTGATGGAGGGCGAGGACCCCGTCGCGGTGCTCTCCGACCTCGAACTGCTGCTGCGGCTCACCGAGCCGGGCCGCGCGGCCACCGCGGTCTTCTGCCACGCCGAGCCCGCCGCGCGCCGGCTGGTCCTGGCCTCGGCCGGGCACCCGCCGCCGCTGGTCGTCGGCCCGGCGGGCGCGGTGTTCGCCGAGACGGCGCTGTCCGCGCCGTTGAACATGCTCGCCTGCTGGGAGGCCCCGAGCGTCGAACTCCGCGTCGGCGGCGGAGAAACGGTCCTGCTGTACAGCGACGGCCTGCTCCACCGCACCGGCCGGCCGCTGGACGGCGCGTTCGCCCGGCTCAGGGCGGCGGCCGAGGGCGCGGACCCGGCCACGCGCGCCGACCCGGGCGCGCTCGCCGACCACGTGCTGCGTGCCGTGCTCCCGGCGCCGGGGCCGCCCGGCCTCCCGGGGACCGAGGACGCGCACGGCGGCCCGGGCGGGCGGGCCGGGGCCGCGGGCGGCGCGGACGTCGTGCTGCTCGCCGCCCGTTTCTGCTGACGCGGGCCGGCCTTGCGCCCCGGCCGTCCGGCGCTGTCGCGGTGTCGGTGCCCCCGCCTACCATGGACGCCTGTACCGATGTGAGGAGGCACGACGTGGCGGAGGAGCAGGCGGCGGGGCAGGGCACCGAACCCGGGGCGGTGGCGGAGCAGGGGGACGCCGACGGCACGGGCGAGGCCGGGCAGCAGCCCGCCAAGCCCAGGAAGAACGGCGTGGCCCCCCAGGTCTCCGACGAGCTCGCGGAGAACATGAAGCAGGGCTGGGCCGACACCGAGCGCCACGACCTGGAGCCGGTCCCGCAGGCCGAGCACACCGCGCGCCGCCGCGCCGCGCTGTCCGCCCGCTTCCCGGGCGAGCGCCTCGTGGTCCCGGCCGGGCGCCTGAAGACCCGGTCCAACGACACGGAGTACCCGTTCCGCGCCGCCGTCGAGTACGCCTACCTCACCGGCGACCAGACGGAGAACGGGGTGCTGGTCCTCGAACCTGCGGGCGAGGGCCACGACGCGACGCTGTACCTGCTGCCGCGTTCCGACCGCGAGAACGGCGAGTTCTGGCTGAGCGGCCAGGGCGAGCTGTGGGTGGGCCGGCGGAACAGCCTGACGGAGGCCGCCCGCCTCTACGGCCTGCCGGTCGAGGACATCAGGACCGTTCCCGACCTGCTGCGCGGCGCGAGCGGCCCGGTCCGCGTGGTGCGCGGGCACGACACCGTGGTCGAGGAGGCGCTGCGGGACAAGGTGACGGCGGAGCGGGACGAGGAGTTCCGCGAGTTCCTGTCCGAGATGCGGCTGGTCAAGGACGACTTCGAGATCGCCGAGCTGACCCGGGCCTGCGACTCGACCGCGCGCGGCTTCGAGGACGTCGTCCGCGCCCTCGACCGGGCGCAGGCCACCTCGGAGCGGTACATCGAGGGCACGTTCTTCCTGCGCGCCCGCGTCGAGGGGAACGACGTGGGCTACGGCACGATCGCCGCCGCGGGCCCGCACGCCACGACGCTGCACTGGGTGCGCAACGACGGCCCGGTGCGACCCGGCGACCTGCTGCTGCTCGACGCGGGTGTGGAGACCACCGAGCTGTACACGGCGGACGTCACCAGGACCCTGCCGGTCAGCGGCCGGTTCACCGAGCTACAGCGCCGCATCTACGACGCGGTGTACGAGGCCCAGGAGGCCGGTATCGCGGCGGTGCGGCCGGGCGCGAAGTACCGCGACTTCCATACCGCGGCCCAGCGCGTGCTCACCGAGAAGCTGGTGGAGTGGGGCCTGATCGACGGGCCGGTCGAGCGCGTGCTCGAACTGGGCCTCCAGCGCCGGTGGACGCTGCACGGCACGGGCCACATGCTCGGCATGGACGTGCACGACTGCGCGGCGGCGCGGCGCGAGACGTACGTGGACGGCACGCTGGAGCCGGGCATGTGCCTGACCGTCGAGCCCGGCCTGTACTTCCAGGCCGACGACCTGACGGTGCCCGAGGAGTACCGGGGCATCGGGGTGCGGATCGAGGACGACATCCTGGTGACCGAGGACGGCAACGTGAACCTGTCGGCCGCGCTGCCCCGCCGGGCCGACGACGTCGAGCGCTGGATGGCGGAGCTGCGCGGCTGAGGCCGCGGGCGCGGGGGCGCGGGGCCCGCGCCCCCGGCCGTCGCCGGGCGGGCCGGTGACGACGGCGGCGGGCCGGGGGTGTTCTCCCCGGCCCGCCGCCGTCGTGTTCTGTCACGTCCTCGGGGGACGCGGGCTCACTCGACGCTGATGGACTCGATGACCATGTCCTCGACCGGGCGGTCCTCCGGGCCGGTCTCGGTGGTGGCGATGGCGTCGACCACCGCGCGGCTCTCGTCGTCGGCGACCTCACCGAAGATGGTGTGCATGCCGGTGAGGTGCGGGGTGGGGGCCACGGTGATGAAGAACTGCGAACCGTTCGTGCCCGGACCCGAGTTGGCCATGGCGAGCAGGTACGGCTCGTCGAACGTCAGGTCCTCGTTGAACTCGTCCTCGAACTGGTAGCCGGGGCCGCCGCGTCCCGTGCCCTCGGGGTCGCCGCCCTGGATCATGAAGCCGTCGATGACGCGGTGGAAGATGGTGCCGTCGTAGAGGGGTTCGTCGCCCTCCTGCGCGCCCCAGGGCAGGGAACCGTCGGCCAGGCCGGCGAAGTTGGTGACCGTCAGCGGCGCGGCCTCGGGGAAGAGGGTGACCGCGATGTCGCCCTGGTTGGTGTGGATCGTCGCGCTCGTGGCCTCGATCGGGTCGATGCCGGACGGCCCCGCGAGCGCTCCCTCGCCGGTGCCGTCCCCGGGCGGCTCCTCCTCCGAGGGCGCGGATTCGGAGGACTCGGGGGGCGAGGTCTCCTCGTTGTCCGCGGAGTCGTCGTCCGAGCCACAGGCGGTGAGCAGACCCACGCAGAGCAGGGCGCCCGCCAGTCGGCGGGGGGTGCGCGTCATGTCGGTGCCTTCCGGGTACATGCGGGCGGTCAGGGCAGCAGGCTCATCATGCCCCACGTACGCCCCAGGCGTCTCCCCTGCCGTACGCGCCCGTGCGGGCGCCGCGCGCGCCGCTCGTCAGGTGTCGACGCGGGCCTCGGGCAGCCCGGCGAGCAGCGCGTCGACGGTCTCGCGCGGCGTGAGGTCCGAGCTGTCGAGCCACAGACCGAGGCGCGGCGTCGCGCGCAGCCCCGCGTCGAGCGCTTCGACGGTCCAGGGCCCGTACCCCGACTTGGCACGCGCGGCCTCGCGGGCCGCCACCACCTCGGGGCGCGGCGCGAGCACGACGACGTACAGCGGGCGCGCGCGCACGCGCGCGACGTAGGCGGGGAGGTCGTCCCCGAGCAGGATGTCCTGCACCACGGCGGTGAACCCGGCCTCCGCGTACTGGTCCGCGCAGCTCGCGGACAGCCGCTGGCGCAGGTGGAGTTGGGCCAGCGCCCCGGGGGTGGGCTCCGGCAGCATCTCCTCGCGGCCGGAGACGATCATGCGCCGGAACACGTCCCCGCCGACGTGCGCGGCGCGGGGCAGGCGCCCGGCCAGTTCCTTGGCCACCGTGGTCTTGCCCGACGCCATGATGCCGGTGATGAGGATCACGGCCCCGTCCGTCTCCGCACTGGTCAACACGCGCCGGTCCTCTCTCATCCTTATCGGTGGTGTGGCGACCGTATCCGGGTGGGGGGCCGGCTTGCATCGATAATCTGATCACCGCTCCCCCGCCCTTCGACCGACTGGCTCCCGCCCTTTTTCCTGGACGTCCTGGGACGGTTCGTGATGCACACGCTCGCCGCCGGTCCGGCCTGGATGGCGCCGGAACGGATCATCGACACCTTCGGACTCATCGGCATCGTGGTGATCGTCTTCGTGGAGTCCGGTCTGCTGATCGGGTTCTTCCTGCCGGGCGACCCCCTGCTGTTCGCCACCGGGCTCGCCGTCTCGTCCGGCGAGTACCTCGACCATCCGCTGTGGCTCGTCTGCGCGCTCATCGTGGTCGCCGCCGTGGCCGGCGACCAGACCGGGTACGCGATCGGCCGCCGCGTGGGTCCCGCGGTCCTGCGCCGTCCCGGGGCGCGCTTCCCCCGGCCCGAGCACGCGGCGAAGGCGGAGGCGTTCTTCGCGCGGCACGGCAGGGCCTCGCTGATCCTGGCCAGGTTCGTGCCGGTGGCGCGGACGTTCGTCCCGGTCATCGCGGGCGCGAGCCGCATGGACTACCGCACGTTCGTGGTGTTCAACGTGCTCGGCGGCGTGCTGTGGGGCGCGGGCGTGACCCTGCTCGGGGCGGGGCTCGGGCAGGTCGCCTTCGTGCGGGACAACGTCGGGGTGATGCTCATGGCCGTGGTGCTGCTGGCCGCGGTACCGATGGCGGCCGAGTACCTGCGGCTGCGCCGCGCGGCGAAACGCCCCCGGCCGCGCCGCCCCTGAGGCGTCGGCTCGGGGATGTCGCCTCGGCGGCCCGGCCGGGCGGCCTCCCGGCCCGGGCCGGGGCGCCCGGTCGGGCCGGAGGCGGGGTCATGGCGGTGCGGCGGTGCCGCGCCGCGTCAGCCGGCGGCGGGCCTCGGCTCCTCCACCGGGCGCGCGGTCGTGACGTCTCCAGGGGCCGCCTTGATGGTCTTGGCCACCGGCGGCGTCTGGGCTTCGGCGTCCTGCGCCGGCTGCGGCGCGGCCGAGGCGTTCTCCGCCTTCATCGCGGCCGTCTCACTCTTGAGGATGCGTGCGGACTTGCCGAGCGAGCGCGCGATGTCGGGGAGCCGCTTCGCCCCGAAGATCAGCAGCACGATGACGGCGAGCAGGACGAGCTCCCGTGCTCCGATCTGGCCCATGACTTTCACCTCCAAGGAGACGTCACAATGACGTCCACACCATCAGCCACGGTAGCGCGGTGGAGGTGAAGTTTGTATAAATCGAAAGACAATACCCCGGCGTATCGCCGCCCCGGTATGTCACATACCCGTCGTTTCCCCGCGGAGCGGACACACCCTCGGGAAACCGTTCACCTTATGGGATGATCCACAGCGCCATCGGTCGGCGGCGGACAACACAGGGGCGGGGGCCACGCGCATGCACGTGAGGAAGCGGCTGAGGAACGCGGTCGTGGGCACCGCCGTCATCGGCGCGCTCGCCGCCTGCGGCGGCGGGGACGGCGACGGCGGCGGCACCCCGCGCGGCGGCCAGGACAAGACGGGCACCGGCGAGACCGCCGAGAACACCGGGACCACCGAGGACGCGCTGGGCGCGCCCGCGACCCGGCTGACCGTTCCCGCGCACTACGACACGGGACGCGGCTGGGAGCTGCCGCTGGCCGGCGGCGAGGAGCCCATGGTGCTGCGCGGCGCGGGCGCGGTCGCGACCTTCGGCGCCGGCGAGCACGGGGACGCCCCGCGCCTCACCGTGCTGGACGCGGCCACGGGCGAGCCCCGGTGGTCGAGCGCCGCCATCGAGCCGGTGCACGAGAACGCGGTGCCCGAGGCGTTCCCCGCCACCGTGAACGGCGAGGAGTACCTGATCGCCTGGTCCACCGGCGCCTCGGGCGCGGACGTCATCGACCGCGGCGACGAGGTCGTCGTCCTCGACGTGTTCGCCGCCGACGGCTCGGGGAACGGCGCGGAGCCGCTGCGCCGCGTCGAGGTGCCGGGCGCGGGCACCGCGCGGGCGGGCGGCGCCGCGCTGCTGGTGGAGCGGGAGGACGGCACGGTGGTCGGCGTCGACCCGGCCACCGGCGAGACCACCGAGCACGACGAGGACGCCCTGGTCCCGCCCGCGGTCTGCAAGGACTGCGAGCCGGGCGGCGACATCGTGGCGCTCACGGCGAACGGGCCGCTGGTGGCGGGGCACTCGGCGTACGACGGCTTCTGGGTGCCGGGCGGCTGGGCGAGCCACGAGAACGTGCCCGAGGGCGCCGATCCGGCGGCCGAGCCCTCGGTGACCTGGGTGACGGACGACGTGCTCGTGGCCGCGTGGCCGAGGACGGACGGCGGGTCGGTCAGGACCGTGCTCGACGCCGCCACCGGCGAGCGCACGGCGACCGCGGAGTGCCAGGAGAGCGAGGGCGCGGCGAACGACCCGGACCACTCGGTGTTCTCGCCCGACGGCCGGTACCTGGTGCACGGGGCGCTCGTCTTCGACCTGCGCGAGGGAGGCGGCCACTGCTTCGAGCCGACCGCGGACACCAACGCCGTGGAGTTCACCGCCGCGGCCGACAGCGGAACGGCGTTCGGCGTCGCGGACGTGCGGGCCGAGGGCGCGTGGTCGGCGACGCCGACGCCCGTCCAGCTCGACATCGCGTCCGGCGAGGTCACCGAGACGGCGGCGGACGCCGTGCTCCCGCTCGCGGACCTGGCCGGGGCCGGGCTGTTCGTCGAGGGCGGCACGCTGGTGGTCTACCACCACGCCGGGTGACCGCCCGGTGAACGCCCGCCGGGGTCCTTCAGGACGCCTTGAGGCGGGCGTTGTCCCGCCACTTGAGGATCTTGTCGAACGTCACGACCGCGCCGCTGCCCGGCTGGTTGTCGAATCTGACCCGGTCGGACAGGGCCTCGATCAGCCGCATGCCCCGGCCGCCCGGCTGGAGCTCGCGCGGCTCGGGGCGCGGCAGCACGGCGCCGAGCGGGAACCCGGGCCCGCAGTCCGTGACCTCGATGCGGCACACGTCACCGTCGATGGACGCGGTCACCCGGTAGCTCTCGGAACGGGCGCCGCCGTGCTGCACGGCGTTGGAACACGCCTCCGAGAGCGCGACGGACAGTTCGTGCGAGATGTCCGCGTCCACCCCCGCGGTGTCCATGGCACCGAGCAGCAGCCGCCGGGCGAGCGGGACGCTGGACGCCTCCCGACGCAGTTGGAGAGACCACCAGATGCTCATGCTCCAGCCTCCTGGCCGCGGCTCGACATATCCGTAGGTATTGCCTACTGGCGCGCGGCGTAAGCACGGTATTGACGCAACACCCCCCGTTCGGCGGACGTAACGGTACATAAACCCCATGTGCGGATAGATCACCATGGTTGTCCGCCCGTTTCGCAACTTTTCCGCGCCCCCGCGCCCCCACTGTCCGCCCCCCGGTGAGATGATGACGCCGCCATGCGTGCCGGAGCCGATCTGCGACTGCTGCGCGCCGCGGTCTTCGCGGCGGCCTGCGTCGTGCTTGCCGCGACCGGCCACGTCTGGGCGGCGGGCCACGTGCCGCACGCCGCCGCGCTCGCGGCCGGCTGGGCCCTGGTCCTCGTCCTCACCGTTCCGCTCGCCGGACGGGAACGGCGTTCCGTGCCCGCCTGCGCCGCCGCGCTCGCCGCCGCTCAGGTCGCGCTGCACGTGCTGTTCTGCCTCGGGCGCCCGGCGCCCGCCGGGCCCGGCGCGGCGCACCACGGGGGCGCGAGCGACACCATCGCGCTCGCGGCCCGGCTCCTGTGCGACGGCCACGTGTTCCCGCTCACGGAGGAACGCGCCGCGCGCCTCCTCCACGACGCCGGGCTCGGCTCGCACGTCGCGAGCGCGCCGGGCACGGGCACGGGAACGGGCACGGGCGCAAGTGGGAAAACGGGCGCGGGCCTCGGCGACGCGCTGGCCTCGCTCGCCACCGCGCCGATGCTGCTCGGCCACCTGCTGGCCGCGCTCGCCACCGCCTGGCTGCTGCGCCGCGGCGAGGCCGCGCTCTGGCGGCTGGTCCGGCTGTCGGCCCGCTGGTCCGCGCCGCTGCTCCGGCTGCTGCGCGCCGTGCTGCGCGCTCTGCGCGCGCCCCGGTCGGCCCCGCCGACCCCGCGCGCCCCGCGCCGCCGCCACGACCGGCTGCCCGCGCCGCGCGGCACCGTGCTCGCCGCCGCGACCACGCGCCGCGGCCCCCCGCTCCCGGCGCACGACCTCGCTCTCGCGG
Organism: Streptomyces marincola; assembly: GCF_020410765.1. NCBI lineage: Bacteria > Bacillati > Actinomycetota > Actinomycetes > Kitasatosporales > Streptomycetaceae > Streptomyces > Streptomyces marincola. The sequence goes on along the minus strand of NZ_CP084541.1, from coordinate 3,500,976 downwards.
CCTGAACGCACCCACGGAAACCCGGCCGGGTGCGCCGGTGCCGCGCGCTCGTCCGACCCCGGAAGCCGCGGATGTCCCGGCTTCCTTCCGCATCGCGCCCCCGTGGAGTGCTCCATGACCATCAACCGCACGCGTCTGGCAGCGGGTTCGGCCCTGACCGCCGCCACCCTCCTCGTCCTGACCTCGGCGCCCGCCTGGGCCCACGTCACCATCGACCCGGCCGAGGCCCCGGCCGGCGGCTACACCACCCTCAACGTCAAGGTGCCCAACGAGCGCGACAACGCCTCGACGGTCCAGCTCGAACTGCACCTCGACCCCGAGCACCCCGTGCCGTCCGTGATGCCGCAGCCCGTCCCGGGCTGGGACGTGGAGGTCACGACCGCGGAACTCGACGAGCCGGTCGAGATCCACGGCAGCGAGGTCACCGAGGCGCCGAGCGTCATCACGTGGACCGGCGGCGAGATCAACCCCGGCACGTTCCAGCAGTTCCCGCTGTCCGTCGGTCCGCTGCCGCACGGCACGGACCGGCTGGTGTTCGACGCGATCCAGACCTACGACAACGACGAGGTCGTGCGCTGGATCGAGGAGCCCGTCGACGGCGAGGCCGAGCCCGACTACCCGGCGGCCGTGCTGCGGCTGGCCGAGGGCGAGGGCGGCCACGGCGCGCCCGCCGAGGGCGCGTCCGACGACGCGGCCGGCGGCGACGCCGACGCGGCCCACGCCGAGGGCGAGCCGGTGGCCGCCGAGGACGGCGACTCGGGCGGCTCCGACATGCTCGCCCGCGTGCTCGCCGTCGGCGGCATCGTCGTGGGCGCGGCGGGCGTGGCGCTCGGCGTCCTCGCCGGCCGCCGCCCGAACGGCCCCGCCGCCGGCTGACCGGAACCGCCGGCCGCTGACCGGCACCGTCACCGAACAACCGGGAACCGAACGACCGGAATCCACCGGCGCACGACCACCGGCCCCGGCCGTTCCGCCGCCCACCCGCCACGGGCCCGGGCGCGGAACGGCCGCGGGGCCGCCCCGAGACACCACCCCGCCCCGAGACACCACCCCGCCGCGGGCCGGACGCACCGGCCCGCGCCGGGCCCACCACGCAACAGGAACGATCCCCATGCACCTGCGCAAGATCACCACCGCGGCCGTCGCCGCGGCCACCGCGCTCACCCTCGCCGCCTGCGGCAGCGACAGCGGCGACGAGGAGGGCGGCGCGGAGACGACCGAGTCCGCCGACATCGCCGACGCGCCGGGCGCGGACCAGGGCACCGTCCTCGACCAGCCGTTCGAGAAGCCGGACTTCGTGCTCACGGACACCGAGGGCGAGCCCTACGACTTCGCCGCCGAGACCGACGGCCACGCCACCCTGCTCTACTTCGGCTACACCAACTGCCCCGACATCTGCCCGCTCACCATGAGCAACATCGCCAACGCGGCCGGCACCCTCACCCCCGAGCAGCGCGAGGACCTGCGGGTGGTGTTCGTCACGACCGACCCGGAACGCGACACGCCCGAGTCCCTCGGCCCGTGGCTCGCCGCCCAGGACCCCGAATTCACCGGCCTGACCGGCGACTTCGAGACCATCCAGCAGGCCGCCCGCTCGCTCGGCGTCGCCGTCGAGCCCTCCTACGAGGAGGACAACGGCGACATCGTCTCGACGCACGGCACGCAGGTCCTGGCGTTCCTGCCCACCGACGACAAGGCGCACGTCGTCTACACCGAGGGCGTCACGGCCGAGACGTTCGAACGCGACCTGCCCGGCCTCATCGCGGGAGAGCTGCCGTGAGCCGCCGGGGCCTGCGGGCCGCCGTCGCCGCGGGCGTGCTCGCCGCGTCGCTCGCGCTCACCGCCTGCGGCACAGAAGAGGACGACAGCGACGACAGCGGCTCCGCGCCCGAGCTGGCGACGAGCGGCGCGTTCGTGCCCGAACCCGTGTCCGGCGACATGGCGGCCGGGTTCCTCACCATCAGCAACACCGGCGGCACCGACGACACCCTCGTCTCGGTCACCAGCGATGTCGCCGGAACGGTCGAGATCCACGAAACGGTCGACAACGCCATGCGCCAGGTCGACGGGCTCACCGTCCCCGCCGGGGGCGAGGCGCGGCTGACCCGGGGCGGCGACCACCTCATGCTGCTCGACCTCTCCCGCGAACTCGTCGAAGGCGAGACCGTGGGCATCGAACTGCACTTCGAGACGTCGGACCCCATCGCCCTCGACGTGCCGGTCGAGGCCACCACTCACACCGGGGAGTGACACCACCGCCATGAGGACCCCACCCCGTTTCCCAGCGTTTCCCGCGTCATCCGCGTCACCCGCGGCGCTCCTGCTCCTGGTCGCCTCCGCGTTCGCCCTGCTGCTGCTCGGCGCGACCCCGGCCGCCGCGCACGCCGAGCTGACCGGCACCACGCCGGGGGACGGGGAGGTGGTCGCCACCGCGCCCGAGCAGGTCACGCTCACCTTCTCGGAGTCCGTCTCGCTGCCGCAGGACGCCTTCCGCGTGCTGGCGCCGGACGGCGAGGACGTCGGCGAGGGCACGTTCACGGACGAGGGAGGCAACACGTGGGCCGTCCCGCTCGACACGGGTCTTGGCGACGGCACCTACACCGTGGCCTGGCACGTGGTGTCGGCCGACAGCCACCCCATCTCGGGCGCGTTCACCTTCTCCATCGGCGCGCCCTCGGAGACGGTCGCGGAGGTGCCGCAACGCGCCGGGGACAGCGGGCTCACCGGCCTGCTGTACGACGTCGCGCGGTACGCGGTGTACGGCGGGTTCGTGCTGATGGCGGGCACGGCCGCGTTCATCCTCGTGTGCTGGCCGGGCGCGGCGGCGCTGCGCCCGGTGCAGCGGCTGACCACAGCGGGCTGGGCGACGGCCACCGCGGCGACCGTCGCGCTGCTGCTGCTCCGCACGCCCTACACGGGCAGCGGGAACCTCGCGGACGCCTTCGACCTGGGCGGCCTGCGGGACGTCATCGACACCAGAACGGGAACGGCGCTCCTGACGCGCCTGCTGCTGCTTGCCGCCGCCGGGCTGTTCCTCGCGGTGCTGCACGGCTCGTGGGCGCGCCCGGCGGCCCGGGACCCGGAGAACGCCACGGACGCCGACGAGGGTGAAGAGGCCGAGGACGCCGCGCTGCGGGCCCGCGACCTGCGCTTCGGCCTCGCCGTCGCGGGCGTGGTCCTCGCCGCGGGAACGGCCGCCACCTGGGCCATGTCGGAACACGCCGCCACCGGGCGGCAGACCGGCATCGCCATCCCCGCGCACATCCTGCACCTGCTGGCCGTCGCGGCGTGGCTCGGCGGGCTCGCCGCGCTGCTGGTGCTGCTGCGGACGGCGCCCGCGCTGCCGCGCGCGGCGGTCCGCCGCTTCTCGGCCGTCGCGCTGACCTCCGTCACGGTGCTCGCGGCCACCGGCCTCTACCAGTCCTGGCGGCAGGTCGGCTTCTCGTGGTCCGCGCTCACCGGAACGTCCTACGGCCGGCTGCTGATCCTCAAGGTCGTGCTCGTCGCCCTCATGCTGGGCGCGGCCTGGGGCTCGCGCCGCTGGACCGGCCGCCTCACCGAGGACCGACCCGCCACGACGGAGGCCCCCGAGGACCCTGAGGAGCCCGAGGACACCGAACGGCCCGCCGACTCCGCCGCGTTGGACGGTGAACGCGCCCGGCAGCTGGCCCGCCAGCGCACCGCCGTGCTGCGGGCCAAGGAGCGCAAGGCGCGCGACGCCGACCCGCACCGCGCGGGCCTGCGGCGTTCCGTGCTGGCCGAGGCGGCGATAGCCGCGGTGCTGCTCGCCGTGACCACGGTGCTGACCGGCACGACCCCGGCGCGCGTGGCGGACGCCGCGCCCGCGGAGTCGGCCGCCGCGCCGGGCGACGCGGCGCCGCCGGAACCGATCGAGCTGCCGTTCGACACCGGGGGCGAGTGGGGCCAGGGCACGGCGCGGCTCGACCTGTCCCCGGCCCGCACCGGCGAGAACGCCCTGCACATCCGCCTGTTCGACACCGAGGGCCTGCCGACGGGCGCCGTCGAGCTGCGGGTCGCGCTCACGCTGCCGGCCGAGGACCTCGGGCCGCTGCGGCACGAGCCCCTGCACGTCGACGTCGGCCACTGGACCGTGCCCGAGGTGCAGCTGCCGCGCCCGGGAGACTGGGAGGTGGCCCTGACCATCCGCACCTCGGAGATCGACCAGGTGACGGAGACCGCGACCGTCACCATCCCCTGATCTCGCCCGACCCCCTCAGGAACGCCGAACAGCACCGATGACCACTGAACCGAAGCGCAAGCCCTCCCGCACAGCGCGACCCGCGTCCCCCCACGACACCAAGAACGACACGAACGACACGAACGGCCAGGACGCCGCCTCCGCCCGCCTCTCCCGCCGCCGCCTGCTCACCACCGCGGGCGCGGCGGGAGCCGTCGGCCTCGCGGCCGGCGCGCCCGCCGGCGCACTCGCCCACTCCGCCGCCACCGGCGACGACGGGCCCGCGCTGACCGCGCTCGGGTCCACCGCCGTCCCGTTCCACGGCACGCACCAGCCCGGCATCACCACGCCGGTGCAGGCGCACGCGCACCTGGCGGCGTTCGACCTGGCGCCCGGCGCGGGCCGCCGCGAGGCCGCCGCGCTGCTGCGCCGCTGGTCGGGCCTGGCCGCCGAGCTGATGGCGGGCGGCACGCCCGAGGCCGACACGGGCGTCGCGCGCGACGCCGGGCCCGCCTCCCTGAGCGTGACCATCGGACTCGGGCACGGCTTCTTCGACGCGACCGGCCTCACCGGCGCCAGGCCGGCCGCGCTCGACCCGCTGCCCGCGTTCTCGGCCGACGTTCTGGACGAGGGGCGTTCGAACGGCCACCTGTGGCTCCAGATCGGCGCGGACGACGCGCTGGTCGCGTTCCACGCCCTGCGCGCGCTCCAACGCGCCGCCGGTGAAACGGCGACCCTGCGCTGGCAGATGACGGGGTTCAACCGCACGCCGGGCGCCACCGCGCGGCCCATGACCACGCGGAACCTGATGGGCCAGATCGACGGGACGAACAACCCCGCGCCCGGCGACGAGGACTTCGACCGCCACGTCTTCGTGCCCGAGGGCGGCGACCCGGCGTGGATGGCGGGCGGCTCCTACGTCGTCTTCCGCCGCATCCGCATGCTGCTCGACGCGTGGGAGGCGCGTCCGCTCGCGGAGCAGGAGCGCGTGATGGGCCGCCGCAAGTCGGACGGCGCCCCCCTCACGGGTGAACGCGAGACCGACCCGGTGGACCTCGCGGCCGTCGGACCCGACGGCCGGGGCGTGATCGCCGCGAACGCGCACGTCCGCGTCACCGCGCCCGAGACGAACGGGGGCGCGACGATGCTGCGCCGCTCGTTCTCCTACCACGACGGCTTCCGCGACGACGGCGCGCCGGACGCGGGGCTGCTGTTCCTGTGCTGGCAGGCCGATCCGCTGCGCGCGTTCGTGCCGGTGCAGCGCAAGCTCGACCGGGGGGACGCGCTGTCGGAGTTCGTCCGGCACGAGGCCAGCGGCCTGTTCGCCGTGCCGGGCGGCGCCCGGGAGGGCGAGTACGTGGGTCAGGCTCTGGTCGAGGGCTACTAACGTGTGCGCCATGACAGCAGCGAGCCGCTACACCTATCTCGGTCCCGAGGGCACGTTCACGGAGGCCGCGCTCCGCACGCTTCCCGAGGCGGCGACGCGCGAACTGGTACCGATGATCTCCGTGCCCGCCGCGCTGGACGCGGTGCGCAACGGCGACGCGGGCGGTTCCCTGGTGCCGATCGAGAACTCGGTCGAGGGCGGCGTCTCGGCGACGGTGGACGAACTGGCCTCGGGGCGGCCGTTGATGATCTACCGCGAGGTGTACCTGCCGATCGCGTTCGCGCTGCTCGTGCGGCCGGGCACGACGCTGGAGAACGTCAAGACCGTCACCGGTCACCCGGTGGCGCAGCCGCAGGTGCGCGGCTGGCTGGAGCGGCACCTGCCCGAGGCGCAGTGGGAGTCGGCGGCGTCGAACGCGGACGGCGCGCGGCTGGTGCAGGAGGGCCGGTACGACGCGGCGTTCGCGGGCGAGTTCGCGGCGCCGACGTACGGGCTCGAACCGCTGGTGACCGACATCCACGACGCGGAGAACGCGACGACCCGCTTCGTGCTGGTCGGCCGCCCGGCCCGGCCGGCCGCGCCCACCGGCGCGGACAAGACGTCCGTGGTGCTGTGGCTGCGCGGGGACCACCCGGGCGCGCTGCTCGACGTGCTCCAGGAGTACGCGACGTGCGGGGTCAACCTGGTGCGCATCGAGTCGCGCCCGACGGGCCGGGGCATCGGTGAGTACAGCTTCTCGGTCGACTGCGAGGGGCACATCTCCGACCGCAGGGTCGGTGAGGCGCTGATGGGCCTGCGGCGGCTGTGCGCCGACGTGCGGTACCTGGGCTCGTACCCGAGGGCCGACCAGGTCGCGCCGACGGTGGTCACGGGCACGGCGGACGCGGACTTCCTGCGGGCGTCCGACTGGCTGACCCGGTGCCTCGACGGCCGCAGCTGACGGGTTCGGCTGACGGGTTCGGCGGGGGGAACGGACGGGGGCGTGGACGACCTGGGGAAAGTCCCCCGAGTTATCCACAGGGCACCCTGCGTGCCTGTGCATAAGTCGACACTCACCAATCCGGCGGAACGCCCATAGTGCCTGTTCCACCCCAAGGGCGCGCACTATCCTTGATCCACTTTCGTCAGCACAATCGACGCCGATAACTCCTGAGTGTGAGGCAATTTCCCTCGTAAGTGAGTGTGAACGGGGTTTGAATGGGGAATTCTGTGCCGCGCACTCCGGCCGGAACTCACCCTCTCGCGGTATCCACACAGGGCCGCGCGGCCTGTGGATAACCCTGTGGATACCCGGTCTGACCTGTGGATTCCCCGGGAGCGCACTTTCCCGGCATAACGGACTAAATGCCCTCACGCGTTTACGGATTCAGCCGCTTCGCCGTCGCCCGGTAGCCTGGGGCCGTGATTGACCTTCGCCTGCTTCGTGAGGACCCCGACCGCGTGCGCGCCTCCCAGCGCGCCCGAGGAGAAGACGTCGGCATTGTCGACGCGCTCCTCTCCGCCGACGAACGGCGGCGGTCCTCCGGCTCACGCTTCGACGAGCTGCGCGCGGAGCAGAAGCAGCTGGGCAAGCTCATCCCGCGCGCCTCGGCCGAGGAGAAGGCGGGACTGCTCGCGCGCGCCGGCGAGCTGGCCGCCGCCGTGAAGGCGGCCGACACCGAGCGGGCCGAGTCCCAGGCCGAGGCGCACGCCCTGCTGCTGCGCCTGGGCAACATCGTGCACCCCGACGTGCCCGTGGGCGGCGAGGACGACTTCGCGGTGCGGGAGACGCACGGCACGATCCGCGACTTCGAGGCGGAGGGCTTCACGCCCAAGGACCACCTGGCGCTCGGCCAGGGGCTCGGCGCGATCGACACCGAGCGCGGCGCCAAGGTGTCGGGCTCGCGCTTCGCCTACCTCACCGGCGTCGGCGCCCTGCTCGAACTCGCGCTGGTCAACGCTGCCATGGCGCAGGCCGCGGCGGCCGGGTTCGTGCCGGTGATGACCCCGGCGCTGGTGAAGCCGCAGGCCATGGAGGGCACCGGGTTCCTCGGCCAGGCCGCGCAGGACGTCTACCACCTGCCGCAGGACGACCTCTACCTCGTCGGCACCTCGGAAGTCCCGCTCGCCGCCTACCACATGGACGAGATCATCGACGCGGACCGGCTGCCGCTGCGCTACGCGGGCTTCTCGCCGTGCTTCCGCCGCGAGGCCGGCTCGCACGGCAAGGACACGCGCGGCGTCATCCGCCTGCACCAGTTCGACAAGGTCGAGATGTTCTCCTACGTGCCGCCCGAGGAGGCCGAGGCCGAGCTGCTGCGCCTGCTCGACTGGGAGAAGCAGTGGCTCACCTCGCTCGAACTGCCCTTCCGCGTCATCGACGTCGCCAGCGGCGACCTGGGCGCCTCCGCCGCGCGCAAGTTCGACTGCGAGGCGTGGCTGCCGACGCAGGGCAAGTACCGCGAGCTGACCTCCACGTCGAACTGCGACTCGTTCCAGGCCAGGCGGCTCTCGGTGCGCATGCGCGGCAAGGACACGGGAACGCGCCCGCTCGCCACGCTGAACGGCACGCTGTGCGCGGTGCAGCGGACCATCGCGCTGCTGCTCGAAAACCACCAGCAGGCGGACGGTTCCGTGCGCGTGCCCGAGGTGCTTCGGCCCTACTTGGGCGGCCGTGAGCTGCTCGAACCGGTGGCCGCGTGACCTCCCCCGCGCCCGAGGGCGCCGCCGCCGGCATACCGCCGTCGCTGCCCGAACGGTTCCCCTACCGGCTGGTGGCGACCGATCTGGACGGCACGCTGCTGCGCGGCGACGGCACGATCTCGCAGCGCACGCGCAACGCGCTGACCGCCGCGCAGGCTGCGGGCGCGCACCACGTGGTGGCCACCGGGCGCAGCGTCAGGTGGACGCGGCACATCCTCGACGGCCTGGGGTACCGGGGCCTGGCGGTGTGCGGCCAGGGCGCGCAGCTGTACCACGCGGGCGAGCACCGGCTGCTGACGTCGGTCACGCTGGACCGGGCGCTGGCGCGTTCCGTGGTCGCGCGGCTTGAGGAGGAGCTGGGCCCGGTGGGCCTGGCCGCGAACCGGGACGGCCTCGACGGCGACATCGTGATGGACGCGCGCTACGCGCACGCGGCCGGCGGCATCTACCGCGCGAACGAGGACGACCCGTACCCGGCGGAGGTGCCGGACCGCGAGGCGCTGTTCGCGGAGCCGATCATCAAGATGTACCTGGCCTGCCCCGGCATGGACGAGGACGCGCTCTCCGCCGCGGCCGAGGCCCTGGTGGGTGACGCGGTGGGCCTCGTAGTGTCGGGACCCTCGCTGGTCGAGATGCTGCCGCTCGGCCTGACCAAGGCCACCGGCCTGTCCCTGGCCGCGCGGCGGCTCGACGTGCGCGCCGCCGACACCATCGCCTTCGGCGACATGCCGAACGACATCCCGATGCTGACGTGGGCCGCGCACGGCGTCGCGATGGCGGGTGCGCACCCCGCGGTGCGCGCGGTGTCCGACGAGGTGACGGCGGGCAACGACGCGGACGGCATCGCGCTCGTGCTCGAACCGCTCCTCGCCGCCGCACGCGGCTGACGTCGCATCACTCCGGTTGTCCACAGGGCGATTGACGCCCTGTGGATAACCAAGCCGGGTTGTCCACAGCCGATTTGACCCGATGTGCCCGCGCGCCCGCAGGGCGCTCCACCGGCGCGTCGCGGGCGCTCGCGGTGGCGCCCGGTCAGTGGCGCGCGCTGCGGCGGGAGTTCGCACTCCGGTCGGCGCAAGTGCCGCAAGGGAACGAGCGCGTGACGTGTGGGGAACCTCTGACCGGCCGTTGTGGCGCGTGTGGCGCATGGGACAAGTGAGGCGGAGGGGGCGCCGCGTTCCCGCACACATCCGTCGGCACACGCGGTCACGGAACGGTTCGACCGGTCGCGCATGGTAACCGCCGGCCGAACGCGCGCCCCAGCGCGACCTCCGGCGGAACGCCCGCGCCCCCAGCGGGTTTTCCACCGTCCGTGCACAGGCGGGCGTGGGAGCGGAAAAGGTTATCCACAGGCTGTGTGCAACGGTCGCGCCGCGCCCCGCGGACGGCCGCCCCACCGGCGGTAGCGCTGACCCGCACCCCCGGGGTGGTGCCAGCGCCACCCCGCATTCTCGTCCCAGGCGGCTGGGTACCGGCGGTGCGACGCGGCAGGCTTGAGCACATGAACCAGTCCCTGACACCGACCCGCCCCCACACCACCGACCCGGTCCGCGCCACCCCGGCGACGGGCAGCCGATTCGGGCGGTTCGGCCGGGAGACGGGCTACCTGCTGTCCGGACTGCCGCTCGGTGTGGCGGCGTTCGTCGTCGCCGTCTCCGGTTTCCTCCTCGGCCTCGGCACGTTGATCATCTGGGTCGGCATCCCCGTCCTGGTCGGAACGCTGGCCATGGCCCGCTTCCTCGCCGGCGCGGAGCGCGAGCACGTCCACACGGCCACCGGCCGCCCGATCCCCCGCCCCGAGTACCGCACGGGCGGCCTGATGCACGTGATCCGCGACCCGCAGGCGTGGCGCGACCTGGTGCACGCCGTGGTGGCCCTCCCGGTCCGCGTCTTCAGCTTCTGCGTCACGGTGACCTGGCTCGCCGGCGGCATCGGCGGCCTGACCTACCTCACCTGGTCGTGGTCGCTGCCCGACGGCGACGACCAGGAGCTTCTGGTCGACCTGATGTGGGGCATCGAGTCCGAGGCCGTCGACATCGCCTTCCACACCGGCGCCGGCATCTTCCTGCTGCTGACCGCCCTCCCCGTGGTCCGCGCCCTCACCACGGCGCAGGCCGGTCTTGCCCGGCTGCTCCTCGCGGACGCCAGGCGCTGACCCCCCGCCCCCTGCCGCGCAACGGCCGTCACAGGCCCGCGCGTTCACTCGATCCGGTGGCCGCCGTCCCCTTTCCGGGACGGCGGCCTCCGCGCGTTCCACAGTGGGCGGGAACGGTCGGGCGCCGGGCGGCCGGGAGCCGCCGCGGCGCGCGGACCGGCAGATCACCGACAGGTGACCGACAGATGGCCGACAGCTGGGAAAGGCGGGGCACGATGCGGACGGAACGTTCGGCAGGGGCGCAGGAGCGGATCAGGCTGGTGTTCACCCTCTTCGACGTCAACGGGAACGGCGTCGTCGAGGCCGAGGACTTCGCCCTCATGGCGACGCGCGTCGTCCAGGCGGCGCCGCGCTCCAGCGAGGCGGACAAGCAGGCGATGCGCGACGCGCTCGACGGCTGGTGGGCCGCCCTCGCGCGCGAGTTGGACCGGGACGGGAACGGCCGGGTGGACTACGAGGAGTTCGGGTCGTTCGTGCTCGTGCCGGAACGGTTCGGCGCGGCGCTCGACACGTTCGCCCGCGCCCTGGCCGCCCTGGGCGACCCGGACGGGGACGGGCGCATCGCCCGGCCCGACTTCCTGGCGCTGATGACGGCCATCGGGTTCAGGCCGGACCGGACGACGGCGCTGTTCGACGCGTTCGGCCCGGATTCCTCCGACCGCATCGCGGTGGACACCTGGATCGCCGGAATCAGGGACTACTACGCTCCGCAGAAGTCGGGGACTCCTGTCGATCTGCTGGTGCCTGCGGCCGGCGCCTGACGGGTCCTGGGGCGCGCCCCCAGGCGGTGTGGACGGCGAGCGAGAGATCGTGGAAGCCGGGGTTCGCCAACTCGATGTAGGCGGCCTCGAACTCGGCGTCGGTGGCGAGCCCGGACTCGATCATGGACGGGCGCGCCGCCTCCAGGTTCAGCTTCCACCACTCGGACTCGTCGTCGCCGCCGTTCACGTGCTGGATGCGGACGTCGAGCCCGAGGCCGACGAGGCCCGCGCGCGCCAGCGGAACGGGCAGGGTGCGGGCCCACGAGGTGTCGGAGCCGATGGACCGTTCGAGGTGCGTGCGGTAGGCGCGCATGATCGTGCGGTACCCGGGGTGCGGCGAGTCGAGCGTCGGGAACGACGTCGGCTCCTCGACCAGCAGCACGCCGCCGGGGGCGAGCCACGAGGCGAGCCGCGCGATGGCCAGGTCCGCGTCCGGCAGGTGCGTCAGCACGAACCGCGTGTGCACGAAGTCGAACGACCCGGGCGGGAAGTCCTCGGTGTACAGGTCGTGCCGCAGCACGCGCACGCCGTGCGAGTCGGCCAGCTCGTCGATGAACCGGGTGTCGAGGTCGGTCACGGTGACCTGGGCGCCCTCTTCGGCCAGCAGCCGGGCCACGGACCCGCCGCCGCCCCCCGCTTCGAGCACCCGGTCGCCCGGCTTGAGCCCGAGGGCGCGGAACCGTTCCCGCGTCGCCCCGTCGAGCAGTGTTTCCAGCAGCGCGAGACGGCGGCGTTCGTTGCTGTGCCCGTGGCTGAAGAAGCCCTCCGAGTACCGGTCGCCCGTCCACTCCCACCGTTGGGTCGTCATGGCTCCCCTTTCTCCGAGGACACGGTGCCAGGAGAAGGCCCAACTGTGGGGAAAATGGGGAGGGTTGGCGTGAACACGTCGGTCAGGGAGCCGGAACGCGCCTTTCCGGCTCCCCGCCGGGCCCCCGGTGGGGCGGAACGAACCTCAGCGGGCGGTGGTGAAGTCCACGAACGCCGACCACGCGGCTGTGGAGGCGGTGAAGGAGGGGCGGGTGGTGTCCTTGGAGTCCCGGACGTGCACGGCGTGCGGGCAGGCCGCGACCTCCACGCAATCACCGCCGTCACCCGCGCTGTGGCTGGACTTGTGCCACCCGACCTCGACGCACTCGCCGCCTTCTCCGCTGCTGTAGCTGGACTTGCGCCACTCGACGGCGACCTCGACGCACTCGCCGCCGTTGCCCGCGCTGTAACTGCTCTTGGACCAGGCCAGTTCGCTGTTCACAGTTCTCCTGCCAGCTTCTCGATGAACCGCGCCGACTCCAAGGGGGACAGCGCCTGCGATCGCAGGATGCCATAACGTTCCTGGAGGAGAGACACCTGTTCCTTGTCGACAATGAGCTGGCTACCGCCGTGGTGCTCGACGTAGGCGTAGTGCTGGTGCTCCTTGCTGATCAGCAGCGACAGCATGCCGTCCAGCGCGACGTGCTCCTCGCTGTCGGTCGGCATCACCTGCACCGACACGAAGTACAGCCGGGCGCAGTCCAGCAGGTGCTTGACCTGCTTGCGCAGCACCTCACGGCCGCCGATCGGGCGGCGCAGCACGGACTCCTCGATCACGAAGCCGAGGAAGGGCCTGGGGACCCGCTTGAACACCTGCTGCCGCTCCATCCGGGCCGCGACCTGCTTCTCGATCTCGTTCTCGTCCCACGACGGTGCTCGCATTCGGAACGTCGCCCGCGCGTACTCCTCGGTCTGCAACAGCCCGGGGATCAGCAGCGGCGCGTACGCGTTCAGCGAGTAGCACTGCCGCTCCAGCGCCGCGAAGTTCCGGAAGAACGCGCGGTACTTCTCCGCCGCCATGAAGTCGCTGACCGAGGCCAGCAGCCCGTGCGCGCCGAGCACCTGGTCCATGTTGTGGATCAGGGCCGTGTCGGGGATGCGTTCACCCCGCTCCACCGCGCCGATCATCGAGCCGGAGACCGAGCACGGCTCCCCGACGTCGTCCCGGGTCAACTTCCGGTATTCGCGCAGCAACCGGCACTGCCGGCCGAAGGACATCCTCAGCGCGGACACTTCCTGCTCAGCCATCTCTCCCACACCGCCTTCACATCGGGGCGCCGGGCACCACCGGGACTCTCAGATCACCGTCTGTGATGCCTCAAATACTGGTCACGCTAGACGGCAAGCGGCACGGTTGGGGCATGAACTGGGAAAATGACCCTCCCGAGTGGATCCCCGCGCAAGGGTGCGCGTTGTCGAAGACCGGTGCGTGGTTCGACGCCGTGCGCGTCGCCGGCGCCGAAGGGGAGCGGGCGGCGGCACTGCTCGCCGCGTGTTGCGAAGGCGAACCGGGGCCTGTGGTGGGCGAGTTGGTCGGCGCGCGGGCGCTGTACTTCCTGCTTCCCGCGGGCGCGGCGCGGGCGTTCGACTGGCCGCGGGGCGCCCGCGCGCACGGCGCGCACGCCGAGGACGCGGTGACGTTCGTGGGCGTTCCGGCGCTGCGCGGGGACACGTGGCCGCTGTTCTGGTTCGCGCGGCCCACGCGGAAACGGCCGTTCGTCGAGGCCAGGTTGCTGCACGTGGCGCTGGGCGCGACGCTGACGGAGGTGAGCGCGCATGCGCCGTCGTGACGGTGGGCGCCGTTCGGCCCCGGGCGCGAGCCGCCGGGAGGCCGTGGCGCAGGTGCTGGCGGGCTGCGGGCTCGTGGTGGCGGTGGCGCTCGCGGTGGTGGCGCGATGAAGGGCGTGCTGGTGGCCGTGGAGATCGACGCGATGACCGTGCGGCGCGGGGATCAGATCATGATCGGCGGACAAGCGTTCACCGTTCGCGACATGACGGCGATCGGGCTCGGCAGGAAGCGGCTCGAATTCGCGAGCGGCGAGACGTTGGTGATGGGGCGCACGACGGTCCTGTGGGCCGCGCGCCGGGTGTCGCCCCGGCTGCGGCGCTACTGACGTTGCGGAGTTGACCGGAGGGCGGCGGGGGGCGGCGGGGGGCGCGTTCAGACGCGCAGGAGGGCCTTGACGGCGCGGCGTTCGTCCATGGCCCGGTACGCCTCCGCCGCCTGGTCGAGCGGGAGGTCGAGGTCGAAGACCTTGCCGGGGTCGATCCTCCGCCGCCAGATCAGGTCGACGAGGTCGGGCAGGAAGCGGCGCACGGGCGCCGGGCCGCCGTGCAGGTGGACGAGGGAGTAGAACAGCTCCTCCGCCGGCAGCGCGACGCCGTGCGTCACGCCGACGAAGCCCACGTGACCGCCGGGGCGGGTGGAGCGGATGGCCTGCGTCATCGACTGCTCGGTGCCCACCGCCTCGACCACCGCGTGGGCGCCGAGCCCGCCGGTCAGGTCCTTGATCCTGGCCACGCCCTCGTCGCCGCGTTCGGTGACGATGTCGGTGGCGCCGAACTCCCGGGCGAGCCGCTGGCGCGGCTCGTGGCGGCTCATCGCGATGATCCGTTCCGCGCCCAGCTGCCGGGCGGCGAGCACCGCGCTCAGGCCGACGGCGCCGTCGCCGACGACCACGACGGTCCTGCCGGGCCCGGCCTGCGCCTCGACGGCGCCGAACCAGCCGGTGCCGAGCACGTCGGAGGCGGCGAGCAGGCTGGGCACCAGGTCCTCGGGCGGCAGGTCGGGGGTGGGGACCAGGGTGCCGTCCGCGAGGGGGACGCGCAGGCGTTCGGCCTGGGAGCCGAACGTTCCCATGAGCACGCGGTGGACGCACGCGCTCTGGTAGCCGGCGCGGCACAGCTCGCAGGTGTTGTCGGAGGCCCAGAACGAGCCCACGACGAACTGGCCCGGCCTGATGTCCCGCACCTCGGCGCCGACCTCCTCGACGACGCCGACGTACTCGTGGCCCATCGGGGCCGGCTCATCGACGGCCTCGACCCCTCGGTACGGCCAGAGGTCGGAGCCGCAGACGCAGGTGGCGGTCAGGCGGAGGACGGCGTCGGTCGGCTCGACGATCCTGGGGTCCTCGCGTTCCTCCACCCGGACGTCGCCGGGGGCGTGCAGCACGACACCACGCATGGGTTCTTCTCCTGACTGCCGGGGGGTGGGGCGGGTCGGCGGTGCGGGTCGCGCGGGGCGCGCGGCCAGGGGCGTTCCCGCTCATTGAAGGGCGGGCGGCGCGGCGGGGCGCCCCGGCGCCGGGTGTCGCGCGCACAGTCACCCGAGTGCGCGGCGGGGGCGGGGGTAAGGAGGCACCGGGGCGGGGGTCCGGGGGCCGTTCCGGTTATCCACAGGACGGCTGTGGATAACCTGCGGCCGGTCGGGAGGCGCGGCGGGCGCGAGGCTGTGACCTGGGGTTCTTCCAGAGTGACAAGATGTCACTCTGGGGCGGGAAGTTATCCACAGGCAACTCATCGGCCCAACCCCGTGACCGTATGACTATCCGGCTCGTTGGGCCATATGCGCGGAGGCGACTGGAGTACGTGACGTCGAGGGTGCGTGAAGTGGTGGTGGCCGGTGGCGATGAGTTCCTGCCGGTAGTGCAGTTCGTGGCGCGATGAGCAGATCTCCGCTCCTGGGCCCTGGATACGGGCGTTCCTCAGCAAGCCCATACGGGACCGAAAGGGGTCTTTCCCTCATGCACGACGACAACGTGCTGCTTGAGTCGCGCACTCTGCGCGACCGTTACACGGAGCGAGTGGACGCGCTCGACAAGGTCAAGGCGCTCGAACTGCTGCCCGACGGACTGCACGTGACGACGGAGGCCGTGGCGGCGTACTTCGTTGTCCACAGGGAGGTCGTCAGGAAGGTCGTGGAACGTCACCGGGAGGAGCTGAGCGAGAACGGCCTGACCGTGCTCCGGGGCTCTGACCTGCACCTCTTTAAGAGTGACAACATGTCACTCTATCGCGAGAGTTATCCACAGCCACGGAGCAACCTCACCCTCTACACCCGCAGGACCGTGCTCAACATCGCCATGCTGCTGCGCGACAGCGCCGTGGCGCGGCGGGTCAGGAAGTACCTGCTCGACGCGGAGGCGGCCGACAGGCTGCCGTCCGGTGACGTCTCGCGGGCCATCCGTGAAATGGGCCGGTCCCTCCAGGAGTTGGGGCCGGTTATCCACAGGATGTCCGTTCGACTGGAACGTGTGGAAAGGCGTGTGGATAACACGGAGCGTGTTGTCTGCGCGATGAGCGAGCGCCTCGCGACCCTCCAGAGCCGCGACGTCTCGTAACCCTCCGTAGCCCGTGGGGCGGTCGGGACCTGGTCCCGGCCGCCCCACGGCCGTGTGCGCGGCGGGTTCAGTCGTCGTTCGCCACCTTCAGGACGCGCAGCCGCTGCCCCGCGTACCACGTGCCGAGCACGGTGGCCGCGACGAGCAGGATCACGGCGGTGGGCAGGGCCACGTCCGAGGTGATGTCCGCGCCGTCCCCTGCGACGCGTTCGGCCACGGCGAGCGACCACTGCTGGATCGACAGCGTGCGGGCGCCCGGCACGAGGGAGCCGAACAGGGCCTCCCACACCAGGGCGTAGACGAGGCCGAAGACGACGGCGTTGCGCGAGACCGTGCCGAGCAGCAGGAACACGGCGCTGTAGGCGACGGACGCGACGGCCGCGCCCACGGTGAACGCGGTCGCGATCTGCTGGCTGTTGCCGTTGAGGATCAGCCCGGCCACGAGCATCGGGACGGTGGTGAACGCGAGCGTCACGCCGATCGCCACGATCAGCTTCGTCGTGATGATCGTGCGCCGGTCCAGCGGCTTGGACAGCAGGTAGACGATCGAGCCGTCGTCGATCTCCGGCGCGATGGCGCCCGTTCCCGCGATGACGCCGACCAGCGGCACCATGGAGGCGAGCGCGAAGCCGCCGAGGATCTCCGTCGCGGCGCGGTCGTCCGCGCCGCTCAGGGCGCGCACGGCGACGGCGATGATCAGGAGCACCGCGGGCAGGGCGCACAGGATCAGCGCGCGGCGGCGGCCGAGCAGGGCGCGGTAGGTGAGCCGGGCGACGGTGTGGTTGTACAGCATCGTGTCGGGTCCTATCGGCTGACCAGGTAGGAGAAGACGCTTTCCAGCGACTCGTCGGACGGTGAGACCGTGAGCAGCCGGATGCCGTGCTCCCGTGCCAGGCGGGGGAGTTGAGTGGTGAAGCGGCCGAAGTCGACGGCCTGGACGCGCAGCGCGTCCTCGGCCGCGTCGAACTCGATGCCGCTGGTGGAACGGTCGGCGATGAGCGCCGCCGCCAGGGCCCTGTCGTCGCTGGACCGCACGAGGTAGCGGTGCGGCCGGTCGGTCATCAGGCGGCGGATCTTGCGGTAGTCGCCCGACGCGGCGTGCCGGCCCGCGACGATCACCTCGATGTGGGTGGCGAGTTGCTCGACCTCCTCCAGGATGTGCGAGGAGAACAGCACGGTCCTGCCGTCCTGGCCCATCTTCCGCAGCAGGTCCATCAGTTGCATGCGCTGGCGCGGGTCCATGCCGTTGAACGGCTCGTCGAGCAGCAGCACCGAGGGTTCGTGCACGAGGGCCGAGGCCATCTTCACGCGCTGCCGCATGCCCTTGCTGTAGGTGTCGATGCGGCGGTCGGCGGCGTGCGCCATGTCGACCGTGTCGAGGGCGGCGCGGGTGGCGGCGCCTGGGTCGGACAGGCCGTGCAGCTCGGCGTTGGCGAGCACGAACTCGCCGCCGGTGAGGTAGTCGTACATGCCCTCGCGCTCGGGCACGAGGCCGATCTCGCGGTACGCGGCGGCGTTGCGCCAGATCGTGCGGTCGTCGAGGGTGACGGACCCGGACGAGGGGGCGAGGAAGCCGCTCATCATGTGGATCAGCGTGGACTTGCCCGCGCCGTTCGGGCCGAGGAGCCCGGTGATGCCCGGGGCGATCTCCATGGTGATGTCGTTGACGGCGACGACGTTGCCGAACCAGCGGGAGGTCCGGTCGATGCGGATGGTGGTCACTTAGCCCGCCTTCCGGTAGCGGCGCGCCAGCAGCACGTGGCACAGGGCGATGAGGGCGATGATGACCACGGCGTACACGGCACCCGCGGCGCCCGAGAGCGAGTCGATGCCGGGGAACTCGAGCTCCCCGCCGAGGAACGCGGCCTGGAAGCCTTCGAACAGCGTGCCGGGCGAGAAGAGGCCGATCCACTCGACGGCGTCGGCGCTGCCCTGCTCGTCGGCCACGACCATCAGGGAGAGGACCGCGAAGTAGGGGATCGTGAGCACCGAGATGATCGCCGCGACGCCGAAGCCGCGGCGCGGCGTGAGCGAGGCGATGAGCAGGCCGATCGCGGCGTGCAGCACGGCGAACACGGCGGTGGCGAGCAGGCCGCGGGCGAACCCGCTGGTCTGGTCGGCGAAGCCGAGTTCCGCGAGGAGGCCGCCCGCGTAGGCGATGACCAGCGGGACGCCGACGAAGAGGAACAGCGCGGCGACGAGCGCGGCGCTCTTGGCGACGACGTAGTCGGTGCGCGTGATGGGGCGGGAGAAGTACAGCGGGATCGTCTTGTAGCGCAGGTCGAGCGACACCATCTGCGGTGCGGCGAGCGCGAGGTAGAGGCCGAAGATCGGCTGCATGAACACGCCGTAGGACGTGTACTCGATCGGCAGCTCGTCCAGGCCCGCGAACACCGCGACCGCGACCATGACGACCGCGGGCGCGCACATGATGGCGAACAGGCCGAAGGGCAGCACCTTGGAGCGCGCGGAACGGCCGAGGCCGAACGCCCCGCGCAGCGAGTGGACGAACAGCGAGCGCCTGGCGTACAGGGCGCCGAGCCGTTCGCCCTCGTACCTGCGGTACCCGATGTCGTGGATGCGCGCGTCCGGCGCGGGGGCGGTCATGAACGGACCTCTTCCCGGTCGTTCCGGTCGTTCTGGAACACCTCGGCGATGCGGTGGCGGCGCTGCTCCATCCGGATCAGGCCGAGGCCGAGGTCCGCGACGGTGTCGCGGACGACGTCGTACACGCGGTCGGCGTCGGTATCGGTATCGGCATCGGCATCGGCACCGGCTTTCGTGTCCGGGGCGGACGCGTCGACGTGCACGACGTGGCCGGTGCCCGCGGTCGCGGCCAGGCCGCGCGCGGCGAGCGCGTCGAGCAGGGCCCGGGTGCCGTCGGGGTGCGCGTCGCTGTCGGTGACCTCGACGGCGAGGGAGGCCGTGGCGCCGGTGAAGCCGCCGATGCTCTGGGAACGCAGCAGCTTGCCGCCGTCGATGACGACGACGTGGTCGCTGATGCGCTCCAGCTCGCCGAGCAGGTGGGAGGTGACGAGGACCGAGATGCCGAACTCGGCGTGGACGCGGCGGATCAGGCCGAGCATCTCGTCGCGTCCCGCCGGGTCGAGGCCGTTCGTCGGCTCGTCGAGGAGCACCAGGCGCGGGTCGTGCACGAGGGCCTGCGCGAGTTTCACGCGCTGCTTCATGCCCGTGGAGTAGCCGCCCATCGGGCGGTAGCGCTCCTCGTGGAGGCCGACGTGCCGCAGCGTGTCCGCGGTGCGTTCGCGGGCCGACGTGCGCGGCAGGCCCGCCATGCGGGCCATGTGCACGACGAACTCGGTCGCCGACACGTCGGGCGGCAGGCAGTCGTGCTCGGGCATGTAGCCGACCTGCTCGCGGATGGCACCGCCCTCGTGCGCGGAATCCTTTCCGAGCACGCGGGCGGTGCCCTCGCTCGCGGGGGCGAGCCCGAGCAGTATTTTGATCAAGGTGGATTTACCGGCCCCGTTGGCGCCGACAAGACCGGTCACCCCCGGCCCGATATCTACGGTCAGCCGGTCCAAAGCGGTCACTTTGGGGTACCGCTTGGTCAGGCTCTCGGTCTGAATCACGCTCACCCGGGTGACGCTAGTGCGTTCCGTGCCCGGTACGCGTCACACTTTGGTAGGGCGCCCGCGGACTTTGGTAGCCCGGCACTCCGGGGCCTCCCCCTAGGGGGCGGCCCGCCGCGTCACTCCGCCCGCAGGAACGCGCTCGTCGTGACCTGCCCGATCTTGGTCAGCCGCGTGCCCTCGCCCGCCAGGTGCTCGTCCGTCGCCTCCTTCACGCCCGGCCACACGCGGTCGTCGTAGTCGTCGATGACGACGACGGCGCCCGGGGCGGCCAGCTCCTCGACCCAGTTCAGGTCGGCCTTCACGCCCTCCGCCGAGTGGTCGCCGTCCACGACGATGACGCCGAACTTCCCGCCGGCGAGCTGCGCGTGTATCGCCTCGTCGGTGGAGTAGCCGCGCAGCAGGCGCAGCCGGTCGGGCAGCACCCCCGCGTAGTGCAGATTGGCGCGAACGATGTCCTCGTTGATCGGCGTCGCGGAGGGGTCGTGGGTGATCTCCATGCCCTCCTGGAGCTGCACCGGGGCGATCGGGTCGACGATCGTCAGCTGGTAGGGGATGCCGGCCCGCAGCATCTGGCGCGCCAGGCAGCCGGCGAACAGGCCGTAGAGCGTTCCGATCTCCAGCACGTCCCCGTTCGGCGGCTTGAGCAGCGGGGTGGCGGCGAGCTTGCCCAGGATGTTCGACGTGCCGCCGGCCAGGCGGCCCACCCCGCGGTTCTCCACCTCGACCAGCGTGCGGTACGCCTGGATGACGGCGCGGCGCGCGTGCTTCTCGCCGGTGATCTCGCCGACCTGCCGCGCCACGGCGCTGAGCTGCGCGGGGGTCGGGTAGCGGTGGAAACGGCGGCCGTCGCTGCCGAGCAGCATCTCGATGGCGTGCTGATGCTCCTTGAGACGCTTCAGCTCGTCCTTGGTATCGCGCAGTTCCTTGCGCAGCTTCCTGTCGATGCGCTGGTCAATACGCCTGAGTACGGGCTGCGCTGTCGTGCGGAGGAGGCTCATGATGCGACGCTAATGGTCGGAAACGCGTTCGGCTATCGCATCATCCGAATGTCGTACCGAGCCGAGACACTTTTTACCTGGTATTCAACTCGCCTGACCACACAGGGGTTTCCTCCGCACACCGCGGGGAACGGCCGCCGGGGCCCGTTCCCCCACGCTCACCCGGCGAGCTGCGGCAGCCCCTCGGTGACCACGCGCTCGAACACGTCGAGATCGGCGGCGAACACCGAATCGGGCACCGGCCAGTGCAGCACCAGCTCGGTGAATCCCAGCTCGGCGCACGCGCCCGCGTAGTCGACGAAGGCGTCGACCGAGGCCAGCGGGGCGATCCCGGCCGGCGTCCCGCTCGCGTCGAGCAGAATTCTGTCCAGCCCCGCGGGCTCCCGGCCCGCGTCCTCGCACACGCTCTCCAGCTGCTCGACCTGCCGGGCCAGGCCGGTCATGAAGTCGGCGGCCGAGCCGTCGAACGTCTTCGGGTCACCCGTCGTCACCCACGCCTGCCCGTGCCGCGCGGCCAGCCGCATCCCGCGCCGCCCGGTCGCGGCCACCGCGAAGGGCAGCCGCGGGCGCTGCACACAGCCGGGCACCGTGCGGACCTCGTACGCCGAGTAGAACTCGCCCTGGTACGAGACGCCGCCCGAGCCGTTCTCGCTCAGCAGCCGGTCGAGCAGCCGCACGAACTCCTCGAAGCGGTCGGCCCGCTCCCGCGGCGGCCACGCCTCGTTGCCGAGCGCGGTGGCGTCGAAGCCCGTGCCGCCCGAGCCGATGCCGAGCGTGAACCGGCCCTGCGACACGTCGTCGAGCGTCATCAACTCCTTGGCCAGCGACACCGGGTGCCGGAAGTTCGGCGAGGAGACCAGCGTGCCGAGCCGGATGCGCTCCGTGACGGCCGCGGCGGCCGTCAGCGTCGGCACCGCGCCGAACCACGTGCGGTCGCGGAAACTGCGCCACGAGAGATGGTCGTACGTGTAGGCCGCGTGGAAGCCCAGGTCCTCGGCACGCCGCCAGATCCGCCGACCGTCCGGGGACCAGCGGTGAATCGGCAGGATCACGGTGGACAGCCGCAGCGGAAGCTCGGGAGAAGCACCCATGGCAGCAGCCTAGGCCCTTTTCGGTCAGTGTTTCGCCGGTTTCGGAAGCCGCCCCCGGCGTGAGCACATGCGAGTACTCCTCTGCACGCATGTGCGCGCATATGCTGATGGATTGTGCCCACGCTTCCGCGCCTCATCGCCACCGACCTCGACGGCACCCTGCTGCGCAACGACGCGACCGTCTCCCCCCGCACCGTCGCCGCCCTCGCCGCGGCGGAGCGGGCGGGCATCCACGTCCTGTTCGTCACCGGCCGGCCCGCGCGCTGGATGGGCGTGGTCAGCGCGCACGTCCACGGCCACGGCCTCGCCATCTGCGGGAACGGGGCGGCCGTCGCCGACCTGCACCGCGGCGGCGAACTGGTCGAGACCCGCCCCATCCAGCCCGAGAACGCGCTGGCCGTCGTGCACGCGCTGCGCCGCGTCGCGCCCGGCGTGAGCTTCGCGGTCGAACGCGCCGGCGGCATCCACCACGAGCCGGCGTACCCGCCGTTGACCATGGACGTCGCCTCGGAGGTCGCCCCGGTCGAGAAGCTGCTCTCGCCCGCGCGCGACCGCGCGGCGCACCCGGTGCTCAAACTCCTGGCCCACCACGGGGACCTGGACCCGGACGAGTTCCTGCGGCTCGGGCGGGAGGCCGCGGCGGAGCACGGCGAGTTCACCCGGTCGAGCCGCAGCGCGCTGCTGGAGATCAGCGCGCCGGGCGTCAGCAAGGCCAGCACGCTGGCGCAGCGCTGCCGCCGTTACGGCATCAGGCCCGACGAGGTCGTGGCGTTCGGCGACATGCCCAACGACCTGGAGATGCTCGGCTGGGTCGGCACCGGATACGCCATGGCCAACGCCCACCCCGCCGTCCTCGCGGCGGCCCACCGGCGGACCGCGTCCAACGAGGAGGACGGGGTCGCCCTCGTCATCGAGGAGCTGCTGAGCCGCGCGGCCGGCTGAACCGGGCGCGCGGGCGTTCTCCCCCGGTTCCGGGAGCCCGGTCCCGGACGCCGGTGCCGGGGCGCGCCGGGCTCGGTCGTCAGTCGCGGTCGTCAGTCGCGGTCGGCGCCGCCCTCGGCCGGGGACGAGAAGTCGGGCGAGGAGAACCGCGGCGAGGAGAACCGCGCACCGCCGCGGCGCGGGGCCGGTGCCTCGGCGCGGCGTGAGAAGTCGGGCGAGGAGAAGTCCGGCGAGGAGAACCGCGGGCGCGCGCCGCCGGGCGGCCGTTCCCCCGGCGCGTGCTCCCGCAGGAACGGCGCGATCCCGCGGTCGAGCAGCGCGCGCCGCCACTCCGCGCCGGCCCGCGCGAGCTGGTCCCGCGCCGCGGCCGTGTCCTGGCCCGAGGTCGCGCCGTTGCGCGCGGCGGCCACCACGAGACCGGCGACCGCGCCCAGCAGCCCCAGCGCGGCCACGGCGGCGAACGTCCAGCCCGCCGTCCGCATCGGCGCCGCCACCGCGGGTTCCGGGTCGCCGAGGGCCAGCACGTGGCCGAGCAGCAGGAAGACGAGCGCGGCCACGGCGGCGAGCGCGGGGACCAGCGCGAGGACGAGGGCGGTCACGCCCGTTCCCGCGCCCGGCGCGGACTCCGGCGGGCGCGGCGGTTCGCCGGCCGGCCGCCGGTCGCGCAGCCGCACCAGCCGTTCGTGCTCGGGCGCGGCCGTGGCGGCCAGCCGGGGCAGCGCGTCGACGGCCAGCGCGCGCAGCGCCTCGGCCCCGGCCGCGTCGACCCGGCCGGCGGACCTGGCGGAGCGCAGGGCCTCGTCGAGGACCTGCTCGAACGCGGCGCGGTCCTCCGGCGGCAGAGCGTCAGGGCTGCTCATGGGTGACCCCGGATGCTTCTGGTGGCGGAGAGCTCAATGAGCGGGCCCCGATGGTAAGGCCAACCGACCGTTTTTGACAGGGAATTGCCGGGATCTGCCCGATCTGGACCCGACCGGTCACGCCCGGTGACAGCCGACCGGGCCCGCCCGACCGGCCCTCAGCCCTCCAGCGGCAGCCGCGCGACGAGCAGCTTCCCCGCCATGGTGACCCCGCCGTCCATCGCGACGGCCAGGGCGTCCGCGTACACGTGCGGCCCGTCCACGCGCGGCGCGCCGTTCACGCCCTCGCCCCCGTCCCCGTCGGCGCCGCCGGTCTCGCCCGTGAGGTAGGGGATGGGGCTGTGGCCGTGGACCACGCGCCGGCCGCCGTAGGTGTCGAGCAGCTCCCGAACGGCCTGCGGCCCGGCCTCGTCGCGGAAGGCGAAGCGCTTGGTGAACTTGCGGAACAGGTCCCAGGTCTCCTCGACGTCGTTGCGCTGGAGCGCCTGCCAGATCGCGTCGTTGACGTCGTCGATCGTGTCGCCGTAGTCGAGGTAGGCCGTGGTGTCGGAGTGCAGCAGCAGGTGGCCGTCCGCCAGAGCCATCGAGTCGAGGCGCGACATCCACTGGATGTGGTGATCGCGCAACCGCTCCATGTCCGTGCGCTGGCCGCCGTTGAGCAGCCAGGCCGCCTGGAACGACGCGGTACCGGCCGCCGAGTCCACCGGGGCGTCCCCGAACCGGCTGGCGCCGATCAGCAGCAGCTCGTGGTTCCCCAGCAGCGCCTTGCAGTACCCGCCGGCCGCCGCGGCCTCCGCGGACAGCCGCATCACCAGGTCGATCACGCCGACGCCGTCGGGCCCGCGGTCGGTGAAGTCCCCGAGGAACCACAGCCGCGCCGTGCCCGCAGCCCAGCTGTCGTTCTCGTCCGTCAGGCCCGCCGCACGCAGCGCGGACCGCAGCTCGTCGAGGTATCCGTGCACGTCACCGACGACGTACAGCGGGCCGGCGCCGTCGATCACGGGCAGGTCGGGCACCGTTGGGGAGTAGACGGCGTCCGGCTGGTCGGGGCCGCCTTGCCCCGCGTCCCGCCACGCTTCCGGTCCCTGGCCGGCCCCCTGAGTCATCGACCCCTCCACCACTACGCGCCGCCTCGCCTTCACAACCTGCCCGTCCGGCCAGGTCACGGTGCCATTCGCCCATCATAGGAATCCCGGTGCACGACAGTGACACACCCGGGGGCACCATCGGCAGCCGGATAACTGTCTACCCGAAACTACTGGTCGACGGCAGGGGGTGTGAGCGGGGCCGTCACCGTGGCGTGCGGAAGCCGGGGCGACGGGCACCTGCGGCGCTGCGACGAGGCGCGGACGATCAGCTCGGTCGGCATCACCCGCGGGGTGCCGCGGCCCGCGCCCGGCGCGCCCTCGATGGCGTCGATCAGGAGGTGGATCACGGTGGTGCCGATCCGCCCCGGCTTCAGCGACAACGTGGTGATGGGCGGCTCGGTCGTCGCGTAGACGCTCGACTCGCTGCAACAGACGAGGAGCAGGTCGTCCGGCACGCGCAGCCCGTATCTGCGGGCGGCGGCCAGGAGGTCGGTGCCGTTCGGGTCGAACAGGCCGTACACGGCGTCGGGCCGGTCGGGGCGGGCCAGCAGCCGGTCCGCCGCGACGGCGCTCGCGCACGGGTCGTGCGCCGGGTACGCCTCGTAGACGGGCTCCTGCCCGGCCCGGGCGCACCAGTCGAGGTACGCGGTGGTCGACAGCCGCGTGTAGGTGTCGGTGCTCGTGCCGGTCAGCAGGCCGATGCGGCGGGCGCCGGCGGCGGCGAGGTGGTCGAGGAGCCCGGCGACGGCGGCCTCGTGGTCGTTGTCCACCCACGCGGTGACCGGCAGGCTGCCGCCCGGTCTGCCGTCGGAGACGACCGGGATGCCCTGCCTGACCAGCTCGGCGACGACCGGGTCGTGGTCGGACGGGTCGATGACGACCGTGCCGTCGAGCGCGACGTTGGACCACACGTCGAAGTCCCGGTGCCGCGAGGTCGCGGGCAGGATGACCAGGGCGTATCCGCGGGCGAGCGCGGCGGAGGTGGCGGCGCGGGCCATTTCGGCGAAGTAGGCGAACTCCGTGAAGGTGAACGGTTCGTCGCCGTAGGTGGTGACGGTGAGGCCGATCAGCCCCGACTTGCCGGTCCGCAGCGTGCGCGCGGCGGCCGAGGGCCGGTAGCCGAGGCGGTCGGCCACCGAGCGGACGTGGCGGCGGGTGGCGTCCGGCAGCCGCCCCTTGCCGTTCAGCGCATCGGAGACCGTGGTGATCGAGACCCCCGCGGCTGCCGCGACATCCCGAATGCCCGCGCGACCGCCGGTGCGGCGGCCGGAGGACCGGGTCATCTGATGCTTCGCTGCTGTCATGGCGACCTGATGGTAGGCCCGGGTAGGGCGGGGGACAGCGGGATCAAGCCCAACGGCCGACAGTACGTTTCTGCAAGGTCATTCGACCGTTCCGCCTTGCATATGAAGATCATCAGCGGGATTGGTGACCAGAGAACCAACGTGCGACGGCGTACTTCGAGTGAGCGCGCGCCGTTCAACATCCGGGCCCTCACCCTCACGGGTGGAGCGCGCCAGGGCGCCCGCCAGGGGCGCGGAACCGTCGGGAGTGCGCTTCACAGAAGGGCTACGCCGGACGGGGCGTTCCCCATAAAGTGAGGAGGATGAGCACATCTTCTCAGGGCCCCGTGGTGCCGGCGGCCGTGGGCCCTCGGCTGCGCGCAGCGCTCGACGGAATCCCCGCCTACGCCCCGGGCCGGCCGGCCGGCACCGGGCCCCGCTCGTTCAAGCTGTCCTCCAACGAGAACCCGTACCCGCCGCTGCCCGGCGTCCTGGAGGACGCGGTGGTAGCGGCGGGCTCGCTCAACCGCTATCCGGACATGGCCGCCTCGGCCCTGCTCGACGGGCTCGCCGCGCACTTCGGCGTGCCGGCCGCGCACCTGGCGGTCGGCACCGGCTCGGTCGGCGTGGCCCAGCAGCTGCTCCAGGCCACGGCGGGGCCGGGGGACGAGGTGATGTACGCCTGGCGCTCGTTCGAGGCGTACCCGATCATCACCAGGATCTCAGGGGCCGTGCCGGTCGAGGTGCCGCTCACGGCCGACGAGGGCCACGACCTGCCGGCGATGGCCGACGCGATCACGCCGCGCACCCGGCTGATCTTCCTCTGCAACCCGAACAACCCGACCGGCACCGCCCTGGGCCGGGCCGCTCTTGAGGCGTTCCTCGACCGGGTGCCGCCCGACGTGCTCGTGGTGCTCGACGAGGCGTACCGGGAGTTCGTGCGCGACCCCGAGGTGCCCGACGGCCTGGACGTGTACCGCGACCGGCCCAACGTGTGCGTGCTGCGCACCTTCTCCAAGGCGTACGGCCTGGCCGGTCTCCGCGTCGGCTTCGCGGTGGCGCACGAGCCGGTGGCGGCGGCGCTGCGCAAGACGGCGGTGCCGTTCGGGGTGAGCCAGATCGCGCAGGACGCGGCGCTGGCCTCGCTGCGCGCGGAGCCGGAGCTGCTGAAGCGGGTCGACGCCCTGGTGGAGGAGCGGACGCGGGTGGCGGACGGGCTGGCCGCGCAGGGCTGGCGCGTGCCCGTGTCCCAGGCGAACTTCGTGTGGCTGCGGCTCGGCGAGCGCACCGCGGCGTTCGCCGCGGCGTGCGAGGAGGCGGGTGTCATGGTGCGGCCGTTCGCGGGCGAGGGGGTCAGGATCACGGTCGGGGAGCCGGAGGCCAACGACATCCTGCTGGCAACCTCCGCGCGGTTCGGGGCACTTGGGGAACAGGGCTGACACGTCCCCCCGCCGGCCGGTGCCCCGGGCGACCCCCGGGGCACCGCGGGGACACCCCCCTGGTCAGGGGCGTGGAGCGGGGTGGTCCATAATGGCTTGTGAATGTGAATACGTTCACAAGATATGTCCGCGCACTGTGCGGAGGAGAAGGACATGGACCTCGCTCTCGCCCCGGAGACCCTGGCGCGGTGGCAGTTCGGCATCACGACCGTCTACCACTTCCTCTTCGTCCCCCTCACCATCTCCCTGGCCACCCTGACCGCCTGCCTCCAGACGGCGTGGGTGCGCACCCGCAAGGAGAAGTACCTCAAGGCCACCAAGTTCTGGGGCAAGCTGTTCCTGATCAACATCGCGATGGGTGTGGTCACGGGCATCGTGCAGGAGTTCCAGTTCGGCATGAACTGGTCGGACTACTCCCGCTTCGTCGGTGACGTCTTCGGCGCCCCGCTGGCCTTCGAGGCCCTGATCGCCTTCTTCTTCGAGTCGACGTTCATCGGCCTGTGGATCTTCGGCTGGGACAAGCTGCCGCCCAAGCTGCACCTGGCCACGATCTGGACCGTCGCCGTCGGCACCGTGCTCTCGGCCTACTTCATCCTGGCCGCGAACTCCTGGATGCAGCACCCGGTCGGCTACCGCATCAACGAGGAGACCGGCCGCGCCGAGCTGACCGACTTCCTGCACGTCCTCACGCAGAACACCGCGGTCGCGCAGTTCGCCCACACGATCACGGCCGCGTTCCTGACCGGCGGGGCGTTCATGGTCGGCATCGCCGCCTACCACCTCATGCGCCGGCGGCACGTGGCCGTGATGCGCACCTCCCTGCGGCTGGGCCTCATCACCATGGTCGCCGCCGGCATGCTCACCGCCCTCAGCGGCGACCGGCTCGCCAAGATCATGTACGAGCAGCAGCCGATGAAGATGGCCGCCGCCGAGGCCCTGTGGGACACCGAGGGGCCCGCGCCGTTCTCCCTGTTCGCCGTGGGGGACGTGGACGAGGGCCACAACACGGTCGCCGTCGAGATCCCCGGCCTGCTCTCCTTCCTCGCGCACGACAACTTCTCCGAGCCCGTGCCCGGCATCAACGACATGAACGAGGCACTCGCCGAGGAGCACGGACCGGGCGACTACCGGCCCAACATCCCGCTCGCCTACTGGAGCTTCCGCTGGATGATCGGCTTCGGCATGGCCTCGGCCGCGCTCGGCGCGCTCGGCCTGTGGCTCACCCGGCGCCGCTTCCTGCTCGCCCCCGGGCTGCGCACCGGCGAGGACGAACCGCCCCGCCTGGCGTTGACGCCGCAGCGCGAGCTCGGCCCCGTGCTCAGCGGCTGGTACTGGCGGCTGGCGCTGTGGACCATGCTGTTCCCGCTGGTCGCGAACGTGTGGGGCTGGATCTTCACGGAGACCGGACGCCAGCCCTGGGTCGTCTACGGCCTGCTGCGCACCGACGCGGCCGTCTCGCCCGGCGTCTCGCAGGGCGAAGTGATCATCTCCATGACGGTGTTCACGCTGCTGTACGCGGTGCTCGCGGTCATCGAGGTGAAGCTGATGGCCAAGTACGCGAAGGCCGGCCCGCCGGAACTCACCGAGGCCGACCTCAACCCGCCCACCCGCATCGGCGGCGGCACAGGGCCGCGCGGCGGCGATGACGACGACGCGGACGCCGACCGGCCGATGGCGTTCTCCTACTGAGCCCGGCGGCCCGGCCGGGCCGCACCCCGGCCGGGCCCCGCGCCCCCGACACGACCAACCTGCGACAACCCCTGAGTGAGGAGCGTGCGATGGACCTCCCGGACGTCTGGTTCGTCCTCATCGCCGTGCTGTGGACGGGCTATTTCTTCCTCGAAGGCTTCGACTTCGGCGTCGGCATCCTGACCGGCACCCTGGCCAGGAACCGCCCCGAACGCCGGGTGCTGATCAACACGATCGGCCCCGTGTGGGACGGCAACGAAGTCTGGCTGATCACCGCGGGCGGCGCGACGTTCGCCGCCTTCCCCGAGTGGTACGCCACCCTGTTCTCCGGCTTCTACCTGCCCCTGCTGCTGATCCTCGTGTGCCTGATCGTGCGCGGCGTCGCGTTCGAGTACCGGCACAAGCGGCCGGAGGAGCGCTGGCAGCGCAACTGGGAGCACGCCATCTTCTGGACGTCGCTGCTGACGGCGTTCCTGTGGGGCGTGGCCTTCGCCAACATCGTGCGCGGCGTGCCCATCGGCTCCGGCCACGAGTACACCGGGACCGTGTTCGACCTGCTCGGCCCGCACGCGCTGCTCGGCGGCGCGGCCACCGTCCTGCTCTTCACCTTCCACGGCGCGGTCTTCACCGCGCTCAAGACCGTCGGCGACATCCGGCTGCGGGCCCGCCGCGTCGCGACGGGCACCGGCGTCGCGGCCGGTGCGCTCGGCGCCGCGTTCCTGCTGTGGACGCAGGCCGACCACGGCAACGTGCGCAGCCTCGCCGCCCTGGCCGTCGCGGGCGGCGCGCTGCTCGCCGCGCTCGCGGCCAACGGCCGGGGCCGCGAGGGCTGGGCGTTCATCTGGTCGGGGGTCGTGGTGGTCGCCGCGGTCGCCATGATCTTCCTGGCGCTCTTCCCCGAGGTCATGCCGTCCTCGACAGCCCCCGAGTGGAGCCTCACCGTCGACAACGCCGCGTCGAGCCCGTACACGCTGCGGATCATGACGTGGTGCGCGGCCCTGGCCACCCCGGTCGTCCTGCTGTACCAGGGCTGGACGTACTGGGTCTTCCGCAAGCGGATCGGGACCCAGCACATCGCCGGTCAGGCGGACGCGCCGGCGGCGGCGTCCTGAGCACGGCACCGAGCGGGACGAGCGAGGAGTGACCACGTGACCTCGGCACGGATACGGGACGCGGCCCGCGAGCCGGTGGCGGCCGGGCGGCCCGCCGCCCCCGGCGGGGAGCGGCGCAGGGGACCCGTCGACCCGCGGCTGCTGCGGCACGCCCGGGCGACGCGGGGCTTCCTGCTGGCCTCGGTGGCGCTCGGCCTCGCCGGCGCGCTGCTGGTCATCGCGCAGGCGCTGCTGATCGCGCAGATCGTGGCCGACGCGTTCACCGAGGGCCGCGGCCTCGACGACCTGGGCACGCCGTTGCTGCTGCTCGCGGCCACCGCCGCCGGGCGCGCCCTGGTGACCTACCTGACCGAGCTGGCCGCCCACCGGGCCGCCGCCGCGGTGAAGTCCGAACTGCGCCTCAAGCTGCTCGCCCACGCCACCCGGCACGGGGGCGCGCTGCCGGGCGGCCGGTCGACGGGCGAGCTGACCACGCTCGCCACGCGCGGCATCGACGCGCTCGACGGCTACTTCGCCCGCTACCTGCCCCAACTGGGCCTGGCCGCGGTCGTGCCGGTCGTCGTGCTGGCGCGCATCGTCACCGACGACTGGGTGGCCGCCGCCACCATCGCCGTGACGCTGCCGCTGATCCCCGTGTTCATGGCCTTGATCGGCTGGGCCACCCAGGCCCACATGGACCGGCAGTGGCGCCGGCTGGCCCGGCTCTCCGGCCACTTCCTCGATGTCGTCGGCGGCCTGGCCACGTTGAAGGTCTTCGGCCGGGCCAAGGCCCAGGCCGAGAACATCCGCCGCATCACCGACGACTACCGGCGCGGCACCCTGCGCTCGCTGCGGATCGCGTTCCTGTCCTCGTTCGCGCTCGAACTCCTCTCCACCATCTCCGTGGCCCTGGTCGCCGTCGGCATCGGCATGCGGCTCGTGCACGGCGACCTCGACCTGTACACGGGCCTGGTGGTCCTGCTGCTCGCGCCCGAGGCGTACCTGCCGCTGCGGCAGATCGGCACCCACTACCACGCGGCGCAGGAGGGGCTGTCCGCCGCGGACGAGGTGTTCTCGGTGCTCGCGGAGGAGCCGCCGCCGCACGGCACGGCCCCGGCGCCGCGCGCCGAGCGGGCCGTGATCACGCTGGAGGACGTCGTCGTCCGCTACCAGGACCGGGAGACCGACGCCCTGGCCCGCACCAGCCTCAGCATCGCGCCGGGCGAGACGGTCGCCCTGACCGGGCCGTCCGGCGGCGGCAAGTCGACGCTCATCGCCGCGCTCCTCGGCCTGGTCAGGCCGACTGCCGGCCGCGTGCTGATCGACGGCCGGGACCTCGCCGACGTCGACCCGGCCGACTGGCACCGCCAGGTGGCATGGGTGCCGCAGCACCCGTACCTGTTCGCCGGCACGGTCGCCGACAACGTGCGCCTGCTGCGGCCCGACGCCGACGAGGCCGCGGTCGCCGCCGCGTTGAAGGCCGCCGAGGCCGCCGGGATCGATCCGGAACTGCGGCTGGGCGAGGGCGGCTCCGGCCTGTCCGCCGGGCAGCGCAGGCGGGTGGCGCTGGCCCGGGCGTTCCTGGCCGACCGGCCGCTGGTCCTGCTCGACGAGCCGACGGCCGCGCTCGACGGCGCGACCGAGGCGGCCGTGGCCGCCGCCGTGCGCCGCCTCGCCGCCGGCCGGACCATGGTCCTGGTGACGCACCGGCCGGCGCTGCTCGCGGCGGCCGACCGGATGTTTCACGTGGAACCAAGCATCGCCCCGGCCCCGGGCCCGGACTCACCCGAACGGCCGGACCCGGCCGGTGCCACCGGGACGGGACCCGCGCGGCCCCAGCCGTCCGGCGAGACGCCCACCGGCCCCGGCACACCGGAGGAGACCCCGCCCGGGGCCGCGGAGACCCGGCCCGCGCGCCGGGGCGGCCCGCTGGCCCGGGTCCGGGCGGAGGGAGCCACCCGGCGCTGGCGGCTGCTGTGGTCCACGGTCCTCGGCGCGCTCGCGCTGGGCAGCGCCGTCGGCCTGATGGCGACCTCGGGCTGGCTGATCTCGCGCGCGTGGGAACAGCCGCCCGTGATGTACCTGATGATCGCCGTGACCGCGACCCGCGCGTTCGGCATCGGCCGCGCGTTCTTCCGCTACACCGAGCGGCTGCTGTCGCACGACGCGGTGCTGCGCATCCTCGCCGGCCTGCGCGTCACGGTCTACCAGCGGCTCGAACGCCTCGCTCCCGCGGGACTCGGGCGCGCCCGCCGCGGCGACCTGCTCTCGCGGGTGGTGGCGGACGTCGACACGCTCCAGGACTACTTCCTGCGCTGGCTGCTCCCGGTGGCCGCCGCCGCCACCGTCGGCACCGCGGCCGTGGCGTTCACCGGCTGGCTGCTGCCGGCCGCGGGCGCCGCGCTGGCCGCCGGGCTGCTGGTCGCGGGCGTCGCCGTGCCCGCCCTGACCGGCGCCGTCGCCCGCCGCACCGAGCGCCGCCTCGCGCCGGCCCGCGGCGAGCTGTCCGTCCGCACCCTCGACCTGCTGACCGGCACCGCGGAACTCACCGTCGCCGGCGCCCTGCCGGCCCGGCACGCGGCCGTCCGCGACGCCGACACGGAACTGACCGCGCTCGCCGCCCGGTCCGCCTCGGCCACCGCGCTCGGTGGCGCGCTGACCACCCTGACCACCGGGCTGACCGTGACGGCCGCCGCCTGGGCGGGGGTGCCCGCGGTGACCGGCGGCGGGCTCGAAGGCGTCTGGCTGGCGACGGTCGTGCTCGTTCCCCTCGCGGCGTTCGAGGCCGTCGCCGGGCTGCCGCAGGCGGTCCAGCACCGGCAGCGCGCCCACGAGGCGGCCCGCCGCATCCAGGAGATCACCGACGCCCCGGCGCCGGTCAGGGAGCCGGAGCGCCCGGCCCCCGCCCCGGCCACGCCGTTCCCGCTGCGGCTGCGCGGGCTGACCGCCCGCCACCCCGGCGGGGCGCGGCCCGCGCTCGACGGCGTCGACCTGGACCTCACGCCGGGCCGCCGCGTCGCCGTCGTCGGCCCGTCGGGCGCGGGCAAGACCACGCTCGCGCACTGCCTGCTGCGCTTCCTCGACGCCGAATCCGGCTCCTACACGCTCGGCGGCACCGACGCCGCGGCCCTGGACGGCGACACCGTCCGCCGCCACGTCGGCCTGTGCGCGCAGGACGCGCACCTTTTCGACAGCACCCTGCGCGAGAACCTGCGGCTGGCCGCCCCCGGCGCCGACGACGCCACCCTGCGCGAGGCCCTGCGCGCGGCGCGGCTCCTGGACTGGGTGCGCGGCCTGCCCGACGGCCTCGACACGCTCGTCGGCGAGCACGGCGCCCGCCTCTCCGGCGGGCAGCGGCAGCGCCTCGCGCTGGCCCGCGCCCTGCTGGCCGACTTCCCCGTGCTGGTACTCGACGAGCCCGCGGAACACCTCGACCTGCCCACCGCGGACGCGCTCACCGCCGACCTGCTCGCGGCCACGGAGGGGCGCACCACCCTGCTGATCACGCACCGGCTGACCGGCCTCGCGGCGGTCGACGAGGTGATCGTGCTCGACGCCGGCCGCGTGGTGCAGCGCGGCCCGTACGCCGCGCTCGCCTCGGCCGACGGGCCGTTCCGCGACCTGCTCACGCGCGAACGCGCGCAGGACGCGCAGAACGTGCGGGAGCGGCAGCGGGCGGCGGAACGGGCGGACCCGGCGGCCCGGAACGGCTCGGCGCACCCGGCGCCTGGAACAAAGCCGACTTTCGCCGCCAATCGGAACTAAGTACCCTCAGTGGCATGGAGGCCATGCCCCGGCTGCTCCAGGCCATGGAGGCCATCGGCGGCGACATCGAGCCCGGCGCCCTGCTGGACCGCATCGTCACGACCGCGGCCGACCTGGCGGGCACCCGGTACGCGGCACTCGCCGTGCTCGGCGAGGACGGCGAGACCATCGGCCGGTTCGTCACCCACGGCACCGACCACCCCGCGGGCGCGGAACGGCTGATCCGCACCCTGCTCGACGGCGGCAGGCCGCACCCGGACGCGCCCGGCACCCTGTGCGTCCCGGTCCTGGTGCACGGCGCGCGGTTCGGCGCGCTGCTGCTCGCGGACAAGACCGACGGCCTGTTCACCCCCGCCGACCGGCAACTCCTCGCGATCCTGGCCGGCGAGGCGGGCATCGCCATCGGCAACGCCCGCCTGCACGAGGCGGTCAGGCAGCAGGCCCGCTGGATGGACGGCAGCTTCGAGGTGTCCACGGCCCTGCTCTCCGCCGAGGACGACGAGGACGCGGGCAACGCGCTCGCCGTGGTCGCCGAGCAGGCCAGACGCCTGGCCGGGGCCGCGACCGGAGCCGTGCTCGAACCGGGCCGCGACGGCGGCCTCGAAGTGGTCGCCGCGTCGTCGGCCGGCGCCGCCCGCCTCATCGGCGCCACGGTCCCGGCCGGCAGCCCGGCCGTGCACCGCGTGCTCGCGGGCGAACCCGTCTTCATCGACGACCCGGCGACCGACACGGAACCCGTCACGGGCCTCGTGCCGCACCCGGGCCCGAGCATGCTGCTGCCCCTCGCCGACGACGGAACGGCCCTCGGCGCGCTGTCCCTGACCCGCGCCGAGGGCGCCGCGCCCTACTCGGTGCCGGAACGCGCCCTGGCCACCCAGTTCGCCCAGCAGGCCGCGCTCGCCCTGGTCGTCGCGCGGGCCCGCCGCGACCGCGAACTGCTCGCCGTGCTCGCCGACCGCGACCGCATCGCCCGCGACCTGCACGACCTGGTGATCCAGCGCATCTTCGCCGTCGGCATGAGCCTGGAGAGCGCCCGCCGCGCCACCCCGTCCCAGGACCTGCGCGACCGCATCGACTCCGCGACCCGCGAACTCGACGCCACCATCCAGGAGATCCGCACCGCGATCTTCGCGCTGCGCCAGCCGCCCGAGGACGCCCCCGCCGGGCTGCGCGCCCGCGTGCTGCGCGAGACCGCGTCCGCCGCCCGCACGCTGGGGTTCACCCCGTCGGCCACGTTCACCGGGCCCGTGGACAACGCCGTCGGCGAGGTCGCCTCCCGCAACCTGCTCGCCGCGCTCCGCGAAGCCCTGTCCAACGCGGCCCGCCACGCGCACGCCTCGCGCGTCGAGGTCGCCGTCGACGCCACGGCCCACCTGCCGGACGGCCGCGGCGCGGTGCGGCTCACCGTCGCGGACGACGGGGTCGGCCTGCCGCCGGGCGCCACGCGCCGCAGCGGCCTGGCCAACCTCGCCGACCGCGCGGAAGCGCTCGGCGGCTCGGCCGGCACCGGCACCGGCCTCGGCGGCCGGGGCACCGAGGTCACCTGGCAGGTGCCCAGGTGACCGGGCGGGTGGCGCGGTTCGCGCCCCCGGTGACACGGCGGCGGGTTACCGTTCCGGCATGACGGCACGCACAGTGATCATCAGCGGCGGGGGCACCGGGATCGGCCTGGCGACCGCCCGCTGCTTCGACCGCGACGGCGACACGACCGTCCTGATCGGCCGCCGCGCCGAGGTCGTCGAACGCGCGGCGGCCGGCCTCGACCACGCGGTCGCGCTCCCCGCCGACCTGACGGACGCGGCCGAGGTCGCCCGCGCCGCCACCGCCATCGCCGACCGCTTCGGCACGGTCGACGTCCTGGTGCACGGCGCGGGCGGCAACGGCGGACTCGAACCCCGCCCCGCCACGGAGGACAGGCTCGCCGCGACCGCCCACGACTGGGCCCTGAACTTCCGCACCAACACCCTGTCCGCCGTCCTGCTCACCGAGGCCCTGCGCGACCGGCTCGCCTCGCCGGGCGGCCGGGTCCTCTTCCTCAGCTCCATCGCCGCCTACCGCGGCTCGGGCTCCCCCGCCTACGCCGCGAGCAAGGCCGCGCTGCACCCGTACGCCTACGCCCTCGCCGCCGCCCTCGGCCCCCGGGGCGTCACCGTGAACCTGGTGGCGCCCGGCTACGTCGACGACACGGAGTTCTTCGGCGCGAACATGACGCCCGAACGCCGCGCGGCCCGGATCGACGAGACCATGACCGGCCGCGCCGGCGCCCCAGGGGACGTCGCCGAGACGCTGCACTGGCTCGCCTCCCACGCGGCCGGTCACATCACCGCCCAGACGATCCAGGTCAACGGCGGGGCGGAACGCGGCCACTGACCACTGCCGCGCACCCGCCCCCGGGCTCACCCCGGCGCGGCCCCGCGGCCCGTCCCGGCGGCCGAGGCACCCGCGGCCGGGGCCCCGGTCAGTTCCCCGACCGGCACCGACCCGGGGCCGGCCACCGCCGAGGGAACCACCGTGCCGAGCACGGGCGTGACCAGCACGGGTCCGCCGCGCCCGAACGCACCGCGCCCCAGGCGCGGCCGGATCGGCCGCGGCCCCCCGCCGCGCGCCAGGACCGCCGCGCCGCCGGCCACCGCGCCCGCGCAGCCGCCGAGCGCCACCGAGAGCCACGGCACCGGCGACGCCGCCGCCGTGGGCAGCGCCGCCTCGGTCAGCGGCACCACCCGCACCCCGGTGGCCTCGCCCGCCGCCTCGGTGTGCGCGACCAGGGCGCGCGCCACCGCGCCCGCCGCCCTGGCCGCGTCCTGCGGGCGCGGCCCGGTCCCGGTGATCCCGATGACCGGCGCGTCGGGCGACGTACCGGCGCGCACCCGGGTGCGCAGCGTTCCCGCCGTAACCCCCGCGTCCGTCTGCGCGGTGCGCAGCACCGCGTCACCGGTCGCGAGCCGCCCGTAGGACTGGGCGAAGCCGACCGCCTCCGCCGGGTCTTCTGCGGTCACGACCACCGACGCCTCGGCCGCGTACTCGCGGTCCGCCCACAGCGCGTGCCCCGCGCCCGCGAGCAGCCCGAGCAGCAGGCCGAGCACCGCGGGCCACCAGCCGGGCAGCCCGGCCGCCCAGGCGCGCAGTCGCCCCATCACCCGCTCACTCCTTCCCTGGTCCACTCGGCTTCCCCGGTCCACTCGGCCGCCCCGCCGCCCGGAACCGCCACCGGCCCGACCCGACCGAACGTTTCGAACGCCCCCGACGCCCCCGTCCCCCCGCACGATCCGGGCCACCCGGCGGTCCCGGCCTCGCGCCGCACGGCCCGGTACACGCCGAGCAGCCGGTCGGCCGCCTGCCCCATGCCGTAGCGCTCCACCGCGCGCGGCACCGGCAGCCGCCGCACGCCGAGGGCGAGTTCGGCCCCGAGCGCGCCCGCGAGTTCGCCCGGCGAGGCACCGGTCCGCCGGGCGCCCGGCGCCTCGCCGCGCGGCAGTTCGTCCACGGCCGGGCACGTCACGTGCAGCACGGGAAGCCCCGACGCCAGCGCCTCCACCACGGCGAGGCCGAACGTCTCCTCGACCGAAGGCGACACGAACACGTCCATCGCGGACAGCACCCCCGCCACATCGCCCACGTCCCCCGCGAACACCACGCGCCGCGCCACGCCGAGGCGCACCGCGAGCGCGTCGAGCGAGGCGCGTTCAGGACCCGCCCCGGCCAGGACCAGCCACACGTGCTCCGGCAGCCGGGCCAGCGCCCGCAGCAGCACGTCGAACCGCTTGCCCGGCACCAGCCGGCCGACGCCGCCCACCACCACGGCGTGCCCCGGCAGCCCGAGTCGGCCGCGCACGGCACGGCGCGCGGCGGCGTCGAAACGGAAGCGGGCCGGCTCGATGCCGTTCGGCACCACGTGGATCCGCCGCTCCGGCACCCCCCAGGCCCGCAGCCGCCCCGCCACCGCGCCCGACACCGCGACGGTCGCCGCGCCGAGCCGTTCCGTCGCCAGGTACAGCGCCCGGTTCGCCGGGTTCAACGCCCGGCCCTCGATGCGGTCCTGCCCCAGCGAGTGCTCGGTGGCCACCACGGCCCGCACGCCGGCCAGCCGCGCCGCGACCCGCCCGTACACGCACGCGCGGTACAGGTGGGTGTGCACCAGGTCGTAGCGCCCCCGCCGGATCAGCCGCGCAAGACGCAGCGCGGCGCCCGTGTCGCCGTTGCCCTCCATCCCCAGGTGCGCCACGCGCACCCCGTCGGCGCGCAACTCTCGCGCGACGACGCCCGGGTGGGTGAGCGTGACCACGTCGCAGGCCACCGGGAGGCGGCGCAGCAGCGCGCGCAGCTGGCGTTCCGCGCCTCCCGTGCCGAGCCCGGTGATGACGTGCAGCGCGCGCGGCGGGCCAGCCGCCGGGGCGTACCGCGCGGTCACCTCGCCTCCAGCGGCTCGGCCGGCGCCGCCGGCGCGGGCAGCGGCGGCACCCGGCGGCGGCGCACGGGGTGCAGCGCGCGCTTCAGACGCAGCCGCAGCGGCCCATCGTGTTCGCCGACGTGAATACGCGGCAGCGCGAACTGCCCGGTCGCGCGCCCCGGGCTGATCGCGCAGGCGTAGCCGTAGCCCGCCGCCTCGACGGCGGCCACGGCACGCCGGTCCAGCTGGCCGTACGGGTAGCAGAACCCTTGCACCGGAACGCCGGTGAGGTCGGTCAGCCGCCGCCGGCTGTTCGCGACCTCGTGGTCGAGCACCTCGTCGTCGGCGCCGCGCAGCGTCACGTGCGTCATGCCGTGCGAGCCGATCTCCATGCCAGCCGCGGCGACCTCCTTGATGCCATCGGCGTTCAGCAAACGTTTGCGAGGCCCATCCGGGTCCCACGCGTTGCTGCCGTGCAGCCGCCCGGGGAGCACGAAGACGGTCGCCGTGCAGCCGTGCGCGCGCAGCAGCGGCAGCGCGGTGTCGAGGAAGTCGCGGTACCCGTCGTCGAAGGTGAGGCCGACCAGGCGTTCGGCGCGGCCTGCGGCGCGGGCCCGCAGGAGTTCGCCGACGGACACGCCGCGCAGGCCGCGCCGCCGCAGCCACGTGAGCTGGCTGTGCAGCCGGTCGGGGCTGACGGTGATCTTGTAGGGGTCGTACGCCGTGTAGGCGATCGAGTGGTACATCAGCAGCCACAGCGGCGGGGGAGCGGCGGCGCGCCGGCCGGTCCTGCCCGCGGACCGCGCGGACGCCGGCTCCGGCGGCTGCCCGTCGGGCGTTTCAGCCGGCCCCGGTTTCCCCGGGCTTTCCACCGACCTTTCCACGGGCCGTTTCACGGGCTTCTTCACGGGCCTTTCCACGGGCTTCTCCACGGACATGGCGAGACCTCCGTTCTGGGGTGCGGACGCGGGTGAGGAGGGAGGCGACGGGCGGCGCGACGGGCACGCCTGACAGGCGCAGGCCCGCGGCGAACACGGCGGGCACCACCGCGCAGCCGAGCGCGAGCGCGGGCAGCGGCGAGGCGCCCGAGGGCGCCGTCGCCCAGCCGGCCGCCGCCGCGAGCGCGGCGGCCCCGGCGAGCCGGGCGAAGCGGCCGAGCAGCCGCCCGGTGTCGACGGGAACGGCCCTGGCGGCCAGGCCGCGCAGCAGCAGGAACGCGGTCAGGGTGATGCCGGCCGCGTTCGCCGCCGCGATGCCGGGCGCGCCGAACGGCCCCACGGCCGCGAGGCCGCCGGCCACGGTGACGAGCAGTCCTGGCAGCATGGCGGCGACGGGGAACCACACGGGCCGCCCCGACGCGAAGAACGGCCGTACCAGCGCGCCCACCAGCGCGTGGCCCAGCAGCCCGAGGGCGTAGACGCGCATGACGGCGGCCGTGGCGGCCGTCGCCCCGGCGTCGAACGCGCCGCGCTGGAACAGCAGGTGGATGATCTGCGGCGCGTAGGCCACGACGTACGCGGCGCCGAGCAGGACCACGACCCCGGCGGCCACCAGGTCGCGCTCGACCCGCCGCCTGGCCCGTTCGAGATCGCCGTCCGCGAGCGCGCGGGCCACCAGCGGCAGGGTGACCGTGCAGATCATCAGCGCCAGCACCATCGGCATCTGGGCGACCTTCTGCGCGTAGTTCAGGCAGGAGATCGCGCCGGGCGGCAGCCCTGAGGCGAGGAAGCGCTCGACGAGCACCTGTGCCTGCCGGGCCAGCGCGAACAGCGCCACGGGCCCGGCCACCGCGAGCAGCGCGCGCCCGCGCCGCGCGGGCCCGCGCGGCGCGGGCGCCGGGCCCGCGGGGCGCCGCGTGCGGCGCAGCACGGACGGCAGTTGCACGAGCACCATCAGCAGCCCGCCGACCGCGACCCCGGCCGCCGCGGCCCGCACGCCCCACGGGCCGTGCAGGGCGAGCGCGGTGCCGACGATGCCGGCGTTGCAGGCGAGGTACACGGCGGCCGGCGGCAGGAAGCAGCGGTGCGCGCGCAGGACCGCGCTCGCGTAGCCGGCCGCGCCGAACGTGAGAAGAGTCACTGCGGTCAGGCGCGTGCAGTCCACCGCGAGCCCGGGCTCCGGCAGGCCGGGCGCCAGCGCCCCGACCACGAGCGGCGCGGCGGCGGCGACCACGGCGGCGGCGCACGCCAGCACGAGCAGCAGGCGCGGGAACGTGGCGCGCAGCAGGTCGCGCACCCCCCGGCGCCCGCCGCGCGCCAGCGCCAGGCTGAACGCCGGCACGAGCACCAGCGCCATCGCCTCGTCGATGAGGAGCGTCGCGGCCACCTCGGGCAGCGTCCAGGAGACGAGGAACGCGTCGGTCGCCCCGTCCGCGCCGAACAGCGACGCGACGATCTGGTCGCGCAGCAGGCCGGCCGCGGCACCGAGACCGGTGAGCACGGCGGTCGCGGTGGCCGCGCGCGCGACGAACCGCTCCCTGCCGCGCGGCGCGGGAACGACCGCGCCGCCGGCCGCTCCCTCCTCAGGCGGAAAGCCGGGCGAGGACTCAGGCGAACGCGCCGGCCCGGCGCGCGAGCCCGTGCCCGCGCGGGCGCCGCTCACCGCGCCTCCCGCCGCGCCGCGGGCGAGAACGCCCACCAGGCGGCGAGGCCCAGCGCCACGGCGGTCAGCACGCTGTGCGGGCCGCCGATGTCCGCGTACAGGAAGTTCACCGCCTGCCACACCAGCAGCCCGGTCGCCGCGAGGCCCACGTCCGGGGCGCCGGTGCGGCGCAGCCGCGCCAGGCAGCAGGCGAGCAGCGCGGCCCAGCCGCCGACCAGCGCGGTGGCCCCGACCAGGCCCTGCTCCGCGAGGACGAGCAGGTACATGTTGTGC
Organism: Streptomyces marincola; assembly: GCF_020410765.1. NCBI lineage: Bacteria > Bacillati > Actinomycetota > Actinomycetes > Kitasatosporales > Streptomycetaceae > Streptomyces > Streptomyces marincola. The sequence goes on along the minus strand of NZ_CP084541.1, from coordinate 3,459,543 downwards.
GGGGACTCCAGCTCCTGCCGCCTGAACTCCTCGCCCGCGCCCCCGGTGTCGCTGCCGCCCGAGAGGGCGAGCGAGGCGTGGGAGTCCCGGTGCTCCGCGAAGCCCCTTGGCCCCGTGCCGAGCCACGGGTCGTCCCGCCACATCGACAGCGCCGCGTCCCACATCGCGTAGCGGTCGGTCACCGACTGGTCGGGGCTCTCGGTCACGTCGCGGATGCTGCCGACGCGTTCGCCGAGCCGTTCGCCGACCGCGGCGCCCCCGGCCGCGACGGCGCCCCCGGCCAGGAGCACGCCGCCGGCGAGCAGCGCGAGCAGGGTGCGGCGCGTCAGCCGGCACGCGGCGATCACCAGCACGGCGAGCACCGCGACCGCCGTCGCCAGCCAGGCGCCCCGGCTGAAGGAGAACGCCAGCGGCGGCGCGAGCAGCGCGGCGCAGGCCAGGGCCGCGAGCCTGCGCCACCACGGCGCGCCGCCCGGCGCCGCGACGCCCAGGCACAGGGCCGCGACCAGGCCGTAGGAGACGACCGTGGCCATGCCCATGACGGTGAGCGGGCCGAACGTGCCCACCGCCCTGACGTTCTCGCCCATGTACGAGGCGCCGGTGCCGGTCAGGTGCTGCGCCGTGCCCAGCGCGCCCTGGAACAGCGCGAGCGCGACCACCGCGACGAGCAGCACCCGGGCGTCGCGCCGGCCGCGCAGGAGCAGCAGCACGGCCAGCGGCACGAGCACGAACAACTGGAGGAAGCGCACGAACCCCGGCAGCGCGGCGAGCGGGTCGCCGCTCGCCATCGTCACCGCGGCGAGCGTGAGAGCGGGCGCCGCGAGGACGACGGCGGCCCGCCGCCCCGGGCGCGGCCGGTGGCCGCGCGCGAGCAGCGCGGCGCAGGCCGCGGCCAGGCACAGCGAGGCCAGGTCGGCGACGGCGATCCTGGTGCCCGCGAACGTCAGGCGGCCGGGCAGGGACAGCAGCAGGACGACGGCGACGGGCGGCAGCAGGTGCCCGCGGCCGCGCGCGACGCGGGTCGCGGCGGCGCGCATCAGCGGCCTCCGGGGCGGAAGCACAACGCGGTCGTGCGCAGCATGATCCGCACGTCCTGCCACAGCGACCACGTCTCGATGTACAGGTTGTCGAAACGGGCCCGGTCCTCGATGGAGGTGTCGCCGCGCAGCCCGCTGACCTGCGCGAGCCCGGTGAGTCCCGCCGGCATGCGGTGGCGGTCCGCGTAGCCGGGGTAGAGGCGGCTGAAGCGCTCGACGAAGTGCGGGCGCTCGGGACGCGGCCCGACCAGGCTCATGTCGCCGCGCAGCACGTTCCACAGCTGCGGCAGTTCGTCGAGCGAGGTGCGGCGCAGCAGCCGGCCCACCGGGGTCAGGCGCGGATCGCCCGCGACGGTCCAGCGGGTGGCGGCCTCGCGTTCGTCCGCGGGCCGCAGCGTGCGGAACTTCAGCATCGCGAACGGCCGCCCGTCCTCCCCCACCCGGGTCTGCCGGAACAGCACGCCGGGGCCCTCGGAAAGCCGCACGGCCAGCGCGCACAGCGCGAGCAGCGGCGCGGCGGCGAGCAGCGCGGCACAGGCCACCGCGATGTCGAGGCCGCGTTTGGCGAGGCGGGCGGCGCGCCGGCCGGGCGGCGGGCCGAGCCGCAGGCAGGCGAAGCCCCACAGGTGCCCGCGCACGGGCCCGGCGCGGACGGCGGAGGGCTCGGCCGCCACCAGCCACACGGCGCAGCCGTGCGCGCGGAACAGCCGGAGCAGCGCGTCCTGCGGGGCCCGGGTGAACACGGCGTCGGTCACGCCGTCGCGCACGATGGCCCGGCGCACCTCGCGCGTCGAGGTGAGCACCGGGAGCGGCGCGGTCGCGGGCAGCCGCCGGGGCACGGGCCCGACCATGCCGACCGGCCGCATGCCGTACTCGGGGTGCCGGGCGAGCACGGCCACCACCCGCTGCGCGGCCGGCGCGGTGCCGACGACGAGCGTGGCGCCCGGCCGCGCCCGCGCCGCGCGGCGCCTGGCGTGGTGGGCGAGGGCGCGGGCCGCGGCGGCGAGCACGGTGTGCGCGGCGACGAGCGGCAGCAGGGCGGCGGTCGAGCCGGCCGCGCCGGACAGGAGCTGCGCCGCGCCCCACGCGAGCGCGATGTGGCCGAGCAGCCGGGGCAGTTCGTCGAGCGCGGTGTCCGCGGGCGCGGGACGGTAGAGCCCGGCGGTGCCGCCGAGGCCGGCGAGCAGCACGAACACCGCGGGCGCCGCCGGCGCCACCGCGGGCGCGGCGGCGGCGAGCACCGCGACGGCGCCCGCGTCGGCCACCAGCAGCGGGACCGGCCCGCCGCGGGCCCCCGGCCGCCGCCGCGCGCGCGGGCCGCGCCGCGGCGGCGGCCCCGGGCGCGGGCCGCGCGGGGGGTGGACGGCCGCGCGGCGGGCGGGGGCCCGGCCGGGCGGCGCGGGCAGCGGTGCGGCGCCGATGGTGCCTTCCGTGGTCATGAGCGCAGCAACTCCCCCGCCTGCCCGGCCGGCCGCCGCCCGCCCCGACCCGCCGCGCCCCCCGAGGCCCGCGCCTGCGCCCCGAACGCCCCGCCCCCGACCGTTCCGCTTCCGAACGCCCCGCTTCCGAACGCCCCGCCCCCGTGGGACGCCAGCACGTCGCGGTACAGCCGCGCGCACGCGTCCGCCACGCGCCGCACGTCGTGCGCCGCCCGCGCGTGGGCGGCGGCCTCGCGGCCCAGCGCACGGGCGCGCGCCGGGTCGCCGAGCAGCGCGGTGAGCGCGCCGGCCAGGGCGTCGAGGTCGCCGGGCGGCACGAGGCAGGCGGCGGCGTGCCCCGCCGGCAGGCTCTCGCGGGCGCCTCCGGTGTCGGTGAGCACAACCGGGCGGCCGGTCGCCATGGCCTCGATCGGCGCCAGCGCCATGCCCTCCCACCGGGAGGGCAGCACCACGACGTCGGCGGCGGCGTACCAGGGGCGCGGGTCGTCCGTGCGCCCTGGCAGGAGCACGTCAGAACCCGCCGCCGCGCGCAGCGCGTCCGCCGCGGGACCGTCCCCGACGAGGGCGAGCCGGGCGCCGGGAACGCGCGCGGCGACCCGGGTCCAGGCGCGCAGCAGCAGGTCCTGCCCCTTCTGGTGGCACAGCCGCGCCACGCACACGACGAGGGGCGCGCGCAGCGGAACGGCGTGCACGGCGGCCAGCGCGGCGCGCGCCCGGCGGCGTTCCACGCCGTCGGCGACGGGGTGGCGGCCGAGGTCGACGCCGTTCGGGATCACGGTGCTGGGCGCGCGGACGCCGGCCGCGGCGCCGCGCGCGCGTTCGGCCTCGCTGACGCACAGCACGCGGTGCGTCCAGCGGGCGGCGAACCGCTCCCACCCGGCGGCCGGCGGCCCGGCCGGGCCGCGCGCGGCCTCGAACGACCAGGCGTGCGGCTGGAGCACGGTCGGCAGCCGGCCGCGCAGCGCGAGGCGGCCCGCGAGCCCGGCCTTGGCGCTGTGCAGGTGGGCAAGTCCTGGCGCGGCCCGCCGGATCGCGCGGGCCGCGCCCGCCACCTCGGCCGCGAGCCAGGGGCCCGGCGTCCGCCGCGCCCGCCACGGCAGCACCTCGGCGCCGCCGGCCGCGGCCCACGCCGCGAGCGGGCCGCCGGGCGGGCAGGCGACCAGCACCCGCAGGCCGGCGGCGGTCTGGGCGCGCACGAGGTCCGCGACGACCCGTGCCACGCCCCCGTCGGCAGGCTGGACAAGATGCAGCACGTCACCGCCCATGACTCACCCTTCGCAGGCCACGTTTCGCAAGGCGGTGAAAACCATGACAGAAACCAAATCGGAAATCACGCAAAACGCACAGAACGGACACAAGTCCCTAATCTGTGATTTTCATACGAAGAAACGGGGCAGCAGTTGATCAACGCCCCCGGTCGAGCCCCCCGCCGCGCACCCGGGCAGCCCACCGCACCCCCACCGCACCCCCACCGCACCCCGACCCGCGCCCCCGCGCCCCACGCGCGGAAAAAGCCCCGGAACAGCAGAAAGACCCCTGGTGACCAGGGGTCTTTCTCATGGTGCGCGAGGGGGGAGTTGAACCCCCACGCCCTTTCGGGCACTGGAACCTGAATCCAGCGCGTCTGCCTATTCCGCCACCCGCGCATGTGCACCGCCGCAAGCGACTCCCGGTCTTCCCGTCGGCCTCCCGGGCGCTTCCGACATCCAGAAGGCTAACACGCGCGCGGCGGTGCCCTCACCCGCCTTCCCCGCCCCCGCCGCCGCTCCCCGCGGCCCCTCCGCATCACCTCCGCACATGCGCGACACTGTTCCTTGCTCCCCCTACGATCCGGGGAGCGGGGACCGGTGCCCGGACGGGAACCACCTGATCGTCTCGCGCGTGGATACGATCAGTAAGCCGTACCACTTCAGCCGCGCGCCGGGACCTCGGAGAAGGAGGTGCACATGGGAGTACTGAAGCGCTTCGAGCAGCGGCTGGAAGGCCTCGTCAACGGCACCTTCGCCAAGGTCTTCAAGTCCGAGGTGCAGCCGGTCGAGATCGCCGGCGCCCTCCAGCGCGAATGCGACAACAACGCGACCATCTGGAACCGCGACCGCACGGTCGTCCCCAACGACTTCATCGTCGAGCTGAGCGCGGGCGACTACCAGCGTCTCTCCCCCTACGCCGCCCAGCTCGGCGACGAGCTGGCCGGCATGGTCAGGGAGTACGCCAAGCAGCAGCGGTACACGTTCATGGGCGACATCAAGGTCCACTTGGAGAAGGCCGAGTCCCTCGACACCGGCCTGTACCGGGTCCGCAGCCGCACGCTCGCCTCCGCCACCTCGGGACACCAGCAGGGCGCGCCCCACCAGCCGCCGCCCCACGGCGCGCCGCCGTCCGCCCCCGGCGGCTACCCGGCCAGGCCGCCGGGCGCACCGCCCGCGATGCCGCCGCAGCCGCCGGGCGCACCGCCCTTCGGGCAGCCCGCGGCCGGCCGCACCCGCCGCTGGGTCGAGATCAACGGCACCCGGCACCAGATGGCGCGGCACAGCCTCGTGATCGGCCGCAGCACCGAGGCCGACGTGCGCATCGACGACCCCGGGGTCTCCCGTCGGCACTGCGAGATCCAGGCCACCGAGCCGGTCACGATCAGGGACCTCGGGTCCACGAACGGCATCGTGGTGGACGGGCAGCACACCAAACGCGCTACGCTCCGCGACGGCTCACGGATCGTCGTGGGCAGCACCACCGTCATCTACCGGCAAGCCGAAGGGTAAGCAGGGGGCAATGTCAGAGCTGACCCTGACGGTCATGAGGCTGGGGTTCCTGGCCGTCCTGTGGCTTTTCGTGATCGTCGCCGTCCAGGTGATCCGCAGCGACCTGTTCGGCACCCGGGTCACCCAGCGCACCGCCGCCAGGCGTGCCGAGCCGGCCCCGCAGCAGCCGCGCCGCCAGCAGCAGCCGCAGCAGCGCGGCCGGCAGCGCCGCGGCGCCCCCACCAAGCTCGTGATCACCGAGGGCTCCCTCGCCGGCACCACTGTCGCCCTCCAGGGACAGACGATTACGCTCGGCCGGGCGCACGACTCGACGATCGTGCTGGACGACGACTACGCCTCGGGCCGGCACGCCAGGATCTACCCCGACCGGGACGGCCAGTGGATCGTCGAGGACCTCGGGTCGACCAACGGCACCTACCTGGACCGTGGCCGGCTGACCACCCCGACCCCGATCCCGCCCGGCACGCCGGTCCGCATCGGCAAGACGGTCATCGAGTTGCGGAAGTAGGCCGACCACTATGACGACCGGAGGGTGGGAGAGGCGCGCATGAGCCTGTCACTGAGATTCGCCGCGGGTTCCCACACCGGCATGATCCGCGACCACAACGAGGACTCCGGCTACGCGGGCCCGCGCCTGCTCGCCATCGCCGACGGCATGGGCGGGCAGGCCGCGGGCGAGGTCGCCAGCTCGGAAGTGATCTCGACCATCGTCCAGCTCGACGACGACATCCCCGGCTCCGACGTCCTCACCTCGCTCGACCACTCCGTCCAGCGCGCCAACGACCAGTTGCGCGCCATGGTCAACGACGACCCGCGCCTGGACGGCATGGGCACCACCCTGACCGCGCTGCTGTGGACCGGCCAGCGGCTCGGCCTCGTCCACGTCGGTGACTCCCGCGCCTACCTGCTGCGCGACGGCGAGCTGACGCAGATCACGCAGGACCACACGTGGGTGCAGCGGCTGGTCGACGAGGGCAGGATCACCGAGGAGGAGGCCACCACGCACCCGCAGCGCTCGCTGCTGATGCGGGCCCTCGGCAGCGCCGACCACATCGACGCCGACCTGTCGATCCGCGAGGTCCGCGTCGGCGACCGCTACCTGCTGTGCTCCGACGGCCTCTCCGGCGTCGTCAGCCACGAGACGCTGCGCGACACCCTGAACGCGTTCGCGCCGCCCGAGGACACCGTGCGCGAGCTGATCGAGCTCGCGCTGCGCGGCGGCGGCCCCGACAACATCACGTGCATCGTGGCCGACGTCCTCGACGTCGACACCCAGCAGAGCGACACGCTCGCCCGCCAGCTGTACGACGCGCCCCAGGTCGTCGGCGCCGTCGCGGAGACGCAGAACCAGCGCTTCGGGGACAAGCAGACCCCGGCCTCGCGCGCCGCGGAGCTGGGCCGTTCCGCGCCCCAGACCGACCGGGGCGGCGGCGGGGCGACCGGCGCCACGGACCCGCCCACCGGCGTCTTCGGCTCGTTCGCCGACGACGAGTACGTGCCCGCGCGCGCCCCGCGGCACCGCGCGCTGAAGCGGACCGCGCTGATCGCCCTCGCGCTCGTCGTCGTCGGCGGCGGCCTGTACGGGGGCTACCGCTGGACCCAGACCCAGTACTACATCGCGGCCAACGGCGACCACGTCGCCCTCTACCGGGGCGTCAGCCAGAACCTGGGGCCGCTGAGCCTGCACAGCGTCGAGGACGACCACCCCGACATCAGGCTCGAACACCTGCCGCAGTATCAGCGCAGCCAGGTCGAGAACGCCATCACGGCCGGCAGTCTCGGCGAGGCCCGCGACAGCATCGCGGAGCTGGCCGAGCAAGCCGAGGCGTGCCGCCTCCTCGCGGCGGAGCAGGACGGGCAGAACGGAGAGCAGAACGGTCAGGAGCCGGGCAACGGCGAGGACGGCAAGGGCGGTGGCGCGGACTCCGGCAGCAACCCGGACGCCCCCACGATGACCGACCGGCAGCGCGAGCTGGCCGGGCAGTGCACACGCTAGGCCGTGTCGTCACGACCTGACACCGCGTGCGCGCCGATGACCACCGACGACCCAGCAGAGACCAGGGCATGAGCAGCACCAGCAACACCACTGTCTCCACCGGCGGGCTTCCGAGCCGCCGGAACACCGAGCTGGCGATGCTCGTGTTCGCCGTGCTCATCCCCGTGTTCGCCTACGCCAACGTCGGCCTGGCGAAGGACGGTTCCCTGCCCGCGGGCATGCTCGGCTACGGCCTCGGCCTCGGCCTGATGGCCGGTGTCGCGCACCTCGTGGTCCGCAGGTGGGCGCCCTACGCGGACCCGTTGATGCTCCCGATCGCCACCCTGCTGAACGGCATGGGCCTGGTGCTCATCTGGCGCCTCGACCAGGAGCCGCAGATCACCACGCCCTCGCTCGGCGGCCCGATGGCGGCGGACCAGCTGATCTGGTCGACGGTCGGCGTCGCCCTGTTCCTCGGCGTGCTGATCTTCCTGAAGGACCACCGCATCCTCCAGCGCTACACCTACATCTCCATGGTGGTGGCGCTGGTCCTGCTGGCCTCCCCGATCTTCATCGGCGAGGAGATCAACGGCGCGCGCATCTGGGTGCAGATCCCGGGCGTCGGCTCCCTCCAGCCGGCCGAGTTCGCCAAGATCATCATCGCGGTGTTCTTCGCCGGCTACCTGATGGTCAAGCGCGACGCCCTGGCCCTGGCCAGCCGCCGCGTCATGGGCGTCTACCTGCCGCGCGGCCGTGACATGGGGCCCATCCTCGTCATCTGGGCGATCAGCCTGATGATCCTGATCTTCGAGACCGACCTCGGCACCTCGCTGCTGTTCTTCGGGATCTTCGTCGTCATGCTGTACGTCGCCACCGAGCGCACCAGCTGGATCATCTTCGGCCTGCTGCTGTCCGCGAGCGGCGCCGTGCTCGTCGCGAGCACCAACGCGCACGTCGGGGACCGCGTGCACAACTGGCTGAACCCGCTGGAGCGAGGGGCCAACGACGGCGTCACCGAGACCGCGAACGTCATGTTCTCCTTCGGCTCGGGTGGCCTGTTCGGCTCCGGGCTCGGCCAGGGCTACTCGCGGCTCATCGGCGGCATCGGCGCCAAGAGCGACTACATCCTCGCCACCGTCGGCGAGGAGTTGGGCCTGGCCGGCACAATGGCGATCATCCTGCTGTACGCGCTGCTCATCCAGCGCGGGATGCGCACCGCGCTCGCCGCCCGCGACCCGTTCGGCAAGCTGCTGGCCGTCGGCCTGGCCGGCATCTTCGCGATCCAGATCTTCGTCGTCGCCGGCGGTGTCACCGGCCTCATCCCGCTCACCGGCATGACGATGCCGTTCCTGGCCCAGGGCGGTTCCTCCGTCATCGCCAACTGGGCCCTTATCGCGCTCCTACTGCGCATCAGTGACACTGCCAGGAGGCCCGCCCCGGCCCCGGCCCCCAACCCCGACGCGGAGCAGACTCAGGTGGTCCGAGCATGAACAAACCGATGCGGCGGGTTTCCGTCTTCTGCGGCCTCCTCATCCTGGCCCTGCTGGTGCGCGTCAACTGGGTGCAGTTCGTGCAGGCCGACGAGTTGCAGAACCACGCGGACAACCGCAGGGTCACCATCGAGCGGTACTCGCACCCGCGCGGCGACATCATCGTGGACGGCGAGCCGATCACCGGCTCCCGGGAGACCGACAACCCGGACTTCCGCTACGAGCGCACGTTCACCGACGGCGAGATGTGGGCGCCGGTCACCGGGTACTCCTCGCAGGGGTTCGGCGCCAGCATGCTGGAGGGCGTGCACGACTCGATCCTCACCGGCGACGACGACCGGCTCTTCTTCAACAACACGGTCGACATGTTCACCGGCGAGGACCAGCGCGGCGGCAACGTCATCACCACGCTGAACGCCGACGCGCAGCGCGCCGCGTTCGAGGGCCTGGGCGACGCCAAGGGCGCGGTGGCCGCGGTGAACCCGGAGACCGGCGAGGTCCTGGCGCTGGCCTCCACGCCGTCCTACGACCCGGGCACCATCTCCGGCACCGGCAACGAGGCCGGCGAGGCCTGGCTGGCGTACGAGAACGCCGAGGACGACCCCAGGGTCAACCGGGCGCTGCGCGAGACCTACCCGCCGGGCTCCACGTTCAAGGTGCTCACGGCCGCCGCCGCCCTGGAGCACGGCCTGGTCGAGGACGTGGACACCGAGACCGAGACGCCCTCCCCCTACTACCTGCCCGAGACCGACCAGGTCGAGCTGCCGAACGACGCCGACCCGGGCAACTTCTGCGAGGACGCCACCGTCCGCACGGCGATCCGGTACTCGTGCAACAGCGTGTTCGCCAAGCTCAGCGACGAGGTCGGCAACGAGCAGATGATCGAGATGGCGGAGGAGTTCGGCTTCAACGAGGAGCACTTCGTCCCCATCAGGACCGCGATGAGCTCCTACCCCGAGGACAACCGGCCGCAGAACGCCCAGGCCGGCATCGGCCAGGCGTCCAACCGGGCCACCCCGCTCCAGATGGCCATGGTCGCCTCCGCCATCGCCAACGACGGCACGCTGATGCGGCCCTACATGGTGGACCAGCTCGTCGCGCCCAACCTCAACGTGATCGAGCAGCACGACCCCGAGGAGATGAGCCAGCCGGTCTCCCCCGAGAACGCCCAGATGCTCCAGTCCGCCATGGAGACCATGGTCGAGGAGAGCGTCATCGACGTGAGCGGGCTCGGGGACGTCCGCGTCGGCGGCAAGACCGGCACCGCGCAGCACGGCGAGAACAACGAGGAAACGCCCTACGCCTGGTTCATCTCCTACGCCATGACCGACGAGGGCTCGCCCGTCGCCGTCGCCGTCGTCGTCGAGGACGCCAACGTGGCGCGCGAGGACGTCTCAGGCAGCGGCCTGGCCGCCCCGATCGCCGTCGACGTGATGGAGGCCGTTCTCAATGGCGAGAACGCCGGATGACCCCGTTCCCGGTCTGAGCAACCGCCGGCCGGGCACCGCACGTCCTCCACACGACCGCAAGTTCTTCGCGGCCGTGGTACAGGGCGATACCGGTTGGGTATCGGCCCGTCGCCGCGGTCGGGCGGGTCATCACCGGCAGGTACCGTAAGCCAGGGCTTGGACCCCTGGCGCCCCGGGCCCACCGGGACATGCGGCCCGGGACCGAACGGAGAGGGCTGGAATCATGGAAGAGCCGCGTCGCCTCGGCGGGCGGTACGAACTGGGCCGGGTGCTCGGGCGCGGTGGGATGGCCGAGGTCTATCTCGCCCACGACACACGCCTCGGCCGTACCGTGGCCGTCAAGACGCTCCGTGTCGACCTGGCCCGCGACCCCACGTTCCAGGCCCGCTTCCGGCGGGAGGCGCAGTCCGCCGCCTCGCTGAACCACCCCGCGATCGTCGCCGTGTACGACACCGGCGAGGACTACGTCGACGGCATCTCCATCCCGTACATCGTGATGGAGTGCGTCGAGGGCTCGACGCTGCGCGAGCTGCTGCACTCGGGCCGCAAGCTGCTGCCCGAGCGGGCCATGGAGATGTGCATCGGCATCCTCCAGGCGCTTGAGTACTCGCACCGCAACGGCATCGTCCACCGGGACATCAAGCCCGCGAACGTCATGCTCACCCGCACCGGCCAGGTCAAGGTGATGGACTTCGGCATCGCCCGCGCCATGGGCGACTCCGGCATGACGATGACGCAGACGTCCGCCGTCATCGGCACCGCCCAGTACCTCTCGCCCGAGCAGGCCAAGGGCGAGACGGTCGACGCGCGCTCCGACCTCTACTCCACCGGCTGCCTGCTGTACGAGCTGCTGACGGTCCGGCCGCCGTTCATCGGCGACTCCCCGGTCGCCGTCGCCTACCAGCACGTGCGCGAGGAGCCGCAGCCGCCGAGCGTGTTCGACCCGGAGATCACGCCCGACACCGACGCCATCGTGCTGAAGGCGCTGGTCAAGGACCCGGACTACCGCTACCAGAGCGCCGACGAGATGCGCGCCGACATCGAGGCGGCCCTCGACGGCCGCCCGGTCGGCGCCGCCGCGGGGCTCGGCGCGGCGGGGCTCGGCGCGGCTCCCTACGGCTACGACGACCGGCCCACCACGGCGCTGCGCGCGGCCGACCCGGCGACCACGATGATGCCGCCGGCGAACGACCCCGACTACGACGACTACGGCGGGCGCGGCGACCGGCGCAGGCGCAACCGGAACACCTCGACGATCCTGCTGGTGCTCGCCGGCGTCCTGGTGCTGATCGGCGCCGTGTTCATCGGCCGCGCGCTGTTCGCGAGCGATCCGCCCGCGGGGGACAAGACGGTGCCCGACATCACGGGTGTCTCGCTCGAAGAGGCGCGTTCCCAGTTGGAGAACGACGGCCTCGTGCCCGAGGAGGGCGCGAGCGAGCCGTGCGCGGAGGAGGCGGACACCGTGTGCCGCACCGAGCCCGCGGCCGGCGAGGAGGTCGAGCGCGAGTCCGTCGTCACGATCATCATGTCCGAGGGCCCCGCGCCGGTAGAGGTGCCCGACGTGGTCGGCGACAGCTTCGAGGACGCCGAGGCGGAGCTTGAGGAGCTGGGCTTCGAGGTCGAGCGCGAGGACGAGCAGACCGGGGACGCCGAGCCGGGCACGGTGCTCGGCCAGGACCCGGAGGGCGGCGAGGAGGCCGAGCCCGAGTCGGTGATCACGCTGACCGTGGCCGCCGAGCCGGACGGCGTGGAGGTCGCGGACGTGGTCGGCGACCCCATCGAGCAGGCCACCGCGACGCTTGAGGCGGCCGGGTTCGTCGTCACCACGCAGAACCAGGTGGACGACTCGCGGCCCGTCGGCCAGGTCATCCTCCAGCAGCCGAACGCGGGCACCACCGCCGAGCCCGGCACCGTGGTGACCCTCACCGTCGTGGAGCACTCGCAGCCCTCGCCGCAGGTCACCATTCCCGGCAACCTGAACGGCCAGCCGCTGGTCATGGTGCGACCGCAGCTGGAAGGGCTCGGCCTGACGGTCAGCGTCGAGGGGCCCGACTCGGGGACCGCCATCGTCGTGAGCACAGAACCGGGCGGCGGCGCCCAGGTGCCGCCGAACAGCACCGTCACCGTCCGCACCGAGGAGCTGGGCGGAGGACCGGGCGGCGAGAACGGCGGCAACGGCGGCGGCCCGGGCGGGAACGGCGGGAACGGCGGGAACGGCGGCGACGAGGGCGGACCGTTCGGCGACATCCTCGGCGGCAGGGGCAGGGGGGACGACTGACGTCGTCCGGCCCCCAGGACCACCGCACCACCACGGCGGGGTGATTCCCGCGGACGCGAGTCCGCGGGAATCACCCCGCGGTGCTTTGCTCCGACTCCTGCTCGGGCACCGCCCTGCTGTCCTCCCGGTCCGCCGACGCCGCGGACTCGCCCGGGGCGATCTCGGTGGCCGGGGAGGGCTCCATCAGCCAGTCGGGGTTGGTCTGGCTGCTCCACCACCGCCACACGGCGAACGTGCCGCCCGCCACCAGCGTCAGCAGCCCCACGCGCCTGACCGCCCGTCCGGCGCGCATCCGGCGCTCGCGCTTGCGCACGGCGCGGGCGATCTCGCCCGGCGAGATGTCGCCGCGCAGCGCGGCGAGCGCCGCGGCGGACCGCGCCGCCGCCTGGTCCTTCGCCGGTCCCGCCGCGGCCTTGGCCAGGGCCACGCGCGGAACGACCTGCTCGGCGTAGCGCGCCCTGGCCTCCGCGGCGGCCCGGCGGGCGCGCGGCGCGAGGTAGGTGCCGGCCCTGTGGGCGTACCGCACAGCGTTGTCCTTGGCCGTCACGGCGTACGGCGTCACCATGTCCGTGGCGTGCCGCACCCCCGACTTCCCGTTGTGGCTCACTGATTACTCCTTGTTCGCGCTCTTGATGGCCATTGCTCGCTGCCCATTCGTCTTGTCCACTTGTGCGCAAATCATGCCGGGTGGGACGAAGCGAGGCACGCGAAACGGCCATCCGGGGGCGAGGCGTGTCGCCGGCGCATGGCAGGATCGGGGAACGTCACTGACGTAGACGGAAGGTACATCGTGGCCGAGCAGCTCTATGCCACCCTGAAGACCAACCGAGGCGACATCGAGGTCCGGCTCTTCCCGAACCACGCCCCGAAGACGGTCAAGAACTTCGTCGAGCTCGCCGAGGGCTCGCGCGAGTGGACCCACCCGGCCACCGGCAACCGCTCCGCCGAGAAGCTGTACGACGGCACGGTCTTCCACCGTGTGATCAGCGGCTTCATGATCCAGGGCGGAGACCCGCTGGGCAACGGCACCGGCGGCCCCGGGTACAAGTTCGAGGACGAGATCCACCCGGACCTGGCGTTCACCCGGCCCTACCTGCTGGCGATGGCGAACGCGGGCCCCGGCACCAACGGCTCGCAGTTCTTCATCACGGTCGCCCCGACCACCTGGCTCACCGGCAAGCACACCATCTTCGGCGAGGTCACCTCGCCCGCCGGGCAGCAGGTCGTGGACGCCATCGCGAACACGGCGACGGACGGCCGCACCGACCGCCCGGTCGAGGACGTCGTCATCGAGTCGGTCGTCATCGAGACCCGCGAGGGCTGAGACCGCACGGGAACCTTTCCGGCCCCCCGTCCGTAGGATGCTGGGGGCCGGAAGGGACCGGCAGGCCGGCACACGCACGTAGCGCGGCCGTGGCGCGCCCCGCGCGGGGCACGTGCGGGAGGCGCGCGGAAGGGAAACCATGGCGGAGCCGTACGGACAGGCGCGGCCGGACCCGGGCCTGGCCCACTGCTACCGGCATCCCGACCGCGAGACCGGCATCCGCTGCGCGCGGTGCGACCGGCCCATCTGCCCGTCCTGCATGGTCTCCGCGCCCGTGGGCTACCAGTGCCCCGAGTGCGTGCGGGGCGCGGCTGCCACCGCGCGCGCCACCCGGCCGCGCACCATCGCGGGCGGCAGTGTGGCCGCCGACCCGCGGCTGGTCACCATGATCCTGCTCGGCGTCAACGTGGCGGTGTTCATCGCCGTACTGGGCGCCGGGCGGTCGATGGTCATCGACCTCGGCATGCTGGGCCACGCGATCGCCCCCGGCGCGTTCTCCTGGATCGGCGTCGCGGACGGCGAGTGGTACCGGCTGCTGACCTCGGCGTTCCTGCACGAGGAGATCTGGCACCTCGGGTTCAACATGCTGGGGCTCTGGTTCCTCGGCCCGCCCCTCGAAGCGGCCCTGGGGCGCGCGCGCTTCCTCGCCCTGTACCTGATCTCGGCGCTGGCCGGCAGCACGCTGTCCTACCTGCTGGCCGAGCAGAACCAGCTGTCGCTCGGCGCGTCCGGCGCGATCTTCGGGCTGTTCGGCGCGACGGCGGTGCTCGTGCGGCGCCTGCGCCAGGACTTCCGGCCCATCGCGATCCTGCTCGCGATCAACCTGGTGATCACCTTCACCTGGTCGAACATCGCGTGGCAGGCCCACATCGGCGGCCTGATCGCCGGCGCGGCCATCGCCTTCGGCATGGTGAACGCGCCCCGCGCACGCAGAACGCTCGTGCAGACCGCGACCTGCGCCGCGGTCCTGCTGGTCATCGCGGTGGCCTGTGCGGTCAGGACCGCGCAGCTGCTCGGCTGACCGCCGGGCGGCGGGCGGACGGGCGCGCGGACCGCGTTCGGAAACCGAAGTTATCCACAGCGGAAGGGCCCGCGGGCGCGAGCTGTGGAAAACCGGTGCGCCACCCCGCCCCCGGGCACGTTTCCCCAGGCGAACAGGGGTGCGAGGCGACCCGGGAACCGGATGGACGTTCCCGCGCTCGCACAGTTATCCACAGATCTTGTGATGGTCGACCGGGCTGTGGACAACGCGTGCGGCCCCGGCGCGAACCGTCACTTCCACTGCGTGGAGACGACGAACCCCACGGCGATGAACCCGAAGCCGACCACGATGTTCCAGTCGCCGAGCGACTCCACCGGCAGATCCGCCTGGGTCACGTAGTACAGCACGATCCAGGCGAGACCGATGACGAACATCGCGAGCATCAGGGGCGCCACCCACCGGCGGCCCGACGTCATGGAGATCTTCGTCGTCTGCCCCTTCTCCGGGGGCGTGAACGTGTCGTCCTTCTTCTTGCGGATCCGTGACTTCGGCACGAGTGGCTCTCCTGTCGATGCGCTGCCTGATCGCGCCGGACAGCGCGTAACCAATGGATCGTCCGTTAGCGTAGTGCTTCCTCGGCCGATTAAGGAGACCAGGGGTACGGTGAGGATCGGACGCCCCCGGCCGGCGCGTCTCGGCACGACCGCCGTGTTCGCACTCGCCGGGCTCATATTCTGGCTCAGCTTCACGGTCTCGGGCGGAAACAACATCCGCACCGACGACTCGCTGCTCCACATGTCCGACCTCATCCGCGAGCGCGCCCGGCAGAACGAGTCCCTGGAATCCGCCACGGCCGCGCTGCGCGAGGACATCGCCGGCCTCACCGCGGAGAGCGAGCGCGAGGAGCCGGGCGCCCCCGACCGGCGGCGCGGGCTCGAACAGCTCACCGGGGCCGCCGTCCTGGCCGACCTCACCGGCGGCGGGCTCACCGTCACCCTCACCGACGCCCCGCCCGACGCCGTTCCGCTGCTGCCCGACGTTCCCGAGCCCTCGCCGAACGACCTCGTCATCCACCAGCAGGACCTCCAGGCCGTCGTCAACGCCCTGTGGGCGGGCGGCGCCTCCGGCGTGCAGGTCATGGACCAGCGGCTGGTCTCCACCAGCGCCGTCCGCTGCGTGGGCAACACCCTCATCCTCCAGGGCCGCCTGTACTCGCCGCCCTACACCGTCACCGCCGTCGGCGACCGCGACCGGCTGCGCGCCGCGCTCGACGCCTCCCCCGAGATCGCCAACTACCGGCAGTACGTGCGGGCCTACGGCCTCGGCTGGCAGGTCGACGCGCACGAGTCCGTGACCCTCCCCGCGTACGGCGGCAGCGTCGCGCTCCGGCACGCGCGCCCCGTCGAATGAACGCCCCGCGCCCGGCGGCCCCTCGAAAGAGGGTGAATACCTCGTACCCCTCCGGCGTGTCACCCGAGCGTCGTACGCTTGGGGCACGCGGCGTCAGCTGACGCGTCGGACGAAGGGTGTAAGCAGCGACCATGTACGGGTGGATCTGGCGTCACCTGCCGGGCAACGTGCTGGTGCGGGCACTGATCTCCCTGGGGCTCGTGCTCGGAGTGGTGTACCTCCTCTTCCAGTACATCTTCCCCTGGGCCGAGCCCATGCTCCCGTTCAACGACGTGACGGTGGACGACGGAGGGGAGGAGACAGGCCCATGAGGCCCACGCGCATCCTTGTCGTCGACAACTACGACAGCTTCGTCTACAACCTCGTCCAGTACCTCTACCAACTGGGCGCCGAGTGCGAGGTGCGGCGCAACGACGCGGTGCGCACGGACGACGTCGCCGGGGGCGGCTTCGCCGGCGTCCTGCTGTCCCCGGGACCCGGCACGCCGGAGAGCGCGGGCGTCAGCATCGACATGGTGCGGCACTGCGCGGCGACCGGAACGCCCGTCTTCGGCGTCTGCCTCGGCATGCAGGCGATGGCGGTGGCCTACGGCGGCGTCGTGAGCCGCGCCCCCGAGCTGCTGCACGGCAAGACCTCGGAGGTGACGCACGAGGAGCGCGGCGTCTTCGAGGGCCTGCCCGTGCCGCTGACGGTGACCCGGTACCACTCGCTGGCGGCCGAGGAGGCGACCCTCCCGGACGAGCTGAAGATCACCGCGCGCGCCGGCGGCGTGCTGATGGGCCTGCGGCATCGCGAACATGCCGTTGAGGGCGTGCAGTTCCACCCCGAGTCGGTCCTGACCAGAGGCGGCCACCGCATGCTGGCCAACTGGCTCGCACGCTGCGGCGACACCGGCGCCGTCGCCCGCTCGCACGGCCTCGCGCCGGTGGTGGGGCACGCCGGCCGGCAGGGACCGGCGGCGTGACCACCGGGCGCCCGGCCGAGGGCGCGGGGTGGGGACACGAGGGCGACGGGTACGGCGGCCCCGAACCGTACGGCTCCGAGCCGTACCGCCCCGACGCGTACGGCCCCGGTCCCACCGGCCCCGACTCGTACGGTCCCGAGCGGTACGGTCCCGACTCCACCGGTCATGACCCGTACGGCCACGGCCCCTCGGGCGTATACGAAGGTCAGGACGCGTACCTGGCGGCGGTCGGCGCCCTCGACGACCCGCTGAACGACCCGCTGCCGGGCGGCCACCACCGCCAGGGCCAGGCCGGCCCGCCCCCGGCCGACGCCTACGCCCACCCCTCCGGTGCGCACGGCCCCTGGCTCCCCGGCGCGAACGGCGGCCCGCCGGGCGGCGGCCCTGACCACGACCCGGCGACCGTGGGGCTGCGCCGCCCGGACGGCCTCGGCTCCCGCACCGGCCCGCCGCCGCCCGGCGATGACCACGGCACGTTCCCGCCGCCCGCCGCCTCCGACACCGACGCCCCCGCCGCCGTCCCCGGCGGCCGGGCCGCGAGGCGGCGCGCGGCGGCGGCCGGCGGGGCCGCCTCGACTGCCACCGACGCCGCCGCCTCCGACACCGACGCCCCCGCCGCCGTCCCCGGCGGCCGGGCGGCGCGGCGCCGCGCGGCGGCGGCCGGCGGCGCGGGGACCGGGCCCTCGGGCCCGGCCGGGTCGGGCCCGGCCGGGGCGGAGCCGGCGGCCGGCGGGGGCCGGGCGGCCCGGCGCAAGGCGGCCAAGGCCGCCGCCAAGGCCGCGAAGCAGACCGGCACCGCGATCAGCAACGTCATCGGCGAGCTGTTCATCACCACGGGCGCGCTGCTGCTCCTCTTCGTCGCGTACCAGCTCTGGTGGACGAACGTGGAGGCCAGGGCGCACGCCAGCGGCGAGGCCGACCGGCTCACGGAGCAGTGGGAGGGCAACGGCGGCGCGGACGAGGGCGAGGACCGCGAGCCCGGCGTGTTCTCGCCCGGAGAGGGGTTCGCGATCCTCTCCATTCCGGACCTCGACGTGCGCGTTCCGATCGCGGAAACGGTCAACCCGGAGAACGTTCTGGACAAGGGCATGGTCGGGCACTACTCGGCCGAGGACCGGCTGCCCACGGCGATGCCCTGGGACAGCGAGGGCAACTTCGGCATCGCCGGGCACCGCAACACCCACGCGGAGCCGTTCCGTTACATCAACCGCCTGGAGCCCGGCGACCCCATCGTCGTCGAGACCGAGGACACCTACTACACGTACGCGATGGCCAGCCGCCTCGACTCGACCGAGCCCTCCAACACGGCCGTGCTCGACCCCATCCCCGAGCAGGGCGGGTTCACCGAGCCGGGCCGCTACATCACCCTCACCACCTGCACCCCCGAGTTCACCTCCACGTACCGTCTGATTGTGTGGGGGGAACTGGTGGAAGAACGTCCGCGCAGCGAAGGGAAGCCGGATGCCCTCGTCAACTGAGCGGAGCGCACCGGCGACACCGCGGGACGAAGAGAACGCGCCCGACGCGGCGCCCGACGAGCACGCCCGGGAGGAGACGGCCGCGGGGGAGACACCGGAGGAGACGGCCGCGGGGGAGACTCCGGAGAAGGCAGCCGCGGAGGAGACGGCCGCGGAGGAGCCCGAGGAGGCGGCTCCCCGGCCGAAGGCCCCCGCGCGCCGCAGGCGGCTGGCCATGGCGGTCAGCGTGTTCGGCGAACTCCTCATCACCGCGGGCGTCGTCCTCGGCCTCTTCGTCGCCTACTCCCTGTGGTGGACCAACGTCGTCGCGAACCAGGAGGCGGCCCGCGACGGCGACGCCGTGCGCGAGCACTGGGCGGCGGGCGCGGACGACGACGGCGACGACCGCACCGCGCCCGCGACGTACGACCCCGAGGACGGCATCGGCTTCCTGCACGTGCCGACCATGTCGGACGACGACATCCTCGTGAAGGAGGGCATCGACCTCGACACCCTCAACGGCGGCGTCGCCGGCTACTACGACGAACCCGTCGAGTCCGCGATGCCCTGGGACGACGAGGGCAACTTCTCGCTCGCCGCGCACCGCGACGGCCACGGCGCGAAGTTCCACGACATCCAGCGCATCGAAGAGGGCGACCCGATCGTCTTCGAGACGGCCAACACCTGGTACATCTACCGCGCCTACGCGATCCTCCCCGAGACCTCGAAGTACAACATCGAGGTGCTCGACCCCGTCCCCGCGGAGTCCGGGGCGACCGAGGCCGGCCGCTACATCACGCTCACCACCTGCACCCCGCTCTACACCTCGCGGCACCGCTACATCGTGTGGGGCGAGCTGGAACGCACCGAGCGCATCGACGAGAACCGCACGCCGCCCCGCGAGCTGCTCGACGCGGACAACGGCTGACCGCGCGGAACGGCCGGGCCGCCGCGCTCCCCCGCGGCCCGGCGGCCCGTTCCCTCAACGGCCCGGCGGCCCGTTCCCGCGCCGCGCTCAGTCGCCGAACACCCCGTCGAGCGCCGCGAGATCCGGCGGCACCAGCGTGGTGGACATCATCAGCTCCCGGATCAGGTTGTCGTTCAGCGCGTTGCCCACCGGCTGCTGCACCTCCGCCTCGACGAGGCCGAACACCCCGGCCCGCGACAGCCGTTCCCGCACCCGGGCGACCATGTGCGCGAGCACGGGAACGGTCCACCCGCCGGCCGGCCTGAGCGCCTGGAGCTGCGCCGCCGCCTGCTTCCAGGTCAACGGCTGCGGGCACGCCTCGTGCAGCAGGTACCGCTGGCCGAGCACGGTCAGCGCGAGGCGTTCGTCCGGGGAGAGCGGCCAGGTCCTCGGCGGCCGGGTGGGGTCGTCGGGACGCGTCGGCCGCTCGTCGGCGTCCGCGCCCGACACGAAGAGTTCGAGCAGGTGCTCCCGGCCGCTCGACCCGCGCACGAACAGCGGCGTGTACCCCTCGCCGAGCGGCACCGGCTCCTCGTCGGTGAACAGCAGCAGCGATCCCGGCAGCCGCAGCGGCAGCCGGCCGGTGTTCCGCAGCCACCACCGCTCGGCCCGGTGCAGCACCACGCCCTGCCTGCGGCTGACGCGCCCGTCGTCCTCGCCTACGCACACGTGGACGTCGTCGCGGTTGCGGCCGAACACGATCTCGCGGCCCTCGCCCGGCCGGAGCCTGAAGTCACCGCCGAGGGAGCGCAGATGGATGGTGCCGCGGGGCGCGGGCGGCACTCCGAGGGCCAGGCTGGCCCGGTCGGGCGGTACGGATGCCATGGGACACCGGCCTTTCTGAACGACGTGCCGCTGCGGGCTGGCCCGGCCTCGGGTCCGCCCTCATGGTCCCGCGACCCGCCCGGGACCGGTCGCGAGGAGTGCCGCGGCCTCTTCGAGCAGGCCGCTCGCGGTCGCGCGCACGCGCCAGCCGCACGCCGATCGCGGCCGCCCGCCGCCACGCCTCGCCGCCGCCACGCCTCGCCCTGGCCGCCCTCGTCGAAGCGCTCGGCCGGGACGTGGCGGCCGCCGGCCATGTCGCCGATGCTCACACGACCCGTCGTACCAGCGCTCACCCTCCGGCATCCAGCGAATGCACAGAATGACCACAACAGGAACGCGGTCGGAAGAAGACAGAAGGAAGAGAAACCAAACACGTCGCCGCCCGGCAGAACCGGGCGGCGACGCGGCGGGGTGGAGCCTAGGAGAGTCGAACTCCTGACATCCGCCATGCAAAGACGGCGCTCTACCAACTGAGCTAAGGCCCCGCGGCCCCTCAAGGCGGGCCGGAGTCAAGGTTACCCAATCTTCCCGCGGGATACCGACCGGGTATCGCCCCGAGTACGGGTCCCTCCGTAGGATGACGCGCAACTTCGCTCAGGTGAAGCGATCAGGGGAGAACAGGGGAGACAGGATGGACGCAGCTCAACAGGAGTCCACCGAAAAGGCCAGAGAACAACAGACGACGTGGTACGGAGAGCCGCTCGGCTCCCTGTTCCGCCGGCTCATCGCCGACCTGGGGCTCAACCAGGCGCGGCTGGCTGTCGTTCTCGGCCTTTCGGCGCCGATGCTGTCCCAGTTGATGAGTGGTCAGCGGGCGAAGATCGGCAACCCGGCGGTCGTTCAGCGTGTCCGTTCGTTGCAGGATCTGGCCGGGGAGGTCAGGGCGGGCCGCGTCAGCGCCGCCGAGGCCACCGCGGCCATGGAAGAGATCCGGCGCACGTCAGGGGGAAACGTGCTCAGTGCCGGCTCGACGCCGACCAGGACGGGGTCGAGCGGCGTGCCGGCGAATCCGACCAAGCGCGTGGTCCGTGAGATCCAGGCCCTGCTGCGGTCGGTGTCCGACGCCACCGAGATCCAGAGCGCCGCCCGGATGCTCACGGACAGCCACCCGGAACTGGCGGAATTCCTCCGGGTGTACGGCGTGGCAAGGACCCGGGAGGCCGTCGAGCACTACGAGAGCCACCAGGGCTGAGCGCCTGGGGCAACTCCCGGAAATTCGCGTGTGCACACGAAAAAGCCCCGGGCCCCCGCACCGTCGCACGCGGTCGGGGACCCGGGGCGCGCGCGTCCCTCACGTGCCGCGCGCCGCGAGTCGTACGTGTCCGGGGTCAGGAGCCCGTGGAGCCGGACGGCACGGAGTCGGTCGCCTCCGTCCACAGGTCCTGCTCGGCCTTGTCCGCCTGGATCTGGCGGTACACGAGGAGGCCGCCGATTGCGGCCAGGGCGACCAGGAGGAGCTTCTTCACCGCGCTACCTCGTCCTTCTTGAACGTGATCGGACCATCTGGCGCCCGATGATACCCAACGGCCAGAACGCGCAAAGGGCTCGGTGCGGGCGCGTGACTTCTCGCCGACGGCGAACAGCGTGCCGCGTGCGGAACTCCATCCCCGGTCGCTCCCCGTTTTCCCGACCGGATTTTCCTTGATAGCCGGGGACTTTGTGACCCCGTGTGCCCGGGTGGCGGCCCAACGGAATTACCGGTCGCGATCACCGGCCACGCGGTTCCCCGGCGCGGAGAGCGACGTGCCGCGGCGCCGCGGCGGGCCGCCGTCCGCGGGCCGCGCGAGTGCCGCGGCGGGCCCGGCGGAAAAACGCGCCCGCGCGCGAAAACCGGCCGCGGACGGCCCGCGATCCGGCGCATCCCGCGACGTGGGACCGAGGCGTTTTCCCCCGGTGTTCGAGGGCGTTCCGCGCGGGTATTCCCGCCGCCGGTTCTCGGCGGTTCCCTGCGCTTCCCACCGCGCGCGCCGTCCGTTCCGCAAGCGGACGGCGCGCCGTGCCGAAGCGGATTTCCCGCCGTGCTCGCGGCACGTTCCGCCGCGCTGCCCGCGCGGCCGGAAAGCGCGTCCGCGGCGCCCGTGCCCGAGCCCCGCGGCCCGTGCCCGCCCGCGCTCCTCCGGGCCCCGGGGAGGCGCCCGGATGCCCCCGGAGGACGGGAGGGGCGGGGCACCCGGCGCACGGCCGTGTGCGCGGCTGCAAGGGCTGCGGAACGCCCCCCGCGACCGGGGCGCCGGCGCGGCGAGCCGTTCCGCGCCGGCGCCCGGTTCGGCCCGCCCGCGGACGCAGAACGGCCCTGGTCCGATGACCAGGGCCGTTGTGCGCGATGTGGGGCTAACAGGACTTGAACCTGTGGCCTCATCCTTATCAGGGATGCGCTCTAACCATCTGAGCTATAGCCCCGCGCGGTGCACGGAAAGGCTAGCGCATGTGCACCCCGACGCCCAAATCGCTACTCGTCCTCCGCCAGCGTCACTTCGACGCCGCCCACGAAACCGGCCGAGAGGTTGTACAGGAACGCGCCCAGCGTGGCCAGCGCGGTCGCCAGCACCACGTCGATCAGCGCGATCACGGACGTGAACAGCATCACGCGCGACAGCGACAGGAAGGCCACCAGGTCGAAGCCGCTGTCGGTGTCCGTCTCGGTGGCCTCGGAGACCGTGTCCCCGATCGTCGAGAAGACCCCCATCGCGTCCATGACCATCCACAGCACGCCGACGGCGATGACCGTGCAGATCCCCAGGGCGATGGACAGCAGGAAGCTGACCTTCATCACCGACCACGGGTCCGCCTTGGCCACCCGGAGCCGCGCCTTGCGGGTCCTCGGGACCGTACGCGCGTCCGTGCGGGGCCTGCGGACCGTCGCCTGCCCCTGGACCCCGTGCGCGTCCTGCGGGGCTCCTGCGGCCTGCTGTGCCGCGCGGGGCTGGTGCTGCTGCTGGCCGACCGACGGGGTACCGCCGGGCGGGGCCGGGTACGCCTGCGGGGGGCGGTAGTGCTGCTGCGCGTCCTTGGCCGAGCCGCCCTGGCCCTGCGCGTAAGGATCCACGGGTCGTGCGCTGGTCATCGTGGTCCCCCCACGAGTCGAGTCCTCAGAAGATTTCTTCCGGGCGCGGGTGCGCCCCGAAGCCGTGCCGGAGGGGCCCGCGGTCGGCGGGCCAGAAGCAGAACGGTCCGCGGGCCGTTCGTCGTTCCCCGAGCCGCCCGCGGGGGCGCCCCTTCCGCTCACGCGCTACTCCTCATCGCCCGCGGCCTGCGCCGCCTCTCCGGGCGACTCGGCCTCGACTTCCTCGGCCTCACGGCCGGCCTCGGCGTTGCGGGCGATGCCGACGACGGCGTCCCGCTTCCCCAAGTTGATCAACTGGACGCCCATGGTGTCACGGCCGGTCTCCCTGACCTCGTTGACCCGCGTGCGGATCACTCCGCCGCCCAGGGTGATGGCCAGGATCTCGTCCGTGCTCTCCACGACCAGCGCGCCGACCAGCGAACCGCGGTCCTCCACGATCTTCGCGGCCTTGATCCCGAGGCCGCCGCGGCCCTGCACACGGTACTCGTCGACCGGCGTCCGCTTGGCGTACCCGCCGTCCGTGGCGGTAAACACGAACGTTCCCGTCCGCACCACGTTCATCGACAGCAGCTCGTCGCCCTCGCGGAAGCTCATGCCCTTCACGCCCGAGGTGGCCCGGCCCATCGGCCGCAACGAGTCGTCGGTCGCGGTGAACCTGATCGACTGCGCCTTCTTGCTGATCAGCAGCAGGTCGTCGTCGGGCGACACCAGTTCCGCCCCGATCAGCTCGTCGTCGCGGCCGTCCTCCATCTGGCGCAGGTTGATCGCGATGACACCGCCCGAGCGCGGCGAGTCGTAGTCCTTCAGCGCCGTCTTCTTCACCAGCCCGGACTTCGTCGCCAGCACCAGGTACGGCGCCGCCTCGTAGTCCCGGATCGCCAGGATCTCCGCGATCTGCTCGTCCGGCTGGAACGCCAGCAGGTTGGCCACGTGCTGACCGCGCGCGTCGCGCCCCGCGTCGGGCAGCTCGTACGCCTTGGCGCGGTAGACCCGCCCCTTGTTGGTGAAGAACAGCAGCCAGTGGTGCGTGGTGGAGACGAAGAAGTGGTCGACGATGTCGTCCTCGCGCAGCTTCGTGCCGCGCACGCCCTTGCCGCCGCGCTTCTGCGCCCGGTAGTCGTCCGTCCTGGTCCGCTTGACGTAGCCGCCCCGCGTGATCGTGACGACGATGTCCTCCTCGGCGATCAGGTCCTCGATGGACATGTCGCCCTCGAACGGGATCAGCGTCGTCCGCCGGTCGTTGCCGAACTTGTCGACGATCGCGGCCAGTTCCTCGGAGATGATGCCGCGCTGCCGCTCCGGGGAGGCGAGGATCGCGTTGTACTCCTCGATCCTGGCCTGGAGGTCGTCGTGCTCCGCGGTGATCTTCTGCCGCTCCAGCGCGGCCAGCCGGCGCAGCTGCATCTCCAGGATCGCGTTGGCCTGGATCTCGTCGATCGACAGCAGCCTGATCAGGCCCCCGCGCGCCACGTCGACGGTGGCGCTGCGCCGGATGAGCGCGATGACCTCGTCGATGTTGTCGAGCGCCGCGAGCAGGCCGCGCAGGATGTGCGCGCGCTCCTCGGCCTTCCGCAGCCGGTAGCGGGTGCGGCGGACGATGACGTCGATCTGGTGCGCGACCCAGTTGCGGATGAACGCGTCGAGCGACAGCGTGCGCGGCACTCCGTCGACGAGCGCCAGCATGTTGGCGCCGAAGTTCGTCTGGAGGTCGGTGTGCTTGTACAGGTTGTTCAGCACGACCTTGGCGACGGCGTCCCGCTTGAGGACGATCACCAGGCGCTGCCCGGTGCGCGATGACGTCTCGTCCCGGACGTCGGCGATGCCGCTGACCCGGCCGTCCTTGACCAGTTCCGCGATCTTCTGAGCGAGGTTGTCCGGGTTGACCTGGTAGGGGAGTTCGGTGACGACCAGGCACTGCCGGCCCTGGATCTCCTCGACCTCCACGACCGCGCGCATCGCGATCGAGCCGCGGCCGGTGCGGTACGCCTCCTCGATGCCGCTGCGGCCGACGATGAGGGCGCCGGTGGGGAAGTCGGGGCCCTTGATGCGCTCGATCAGCGCTTCCAGCAGCTCGTCCGGCGTGGCCTCCGGGTGTTCGAGGCACCACTGGGCACCGGCGGCGACCTCCCGCAGGTTGTGCGGCGGGATGTTCGTCGCCATGCCGACGGCGATGCCGGCCGAGCCGTTGATCAGCAGGTTCGGGATGCGCGCGGGCAGGACGGTCGGCTCCTGGTTCCGCCCGTCGTAGTTGTCCTGGAAGTCGACGGTCTCCTCGTCGATGTCCCGCAGCATCTCCATGGCGAGCGGCGCCATGCGGCACTCGGTGTACCGCATCGCGGCGGCCGGGTCGTTGCCGGGGGAGCCGAAGTTCCCGTTGGAGTCGACCAGCGGCATCCGCATCGCCCACGGCTGCGCGAGGCGCACCAGCGCGTCGTAGATCGAGGTGTCGCCGTGCGGGTGGTACGTGCCCATGACGTCGCCGACGACGCGCGCGCACTTGTAGTAGCCGCGCTCCGGCCGGTACCCGCCGTCGTACATCGCGTACAGCACGCGGCGGTGCACGGGCTTGAGCCCGTCCCGCACGTCGGGCAGCGCGCGCGACACGATCACGCTCATCGCGTAGTCGAGATAGGAGCGCTGCATCTCCGTCTCAAGCGTGACCGGCTCGATGCGCAGCGCGCCGGCCGCTTCGGCGCGCGATTCCTCGCCGGTGGAGGTGGTGGGGTTGTCGTCGGCCATGAGTGACGTCCGAGTCCTTTCGAGCAGGGTGGGGTGACCGGGTGCGCCCGGCCGTCAGATGTCCAGGAAACGGACGTCCTTGGCGTTGCGCTGGATGAACGACCGGCGGGCCTCCACGTCCTCCCCCATGAGGATCGAGAACAGGTCGTCGGCCGCCGCCGCGTCGTCCAGCGTCACCAGGCGCAGCACGCGGTGCGCGCGGTCCATGGTGGTCACCCGCAGCTCCTCGGCGTTCATCTCGCCGAGGCCCTTGAAGCGCTGGATCGAGTCCTCCCTGATCCGCTTGCCGCGCTCGCGGCCGAGCTGGATCAGGCTGTTGCGCTCGCGGTCGGAGTAGGCGTACTCGAACTCGTCCCGGCCCCACTTGATCTTGTACAGCGGCGGCTGCGACAGGTACACGTGCCCGGACTCGACCAGCGGGCGCATGAAGCGGAAGAGGAGGGTGAGCAGCAGGGTGTTGATGTGCTGGCCGTCGACATCGGCGTCGGCCATGAGGATGATCTTGTGGTAGCGGAGCTTCGAGATGTCGAAGTCCTCGTGGATGCCCGTGCCGAACGCCGAGATCAGCGCCTGCACCTCGGCGTTCTGGAGCACCTTGTCGATGCGCGCCTTCTCCACGTTCAGGATCTTGCCGCGGATCGGGAGGATCGCCTGGTACTGCGGGTCGCGGCCCGACTTGGCGCTGCCGCCGGCCGAGTCGCCCTCCACGATGAAGATCTCGCACTGCGCCGCGTCGTTCGACTGGCAGTCGCTGAGCTTGCCCGGCAGGGAGGCGGTCTCAAGCAGCCCCTTGCGGCGGGTCAGGTCGCGCGCCTTGCGGGCGGCGACCCGGGCGGTGGCCGCCTGGATGCTCTTGCGGATGATGTCGGCCGCCTCGGTCGGGTTGCGGTCGAGCCAGTCGGAGAGGTGCTCGTAGACGACCCGCTGCACGAAGGTCTTCGCCTCGGTGTTGCCCAGCTTCGTCTTCGTCTGGCCCTCGAACTGCGGCTCGGCCAGCTTGATCGAGATGATCGCGGTCAGACCCTCGCGGATGTCCTCGCCCGTGAGGTTGTCGTCCTTCTCGCGCAGCAGCTTCTTCTCCCGGGCGTACTTGTTGACCAGCTGGGTCATCGCCGCCCTGAAGCCCTCTTCGTGGGTGCCGCCCTCGTGGGTGTGGATGATGTTCGCGAAGCTGTACACGCTCTCGCTGTACTGGCTGTTCCACTGCATCGCGATGTCGACCGAGATGTTGCGCTCGGCGTCGTGCGCCTCGATCTCGATCACCGAGGGGTGCACCGGCTCGCCCTTGCGCGAGTTCAGGTGGCGCACGAAGTCCGCGATGCCGCCCTCGTAGTGGTACGTCACCGTGCGCGGCTCGTCACCGCCGTCGGGAGCCGCGGAGTCCGCGCCCGAGGTCTGCTTCGCGGCCTCGCGCTCGTCCGTGAGCGAGATCGTCAGGCCGCGGTTGAGGAACGCCATCTCCTGGAAGCGGCGCGACAGCGTCTCGAACGAGTACTCCGTGGTCTCGAAGATGTCGCCGTCCGCCCAGAACGTGACCGAGGTGCCCGTCTCGTCCGTCGCCTCGTTCCGCGCGAGGGGCGCCGTCGGCACACCGCGCCGGTAGTCCTGGGTCCAGCGGTAGCCGTCCGTGCGGATCTCCACCGCGACCTTGCTCGACAGCGCGTTCACCACGGAGACGCCGACGCCGTGCAGACCGCCCGAGACCGCGTACCCGCCGCCGCCGAACTTGCCGCCCGCGTGCAGCACCGTGAGCACGACCTCGACCGCGGGCTTGCCCTCCGACTGCACCACGCCCACCGGGATCCCGCGCCCGTTGTCCACGACCCGGACGCCGCCGTCGGCCAGCACCGTCACGTCGATGGTGTCCGCGTGGCCGGCCAGCGCCTCGTCCACGGAGTTGTCCACGACCTCGTAGACGAGGTGGTGCAGACCGCGCTCGCCGGTCGAGCCGATGTACATGCCCGGCCGCTTGCGTACCGCGTCCAGCCCTTCGAGCACCGTGATCGCACTGGCGTCGTAGGAGGGAAGCCCGTCCGCGGACGCGGCGGGGACGGCGGAGCTGGGAGTGTTGTTGTTGGCATCGCCGGAATCGGCCACGAAGCGCCCTTTCTGGCACAGCACGAGCCTGCTCCGGGCAACGGGAGCGGCTACGTCGTTCGACATGGTCCGCAACAGGGCGGGGTTACTCCAGTCTACCGCTAGCGCCAACCGTAATGGCGGTTTCCGGGCCCCTGGGTTCGCATGTGCCGCCCTGAACCGCCATCCAGTGACTCCCTATATGAGGCCCGGGGCCCTGATCCGCTCACAACGGCGCTCAGCGCTTCGGCCTGTCAACCTCTGCGAACGTGACCGGCATCACTCCCGCCCCCCGTTGCACATCCGTGCACGGGTGCCCCGAGCCCTGCCGCGGGCGGCGCCTCAGCCGTAGGTGTCGCCGGGGCCGCGGCTGCCGGGCGCGCGCAGCGGACCCGCCCGCCGCGTCGGGGCGGCGGGACCGAGCACCCGCAGCGACGTCACCGTGCCGCGCCCGAGATCCCCGTTCAGGCGGCGCAGCAACTGCGGGGCCAGCAGCCGCAGCTGGGTCGCCCACGCCGTCGAGTCGCAGCGCACCGTCAGCACGCGGGACTGCTCGTCGTATCCTTCCGGCGCGCAGTGCTGCGCCACGTCCGGGCCCACGAGATCCGGCCAGCGCCCCAGCACACCGCCCACCGCGATCGGCATCTCCCAGCCGCGCTCCACCGTCAGCCGCTCCACGGCGGCGCCCAGGAGCATCGGATCGCGCCCGCCGGGGCGCGCGCCCGAGCGCAACCCACCGCGACGCGCCTGCCTGCGCTGCTGCGTCACCGCGCCCCGCTCGCGCGCCTGCTCGCGGGCCGCGCGCAACGCCACGCGCGCCAGGTCGACGCCGGACAACTCGGCGCCGGCACCCGGCCCCTTCGCCCGCGCGCCGTCACTCACGGTCCACCTTCCCTCCGGCCACCGCGAAGCGGGCCCCCACGAGCCCCGCCGGAACGTCCTGCGGGACCGCCGCCGTCACCAGCACCTGCTCGCCCGGCGCCACCAGCTCCGCGAGCCGTTCCCTGCGCCGCGCGTCCAGCTCGGCGAACACGTCGTCGAGCACCAGCACCGGCTCGGGCCCCTCGCTCTTCAGCAACTCGTACGAGGCGAGCCGCAACGCGAGCGCGAGCGACCACGACTCGCCGTGGCTCGCGTACCCCTTCGCCGGCAAGTCACCGAGACCCAGCACGAGATCGTCCCGGTGCGGCCCCACGAGCGTCATGCCGCGCTCCATCTCCCGCGTCCGCGCCTCGCCGAGCGCGGCGAGCAGCAGCTCGTACAGCTCCTCGCGCGGCGCGGGCGCGCTCGCGACGCCCCGGTAGGCGAGCCCCACCGGGCCGCCCCCCGGCGCCACCTGCTCGTACGCCTTGTCCGCGAGCGGCAGCAGCGTGTCCACCAGGGCCAGCCGCTGCGCCAGCAACTCGGCCCCGGAACGCGCCACATGCTGGTCCCACACGTCCAGCGTCGACAGGTCGGCGCCCCGCCCGCCGCCGTGCCTGCGGGCCATCGCCGCCGACTTCAGCAGCGCGTTCCGCTGCTTGAGCACCCGCTCGTAGTCCGACCTGACCCCGGCCAGCCGCGGCGTCCGCGCCGTGGCCAGCTCGTCGAGGAAGCGCCTGCGCTCGCCCGGGTCCCCCTTCACCAGGTGCAGGTCCTCCGGCGCGAACAGCACCGTGCGCACCACACCGAGCACGTCCCTCGGCCGCACCGGGGAGGAACGGTTCAGCCTCGCGCGGTTGGCCCGGCCGGGGTTCAGCTCGATCTCGACGAGCTGCTGCCTGCCGCCCTCCGTGACGGCGGCCCGCACCACGGCCCGGTCGGCGCCCGCCCGCACCAGCGGCGCGTCGGAGGCGACCCGGTGGCTGCCCAGCGTCGCCAGGTAGCCGACGGCCTCGACCAGGTTCGTCTTGCCCTGGCCGTTCGGCCCGACGAACGAGGAGACGCCGGGGCCGAGCGGCACCTCGGCCCGCGCGTAGGAGCGGAAATCGGCGAGCGACAGATGCGTGACGTGCACCCCTGGGCCAACCTCCTGGATCGCGCGCCTGCCGGGCGCCGCCTGCCGTGTGCCGCGGCGCGCCCGGCGAGCGCGCCGCGTCGTCCCGTCCGAACGCCGCTACGCCGACTTGGCGTTCTCGACGGCGTGCCCGCCGAACTGCTTGCGCAGCGCCGCCACCATCTTCATCTGCGGCGAGTCGTCCTGCCGCGAGGAGAACCGGGCGAACAGCGACGCCGTGATCGCCGGCAGCGGCACCGCGTGGTCGATCGCCGCCTCCACCGTCCACCGGCCCTCGCCCGAGTCGGCCGCGTAGCCGCGCAGCTGGTCCAGGTGCTCGTCGTCGTCGAGGGCGCGGACCGCCAGGTCGAGCAGCCAGGAACGGATCACCGTCCCCTCCTGCCAGGAGCGGAAGACCTCGCGCACGTCGGTCACCTCGTCGGCCGCTTCGAGCAGTTCCCAGCCCTCGGCGAACGCCTGCATCATCGCGTACTCGATGCCGTTGTGCACCATCTTGGCGAAGTGCCCGGCGCCGACCTTCCCCGCGTGCACGGCGCCCGCGTCGCCCTCCGGCTTCAGCGCGTCGAACACCGGCTGCACCTTCGCCACGTGCTCGGCGTCGCCGCCGTACATCAGCGCGTAGCCGTTCTCCAGGCCCCAGACGCCGCCGGAGACGCCGCAGTCCACGAACCCGATGCCCCGGGCCGCCAGCTGCTCGGCGTGCCTGGCGTCGTCGGTCCACCGGGAGTTGCCCCCGTCGACGACCACGTCGCCCTCGGAGAGGAGGCCCGACAGCTCGTCGACCACCGACTGCGTGGCCTCGCCCGCGGGCACCATCAGCCACACGACGCGCGGGGCGTCCAGCGCGTCCACCATGTCCGCCAGGGAGTGGGCGTCGGCGGACGGGGTGTGCGGCGCGTACCCGACGACGGTGTGACCGGCCCGGCGAATGCGCTCGCGCATGTTTCCGCCCATCTTGCCGAGGCCGACGAGACCGAGCTGCATGAGGACTCCATTCATTGCGATATGTCCTGGGGCGAGCCTACGCCCGCGCTCCCGTGCACACCTGTGGGGTCCCACCGCTCAACGGAGCCGACCGCGCCGGAACGGCCAGGTCAGCGCGGCAACGGTCCGCCCGGCGGCGCCGCCCGCCCCGCCACGGGGGCGGAGCTCCGGGCCGGGCGCCCGACGGGTCAGCCGCTCAGGCGCACCGGCATGATCAGGTACTTGTACGCGTCGTCGGCCTCCGCGTCGACGGCCGGCCGGCCGCTGAGCAGCGCGGGCTTCGTCGAGGTGGTGAACGACAGCTGCGCCACCGGGGAGTCGATCGCGCTCAGCCCTTCGAGCAGGAACCCGGGGTTGAACGCGATGGAGATGTCGTCGCCGTCGAGCCGCGCGTCCACGCGCTCCACAGCCTGTGCGTCGTCGCTCGACCCGGCTTCGAGGATCAGCACGCCCTGCTCGAAGCTCAGCCGCACCGGCGTGTTCCGCTCGGCGACCAGGGCCACGCGCTTGACGGCCTCGACGAACGGCGCGGTCTCGATCACGGCCACCGAGTTGAACTCGGTGGGGAACAGCGTGCGGTACTTCGGCAGGTCGCCCTCAAGCAGCCGCGTGGTGGTGCGCCGGCCCGCGCCCTCGAAGCCGATGAGGCCCTCGCCCGCCCCGGCCCCCGCGAGCGCCAGCGAGACCGTGTCACCGCCGCTGAGCGACTTCGCCGTGTCCAGCAGCGTCTTGGCCGGGACCAGGGCCACCGCGGAGATGTCGGGCGTCTCCGGCTTCCACAGGAACTCCCTGACGGCGAACCGGTAGCGGTCGGTGGAGGCGAGCGTCACCGAGTCGCCCTCGATCTCGACGCGGACGCCCGTGAGCACCGGCAGGGTGTCGTCGCGGCCCGCGGCGATGGCCACCTGGGCGACGGCGGACGCGAAGACCTCGGCGGAGACGGTGCCCGTCGCGGTCGGCATCTGCGGCAGCGCCGGGTACTCCTCGACCGGGAGCGTGTGCAGGGTGAACCGGGAGGAGCCGCAGAGCACGGTCACGCGCACCCCGTCGGACGAGATCTCCACCGGGCGGTTGGGCAGGGAGCGGCAGATGTCGGCGAGCAGGCGGCCCGACACGAGGACCGTGCCGCCCTCCTCGACGTCGACCTCGACGGCGACGCGGGCGGACACCTCGTAGTCGAACCCGGAGAGGCTCAGGGACCCCTCCTCGGCCTTCAGCAGCAGCCCCGCGAGAACGGGCACCGGCGGTCGGGCCGGCAGGCTGCGGGCCGCCCAGGCCACCGCCTCCGCGAGCACATCGCGTTCCACCCGGATCTTCACTTCCGCCGCCTCCTGCTGTCGCTGGCCCCTCGCCTGATGGCTCCCTACCGGCCACCAGTCTGACGCACGGCACTGACAGTAGGCGCTTCCGCGAGTCAAATCGAAGCCGGGCGGGTAGGACGCCGAGGGCCGAGTTGTCCACAGCACCCACTTCGAAACGAGTCTCGCGGCTTATATCCGTAGTGGTAGTAGTAGGGCCTGTGGAAACGGTGGATAACCTCGTTTTCCCAGCTCAGGCCCGGTTTTTTGTACACAGGCCCTGTGGGCGGACCCGTGGATGAACGGGGGGTCCCTGTGGATGCCGCGAAGTTGTGCACAGGCCATCCCCAGGCGACCCCGACTTCTCAACAGGTTCATCCCCAGATTCGGGGCGGTTCCCCACAGGCCCGCGGGGCGCCCGCTGTGAGCTGATTCACTCGTCCCGGTGAGAGCGCGCGTTGCGTTGCCGAACAGTGGACAAACCTGTGGATTGCCTGTGTACAACTTCCCTTTGCCTGTGGGCGGGCGGTGGACAACGCTCCGCGGCCCGGATGCCCCGGTCGGCTTGTCCACAGCTGTGGACAACGGCTCTCCACATTCCCACAGGCACCTGACCTGTATCTTCGCCCTCCCAACCGCCTGCCTGTGGACGAGTCTTGGGACGACACGCCGTTCCCACAGGGTGTGGACGGCGAAAACCCGGCGGATCTGTGGAGAACGGGGGGTTGCGGGGCAAGAATCGAACAGCGCCCCCGAGGTGTCTCGGGGGCGCCGGCGGGAGGCGGGGGGCACGGGCGGGGACACCGCAAGGACACCGCGGAGACACCGCGGGGACCCCGGGGGGCGCGCCGGAGCGGCGCGGTCCGGGCGCGGGGCGGGCCGGTCAGCCGTTCTTGATGCGGTTGGTGAGCTCGGTGACCTGGTTGTAGATCGAGCGCCGCTCGGCCATCAGGGCGCGGATCTTGCGGTCCGCGTGCATGACCGTCGTGTGGTCGCGACCGCCGAAGTGCTGGCCGATCTTGGGCAGCGACAGGTCCGTCAGCTCGCGGCACAGGTACATGGCGATCTGCCGGGCGGTGACCAGGATGCGGCTGCGCGATGAGCCCGCGAGGTCGTCCACGGTCAGGCCGAAGTAGTCCGCGACGGCCGAGGTGATCGCGTCCGCGGTGATCTCGGGCGCGGCCTCCTCACCGCCGGGGATGAGGTCCTTGAGCACGATCTCGGTGAGCCCGAGGTCCACCGGCTGCCGGTTGAGGCTCGCGAACGCGGTGACGCGGATCAGCGCCCCCTCCAGCTCGCGGATGTTGCGGGAGATGCGCGAGGCGATGAACTCCAGGACCTCGGGCGGCGCGTTCAGCTGCTCCTGCACGGCCTTCTTGCGCAGGATCGCGATGCGGGTCTCCAGCTCGGGCGGCTGGACGTCGGTGATCAGGCCCCACTCGAAACGGTTCCGCAGCCGGTCCTCCAGCGTGATCAGCTGCTTCGGCGGCCGGTCGGAGGACAGCACGATCTGCTTGTTGGCGTTGTGCAGGGTGTTGAACGTGTGGAAGAACTCCTCCTGCGTCGACTCCTTGCTCGCCAGGAACTGGACGTCGTCGACGAGCAGGATGTCCATGTCGCGGTACCGCTTGCGGAAGGCGTCCGCCTTGCCGTCGCGGATGGAGTTGATGAACTCGTTCGTGAACTCCTCGGAGCTGACGTACCGCACCCGCGTTCCCGGGTAGAGGCTCCGCGCGTAGTGGCCGATGGCGTGCAGCAGGTGCGTCTTGCCCAGGCCGGACTCGCCGTAGATGAACAGCGGGTTGTACGCCTTGGCCGGGGCCTCCGCGACCGCGACGGCCGCCGCGTGCGCGAAGCGGTTGGACGCCCCGATGACGAAGGTGTCGAAGAGGTACTTCGGGTTCAGCCGGGCGGTCGGCTCGGGCGGACCGCCGGACGCGCTGCCCGGACCGCCCGCCGGCCGGTTCTGCTGCGGCACCGCGGGCGGCCCGGGGGCGGCGTACCGCTGCGGCTCGTCGTACCGCTTCTCCTCGTACCGCTTCTCGTCGTACCGCCGGTCCTCGTACGACGGCTCCTCGTACCGCTGCTGCTCGTAGCCCTGCTGCTCGTAGCCCTGCTGTTCGAAGGACTGCTGCTCGAACGCCTCGGGCCGCCCGTACCCCGGGTAGTCGCGGCGCTGCTCCCAGGTCACGGGCCGCGCGACGGGCCGGGGCGCGTGCGGGTGGTCCGGGTAGGCGGCCCGCGCGGCCGGCGGGCCCTGGTAGCCGCCGTCACCGCGGTACGCCTCGTGCGACTCGGCGGGCATCGGCGGGCGGGCGGGCTCGGCCGGCTGCCGCGGCTGGGGCAGCGTCTCCGCGGGCGGCGCGGTGACCGTGATCGCGAGGCGGATCGGCTGGCCGCACTCGCGGCTGAGCGTCTCGCTGACCAGCGGGGCGAGCCGCCCTTCGAGGACGCTCTTGGCGTACTCGTTCGACACGCCGAGCAGCGCGGTGCCGGACACCAGGGCCAGGGGCTGGCAGTCCTGGAGCCATCGGTGGTCCTTGGTCTCCAGGCGCTGACCGTCGGCGAGCATTGACGTCAGTGCGCGTGGCCAGACCGCGGAGAGGTCTGTGGGAAGGTCAGCCACGAGGGCACGCTCTCTCACTCGCAGGGGTGGTGCTGGCTTCGTCAGCCGCCCACGGGTGTGACGGCGAATGCGGTCGGGAAGGGATTCCGAGTTCAGCAACGGTAGTCAGCGCGAGGTACGCGCATCAAGTCATTGTCCACAGGGTGTGTACAACGCTGCGCCGTCCGGGTTTGACCGGCGGGATGCCGCGCGCGTACCGTTACGAGGTCGAGTCGTCGACGGATGCTGCCGCCTGCCTCCGAGGGTTTGAGAGGCGGCCGACTCGCGCGTTGCGATCCTCGTGGGCGCACGGTGACAGCCGTCGGCGGTCCACACCCTGTCTCGGCAAGCCCGTGCCGGAACACCGAAGAATTACTGGAGCCCCCGAGTGAGCAAGCGCACTTTCCAGCCGAACAACCGGCGCCGGGCGAAGACCCACGGCTTCCGGCTGCGGATGCGGACGCGTGCCGGCCGCGCGATCATCGCCAACCGTCGCAGCAAGGGCCGCGCCCGCCTGTCGGCCTGAGCGGCTGACCAGGTCCATGCGGTGCTGC
This sequence comes from Streptomyces marincola, assembly GCF_020410765.1. Lineage (NCBI taxonomy): Bacteria > Bacillati > Actinomycetota > Actinomycetes > Kitasatosporales > Streptomycetaceae > Streptomyces > Streptomyces marincola. The sequence goes on along the minus strand of NZ_CP084541.1, from coordinate 3,423,851 downwards.
CTGTCGAGAACCGGCTGAGGCGACGCGAGGACTTCGCGACCGCGATGCGTCGAGGGCGCAGGGCCGGACGCCCGCACCTCGTCGTCCATCTGAGCGGTGGAACGGACCCGCACTCGGTGGGAGAACCAGCTTCTCCGCCGCGTGCGGGTTTCGTCGTGAGCAAGGCCGTGGGAAATGCCGTCGTCCGCAACCGCGTGCTGCGCAGGCTGCGCCACCTGATACGGGACCGGGTGGCCGGGCTGCCCGCAGGTAGCCTGGTTGTGGTACGGGCCCTGCCTGGTGCGGGGGATGCGGCCTTCGATCAGTTGGCCCGGGACCTCGATGCCGCGCTGGAGCGGCTGCTGGGAGGGGTACGGCCATGAAGTACCCGCTGCTGCTGCTGATCAAGCTGTACCAGTGGACCATCAGCCCCCTGCTCGGCCCTGTCTGCCGTTACTACCCGTCTTGTTCCCACTACGGGTACGGGGCCATCGACCGGCACGGGGCCGTGAAGGGGACGGCTCTGACCGCTTGGCGCATCCTGCGGTGCAACCCCTGGTCCCGCGGTGGAGTCGACCACGTGCCTCCCCGGAAGCGCCCGGTCTGGCATCAGCGGGTGCGTGGCCGTCTGCGGCCCCGGGCCCTGTCCCACGCCGCACCCGGGGGTGCCCACAACAATGCCCAAGGAGCCTGACCCGTGGACACGATCAATTCGATCCTGAGTCCCCTGTACTGGGTTGTCACCCAAATCATCGTCCTCTTCCACCGGGGCTACAGCCTCGTCTTCGACGAGGACAGCGGATGGGCGTGGGGCCTGTCGATCGTGTCCCTGGTCGTCGTGATCCGCATCGCGCTGATCCCGCTCTTCGTGCGCCAGATCAAGGCGACCCGCAACATGCAGGCGCTCCAGCCGCGGATGAAGAAGATCCAGGAGCGCTACAAGAACGACCGGCAGCGTCAGTCCGAAGAGATGATGAAGCTGTACCGGGAGACGGGGACCAACCCCCTGTCGAGCTGCTTGCCGATCCTGGCGCAGTCGCCGTTCTTCATCGCCCTCTTCCAGGTGCTGAACCACATCGCGAACGACGACCAGGTCGGCGTGCTCAGCGAGGACGAGGTCGACAGCGCCCGGCAGGCGACGATCTTCGGCGCCCCCATCGCGGCCCGCTTCCTCGACAGCGCCGAGAAGCTCGCTGAGCTGGACGCCTCGCAGGGCACGGTGCGCATTGTCACCGTCATCATGATCATCCTGATGTCGGCGTCGCAGTTCTACACCCAGCGCCAGCTGATGACGAAGAACGTCGACCTCACGGTCAAGACGCCGTTCATGAATCAGCAGAAGATGCTCATGTACATCTTCCCGATCATGTTCGCCGTCTTCGGCATCAACTTCCCGGTCGGCGTCCTCATCTACTGGCTCACCACCAACGTCTGGTCCATGGGTCAGCAGATGTTCGTGATCACCCGGAACCCCACGCCCGGCAGCCTCGCCTACCAGCAGCGCCAGGAGCGGCTGCGGAAGAAGGGCAAGCTCAAGGAGGACCCGGCCGAGGTCGAGGCCAAGAAGGCGACCGAGACGGCCCGCGCGAACCGGACGCAGCCCAAGCGCCAGTCGAAGGCGCAGCGCCAGTCGGCCGCCGCCCAGCAGCCCAAGAAGCCGGCCACCCCGCAGGACGGCCAGGGCATCGACCTCGGGAAGCCGTCGGAGCCCGGACAGCAGCAGGCGAAGAAGACCGCCCAGCCGAACCGGCAGAAGGGCAGTCGACCGCAGCCGAAGAAGTCCCGGAACGGCAAGTCGAAGCCGTCCGCGAAGAGCAAGAAGTAGAGCGCGAGAAGGGTCCCACCTGTGACGGACACGAAGTCAACCGCAGCCGAGGACACCGACGTCCTCACCCGCCTTGAGCAGGAGGGCGAGATCGCGGCCGACTACCTTGAGGGGCTCCTCGACATCGCGGACCTCGACGGCGACATCGACATGGACGTCGAGGGCGACCGTGCCGCGGTCTCGATCATCGCGGAGGGCACCGCCCGCGACCTCCAGAAGCTCGTCGGCCGGGACGGGGAGGTACTGGAGGCCCTCCAGGAGCTGACCCGGCTCGCGGTGCACCGGGAGACGGGCGAACGCAGCAGGCTCATGCTCGACATCGCCGGGCACCGTGCCCGCAAGCGGGAGAAGCTGACCGCTCTCGGCAAGGAAGCGGCGCAGCAGGCCAAGGAGGCGGGCGAGCCGGTCAAGCTCAAGCCCATGACGCCCTTCGAACGCAAGGTGGTCCACGACGCCGTGGCAGCGGCTGGGCTGCGCAGTGAATCGGAGGGCGAGGAGCCGCAGCGCCGCGTGGTCGTCCTGCCGTGAGGCGCGACGGCGATCCGCAGGACGCGGCGGCGGAGCTGCCCGAGCCGCCCGCGGCGGCGCGCGAGGTCTTCGGGGACCGGCTGCCGGACGCCATCCGGTACGCCGGTCTCCTGGCCGACGTCGGTGTGGGCCGTGGACTGATCGGTCCCCGCGAGGTCCCGCGGCTGTGGGAGCGCCACCTGCTGAACTGCGCGGTCCTCTCCGAGGTCGTGCCCGAGCAGGTGACGGTGTGCGATGTCGGCTCCGGTGCCGGCCTGCCCGGCATCCCCCTGGCCCTGGTGCGGCCGGATCTTCGCATCACGCTCCTTGAGCCACTGCTGCGGCGGACCAACTTCCTGAACGAAGTGGTGGAGCTGCTCGGCCTTGAGGAGCAGGTCACCGTCGTGCGCGGGCGTGCCGAGGAAGTGATGAACACCTTCGTGCCGGTGCACGTCGTGACGGCTCGGGCCGTCGCCCCGCTGGACCGGCTCGCCGGTTGGGGGATTCCCCTGCTGCGGCCCTACGGGGAGATGCTGGCGCTCAAGGGCGACACGGCGGAGCAGGAGCTGAAAGGCGCGCGTGCCGCTCTGGCGAAGCTGGGCGTCGTGCGCAGCTCCGTGCTGCATGTCGGGGCCGGCCTGGTCGACCCGCTGTCCACGGTGGTACGGGCGGAAGTCGGCGAAAGCCCCGGTGGGGTGCGGTTCGCGGCCAAGCGGGCCAAGGCGGCGCGGCGTGGCGCGCGGAGCGGGCGGCGTTCCTCGTAAGGGGTCGGCGTGGGGCCCGGTGAGCGCACGGCGCTCACCGGGCCCCTTCGTATGGGCGGGCCGACACGACGCTCAAAGAGCCGAATATGCTCGGGGCGCGGAGTGTCTGGCCCGGCGACTCTCTGAAGCGTGGGCATCGTGTTTCACGTGAAACGCCGCTCGCTGCTCCAAGGAATCATCAGTCGTGGACGCGTAGCCGCTGAGCCACGCAACCGCCGCTCCCGCGCCACCTCCGAAAGTGTGACGGGGTTGTCCACAAAGGGGTCGCTGTCCACAAGTAAGCCGTCCTCGCTGGTTCGTAACCCCCGGGACATGGCAGGCTTTGAAACCACGAACCCTGCATGTGTCGAGGAGAGTGAACCATTGCGGTCCGACGCCAACATCGCTGGGCCGACGGCCGATCCGGTGCCTGGCCCCCGAGCCGAGCCGGTCGACGCTCCGGGAGGTGCGGTCGACCTGGCTCCGGCGGCTCCGCCGTCCCCAGGCCAGCTGCCGAGCCGCGCTGCCCAGCAGGCCGTTGCGGCGATGTACCGTTCCGGCGGCAGCCTGCCGCGACCGGAGCAGACCCGGATCATGGTCGTTGCGAACCAGAAGGGCGGCGTCGGGAAGACCACGACCACGGTCAACCTGGCCGCTTCCCTGGCCCTGCACGGCGCCCGTGTCCTGGTCATCGATCTTGACCCCCAGGGGAACGCCTCCACGGCTCTCGGGATCGATCACCACGCGGAGGTCCCGTCGATCTACGACGTGCTGGTGGAAAGCAAACCGCTCTCCGATGTCGTTCAGCCGGTGCGTGACGTCGAGGGGCTGTTCTGTGCGCCGGCGACGATCGACCTGGCGGGTGCGGAGATCGAGTTGGTCTCGGTGGTCGCCAGGGAGAGCCGTCTGCACCGGGCGATCAAGGCCTACGAGCAGCCCCTGGACTACATCTTCGTCGACTGTCCGCCCTCGCTGGGACTGCTCACGGTCAACGCCCTGGTGGCCGGCGCCGAGGTCGTCATCCCGATCCAGTGTGAGTACTACGCGCTGGAGGGGTTGGGCCAGTTGCTGAGGAACGTCGAGTTGGTGCGCGGGCACCTCAACCCGCGGCTGCATGTGTCGACGATCCTGCTGACGATGTACGACGGCAGGACTCGGTTGGCCTCGCAGGTGGCCGAGGAAGTGCGCAGCCACTTCGGTAGCGAGGTGCTGCGGACGAACATCCCGCGGTCGGTGCGCATTTCGGAGGCGCCCAGCTACGGGCAAACAGTGTTGACGTACGATCCGGGCTCCAGCGGATCGCTGTCGTATCTCGAAGCGGCCCGGGAGATCGCGCTGCGCGGCACGTCCGCCCAGCCAGCAGTGCCACCGCAGGATCAGCACAACCCGGTGAAGGGGACGCAGTGAGCGAACGACGGAGAGGGCTCGGACGAGGGTTGGGCGCACTGATCCCGGCCGCGCCCACGAGCGGGGAGCCACGGGACGCGGGTGGGGAGGTGACGGCGTCCACCTCACCGACCTCTGTTCCGTTGCTTACCGCGGACCGGGGCATGGTGATCCCCACGAACTCTCTGAGGGCGGACGAGGAGCCGGAGTCCGTTTCACGTGAAACGACGCCGCCGGCGACCGAGGCGCCGGAGCCCGTCGCTGAGATGGGAGTGGCCGGGGCGCACTTCGCTGAGCTTCCCCTGGATGCGATCACGCCCAATCCGCGGCAGCCGCGTGAAGTGTTCGACGAGGACGCACTGGCCGAGTTGGTCACCTCGATCAAGGAGGTGGGCCTGCTCCAGCCGGTGGTGGTCCGGCAGCTGGGGGCGGAGCGCTATGAACTGATCATGGGGGAGCGCCGCTGGCGCGCGTGCCGCAAGGCGGGTCTTGAGGTCATCCCGGCCATCGTGCGGGCCACCGAGGATGATCAGATGCTCCTCGATGCCCTGCTGGAGAATCTGCATCGGGCACAGCTCAATCCCCTCGAAGAGGCGGCGGCCTACGATCAACTGCTGCGCGACTTCAAGTGCACGCACGATGAGCTCGCCGTCCGGATCGGTCGTTCCCGACCGCAGGTCTCGAACACCTTGCGTCTGCTCCGGTTGTCTCCGGCTGTGCAGCGGCGTGTTGCCGCCGGCGTGCTGTCGGCGGGGCACGCTCGTGCCCTTCTGTCCGTGGACGACGCGGAGGAGCAGAACAGGCTGGCCCAACGCATCGTGGCCGAGGGGCTGTCGGTGCGAGCCGTGGAGGAGATCGTCACCCTCCAGGAGAGCGGGCCGACGAAGCCGGAGGGACGCAGCAGGGGGCCGCGGGCGGGGAAGCGTGTCTCCCCGGCGCTCGATCACCTTGCGGGACGGCTCTCGGACCGCTTCGAAACGCGGGTGAAGGTGGACCTGGGCCAGAAGAAGGGAAAGATCGTCGTCGAGTTCGCGTCGATGGAAGATCTGGAGCGCATCCTCGGCCAGTTGGCTCCCGGGGAGGGGCCGGTGCTGGTCGGGCAGAAGGATGAGGAAGGCACGGCGGAAGGCGCCGACTGAGTCCGTGGCCGTGACGTGGTGAGGGCCCGCACCGTTTCACATGAAACGGTGCGGGCCCTCACCACGTGCGGGACCGAGAGGCGGTCAGCCGATGAAGTCGCTGAGGTCGCGCTCGATGGCGGCCTTGGGCTTGGCACCCACGATGGTCTTCACGACGTCTCCGCCCTGGTAGACGTTCATCGTCGGAATCGAGAGGATGCCGTACTTCGCAGCGGTGGCCGGGTTCTCGTCGATGTTGAGCTTGACGACGGTGATCTTGTCGGCGTGCTCGGCGGCGATGGCCTCCAGGCTCGGGGCGACCTGGCGGCAGGGAGCGCACCACTCGGCCCAGAAATCGACCAGGACCGGCTTGTCGCTGTTGAGGACCACTTCCTCGAAGTCGGCGTCAGTGGCGGTCACGGTGGCACCGGCCATGATGCATCTCCTTCATTCTCGGTGTATCAGGTGGGGGTCGGGCTCTGTAGGGGCGCCGTCAGACCGTCACGTCGGAGGACGTCACGGCCGTGGCGTCGGCCAGGGCGGCGAGATAGCGTTCGGCGTCGAGCGCGGCGGAACAGCCCGTGCCCGCCGCGGTGATCGCCTGGCGGTACGTGTGGTCCACGACATCGCCGGCGGCGAAGACGCCCGGGACATTGGTACGGGTCGTAGGGGCGTCCACCTTGAGGTATCCCTCGGCGTCGAGGTCGAGCTGCCCCTTGAACAGTTCCACGCGGGGGTCGTGTCCGATGGCGACGAACAGGCCCGTCACCGCGAGCGGCGAGGACTCGCCGGTCTTGGTGTTGCGCAGGGTCAGGCCGGAGAGCTTTCCGTCCGCTCCGTGGATCTCGGCGACCTCGCTGTCCCAGACGAACGAGATCTTCGGGTCGGCGAAGGCACGCTCCTGCATGGCCTTGGAGGCGCGCAGCGTGTCCCGGCGGTGCACGATGCTGACCGAGCGGGCGAAGCGGCTGAGGAAGGTCGCTTCCTCCATGGCCGTGTCGCCGCCGCCGATCACAGCGATGTCCTGCTCGCGGAAGAAGAACCCGTCACACGTGGCGCAGTAGGACACACCGCGACCGGACAGCTCGTCCTCGTGCGGCAGCCCGAGCTTGCGGTGCTGGGACCCGGTGGCGACGATGACCGCCTTGGCGCGGTGCACGGTGCCGGCCGTGTCGGTGACCGTCTTCACCTCACCGGTCAGGTCGGCGGCGACGATGTCGTCCGGGACCAGCTCGGCACCGAATCGCTCGGCCTGCGCACGCATGTTGTCCATCAGGTCGGGACCCATGATCCCGTCCTTGAAGCCCGGGAAGTTCTCCACGTCGGTGGTGTTCATCAGCGCGCCGCCCGCGGTGACCGCTCCCTCGAAGACGAGCGGGTTGAGCGAAGCACGTGCTGTATAGAGCGCAGCGGTGTAGCCGGCGGGTCCTGAGCCAATGATGATCACGTTGCGGACATCGCTCACGGGTTTCTTCCTTGTCTCGGGGGTCTCGCCCAGGCCCCGGCGGGGCCCACAGTCCTTTAACGGCTCTTAGGGTCCCAGACATTCCCGGCACGGAGGTACGGTCATTCGCGAGGATAGCTCTCTCGGACCAGGATCTCCCCCGAAGCCGGTGAGGCCGTGGCCTCGCAGGTGGCGGCGACGACATAGGCGTCGACCTGTTCGGGGTCGGCGGCGTGCGGGAGTACCACGAGATAGGCGTTGACGCCGTCGTAGCGCTCCTCCTCCACGGCGAGTGGCGCCTCGGTGCGACCGATGGCGGCCACGACGCAGGCGGGAATGGCCGTGGCGGATTGCGTCTCGGGGCTGGGCCGATCGGGTGGGCCTTCGGCGCCCATCCCCTCCTCGGCCATCATCGGGCTGTTCGTCTCCGTCGTGGCCAGCAGCGCCTGGACCTGATCTTCCAGCGGTTCGCCGTCGGCGGCCTCGGGCACTTCTCCGCCCTCCATAGCCGCTTCGCTCCCACTGTCGCCCTCGTTGCCGCCGCCACTGCCACTGAGCGCCGGCAGGAGGGTGCCGCCCACGCCGAGGAAGACCACGGCACCTGCCGCGGCGAGCGCCAGGCGCGCGCGGCGCGCTCTGCGCTCAGCGGCCGAGACCGGGCGGGGCGTTGTTTCACGTGAAACGGAGGCGGCCGACGCCGCGGTCCGTTCGGCGGCGAGCGCGGTGTCGATACGGTCCGCGATGTCCTCCGGGATCGGGCCGGGGTCGGGTAGATCGCCCAGTGCCTGCCGGAGCGCGGCCAGATCGGCGTGGACGTCGGCGCAGGTGGCGCAGCGATCAAGGTGGTCGCGCAGGCGCGCCGCGTCATCGGGCGGCAGCAGATCCTCGTCGAGCGCGGCGATGTCGGCCGGCTCGGGGTGAGCCTCGTTCACGAATGTGTGCCTCCTCCCCGCATGGCGCCGGTATCCCCCGTGTCTCTTGCTGGTGGGACGGATGTACCAGGTGTCCGGTTCCTTGCCGGATCCTCCTCGGCAGCCCGGGGGTGCAGGTGCCGCAGCAAGGGGAGGAGCCGGGCCCGAGCGCGTGCGCACCGACTTTTGATCGTGCCCACGGGTACGTGGAGGATGTCGGCGGCCTCGGCCACGGAATAGCCCTGCATGTCGACGAGGACGAGTACCGCCCGTTGTTCCTCGGGGAGCTGGGTCAGCGCGGCGCTCAGTTGGCGGCGCAGGTCCTGGCGCTCCGCCGGCACCTCGGCGGACTCGTGGGGGGTGAGGAGGTTCTCCAGCCTCTCCGGCTCCGGCATGGGGTCGGTCCGCCGGGTCTTGGCCTTGCGCACGCGGTCCAGACAGGCGTTCACCGTGATGCGGTGCAGCCAGGTCGTGACCGCTGCCTGGCCCCGGAAGGTGTGAGCGGCGCGGTACGCGGAGACGAAGGCGTCCTGGAGCGCGTCGGCGGCCTCCTCCCGGTCGCCGAGGGTGCGCAGCGCCACGGCCCACAACCGGTCCCGGTGGCGGCGGACGATCTCGGAGAAGGCATCGGGATCACCCGCTATGTGCCGCTCAAGAAGCTCTTTGTCGGAGGGAACGGCGGGCTCGCCCGGTGCGTGATCGACCACGGCGGAACCTCCCCTGCTCCCCGGCCGGCTATCGGATGACGGTGACGTCGGTGATGCGGCCGCGGTAGTTTCCGTCGCCCCCCTGCGGCAGCTCGGTGAGCCAGACCAGTACGTAGCGGGTCTCGACGGGTTCGTCGGCTTCCAGGGTCAGGGAGTCTCCGGTGCCGTCGGAAAGGGGCTCGAACCCGTCGAGGCCGGACGGCATCGAGTCGGCGTCGGGCGCCGCGGCGCGGAACTCGACGGTGGTGCTGCCCATGGCCTCGACGGTGATGCCGGAGATCGGCTGCGTCTCCCCGAGGTCGAGAATGAGACCGAGGCCGTCCTTGAGATTGCCGAAGGACGGTCCGTAGTAGTTCTTCGTCTGCCAGGCGGTCGTGGGGTCGCCGTCGATCGCATGGGGAGCCAGCTCTGGGTTCTGCCCGCTTCCTGTGCCCTCGGGATCGAACTCGGTGACGCTCTCGACCTGGACCGGGCCGGCGGCGGGCGGCGCTTCCTCCCCCTGGACGGGGGGCGCCGCGGGCGGCGTGGTCTCGCTGGGAGGATCGCCCTTGAGCAGGGCGTCGGCCAACTGCCAGCTGCCGAGACCGAGGGCGGCGATGAGCAGTGCGGACACGCCCCACTTGAGGACCGTGCCGGCGCGGCCCGGCAGAGCCGGAGGGGCGGGCACCGCGGCCGGCCTGGCGGGCGGGACGGGCTGCTGCCGGTGCGCGCCCAGCTGGAATGTCGTGTGCTGGTAGCCGGCGAGCGCGGTCGGCGTCGGGTCGGGCGGCGGGATACGGGGCAGGGCGGCGAGTGCCGCGCTCAACTCCTGAGGCGTGGTGAACGGGGGATCCTGACTGGCCGCGGTGGCCCCGTTGTTGTCCAGCGCCCGCATCGCCAGCTCGGAAAGGCCGCGGTGAATGCCCGCCCGGACCTGTTCCGGCGTGGCCAGGGAGTCACGGGCGCTGAGGCCCGCGACGCCGTTGAGGCCGTAGGCACCGTCACCGTAGGGCCAGCGCTGGGTGAGCGCGGCGTACAGCAGCGCGCCCACGGCTTCCGTGTCCGCGCGCTGCGGTGTGGGCGAGGAGATGCCGCGCAGGGCGGCGTCGACGGCCAGGCCCCGAATGCGGAACTGGCCAGGGCCGGTGCGCAGGACGGTGGCCGGGGTGAGGCGGAGATGGGCGAGGTCCTTGCGGTGGGCGGCGGAGAGTGCCTGCGACACCTGGGTGGCCAGCGCGTATGCCTCATGGGCGTCCAGCGGCCCCGCTTGCAGTACGGTGCTCAGCGGTACCGCGTCGGGCAGCCATTCGTGGATGACGTGCACGAGGCCGTTCTCCTCGACGGCGTCCAGCACCTGCACGAAGCGCAGGTCGCCGAGGAGTGCCGTGGAGCGGGCCGCCGACAGGACGGTCCGGGCCCGGTCGTGCGTGGCGGGCAGCAGATGGATGCCCACGGCACGCCGCAGCTTCTCGTCGACCGCACGCCAGCTGCTGAAGCCGTCCAGTCGGGTGATGCACTCTTCGAGCCGGTAGCGCTTGGCCAACCGGTGGCCGCTGTGGACCTCGGGCGTCGAGGAGGGCGCGGTGGCCTCGGTGGCCTCGGGGGCCTCCTTCACGGCCGGTGAGACCGGCTCCGGGGCCTCGGAATCCGTGGCGTGCTGGGCGCTCGCTGGACGCTGCGACGAGCTCGTTGCCGTGCTCCGTTCCGCCACCGTGGCTCCCGCCTCCCCGTTCTCGGCTGTCGGATGCTTGACACTGCCAGAATCATTGTGCCGTTACTCGGTCACCCCGCACGACATGTGAGTACGCGCTCAGGTTGTACGGCACGTGGCGGGCGGGTGTCGGAGACGGACTCGTCCTGGAACGATCCCGCCGAAAGCGGTGGTCAGCGGCCCAACCGGGCTCGGGCCATTCCGACCAGCGCCGTCATTTCCTCGATGCGCATCCTGCGGGCCGCGAGATAGAAGACGCCGAGCAGCACGATACCGCCCACCGTGACGGCAACGAGAGAGCCCGTCAAACCATCCCCGAGACCGCGCTGGACGGCGAGTCCGGCGGCGCCGCCGAACAGCGCGGCGGGGACGCTCGCGCCGGCCAGCCGGATGTAGGTCCGCACGATGCGCGCGCCGTCCAGGTCGGCCGCCATCCGGGCACGCAGCCGGCGCCAGGCGACGCGGACGCCGATGGCGTAGGCGATGCCGTACGAGAAGGCCACGCCGGCCACCACCCAGCGGTCGGGCAGGACGAAGTAGCACAGCACGGAGAGGGCGATCCAGCAGACCGAGACGACGACGGTGTTGTAGAACGGCGTGCGCGTGTCCTCGTAGGCGTAGAACGCGCGCAGCACGACGTACTGGGCGGAGTAGGGGATCAGGCCGATCCCGAAGGCCATGAGGATGTAGCCGAAGGACCGGGCGCCGTCGGCCGTGCCGAAGAGCAGCGTGCACATCGGGATGCCGAGCGCGAGGAACGCGAACGAGATCGGGACGATCGCGACGGCCGAGGTCCGCAGCCCCTGGGAGAGGTCGTCGCGGACGGCCGCGGTGTCCCCGTCCGCCGCGGAGCGCGACAGGCGGGGCATGAGAGCGGCCATGAGCGACACCGTGATGATGGCCTGCGGCATCTGCCAGATCAGCAGCGCGCTGCTGTAGGCGAGGATGCCGGTGCCCGGGTGGCCCGCCTCCGCGGCGCTCTCCCCGGCGCGGGTCGCGATCTGCGTGACCACGACGAGGCCCGCCTGGTTGGCCAGCACGAACAGCAGGGTCCACTTCGCCATGGTGGCGGCCTTGCCGAGCCCTTTGCCGCGCCAGTCGAAGCGCAGACGCATCCGGAAGCCGCTCGCCCGCATGTAGGGGATGAGGGCCAGGGCCTGCACGACGAGGCCGAGCAGGGTACCGACGCCCAGCAGCCGCATGCCTTCCGGCGTGATGGTGGTGACGCTCAGCCCCGAGGTGCGCTGGGTGCCGTACACCCACAGGAACATGCCGAAGGTGAAGATCACCACGATGTTGTTGAGGACCGGGGTCCACATCATCGGGCCGAAGCTGCCCCGGGCGTTGAGGATCTGGCCCAGGACGACGTGCACGCCCATGAAGAAGATCGTGGGCAGGAAGTAGCGGGTGAAGGTGAGCGTGACATCGTTCGCGGGCCCGTTCTCGGCGAACGACGTCGACATCGTCCGCACCAGCAGCGGGGCGGCGAACATGGCGACGACGATGAGCGCGCCGAGGAGGACCATCACGAGGGTCAGCAGCCGGTTGGCGAAGGCCACACCCCCGTCCGCGTCGTTCTTCATGGCACGCACCAGCATGGGCACGAACACGGAGTTGAGCCCGCCGCCGATGATCAGGATGTAGATCATGTTCGGCAGGTTCCAGGCGACGGTGTAGGTGTCGCCGAGCACCGCCGAGCCCAGGGCCGCCACGAGCACGAGCTGGCGCACGAAGCCGGTCACGCGGGAGACGAGGGTGCCCGCCGCCATGACGGCGCTCGACCGGAGGAACGAGGAGGCGCGGCCCGGCTTCTTGGCGCTTGGCACCGGTTCCGGCGCCGGCTGCTCGGGCGCGGGCGGCTGCACCGGCGTCCCGTGCGGCGGCAGGCTGGGCGGCGGCCCGTCGGGCCGGCCCTGGCCGCCAGGTGCCGCGCCCTGGTCGCGGAACAGGTGGGCGAAGGCATCCGTCGCGGGCGGCTGCCCCTCGCCGGCCGGAGGGTGCGGGCCCGAAGGGCCGTTGTCGCCCGGCGACCGGCTCATCAGCCCGTCGATGCCGGTGAACTGGGTGGCGTCCTGGTCCTCGTGGCGCGGGTGGTGGGGCCCGGCGCCCGGGCCCGGCGGTGGTGGGGCGGCCCAGTGCCGCGGGTCCTGCGGGTAGGCGCCCGGAGCCGGCTGCTGGTAGGGGGCCGACGGATCGGGAACGCCTGCCTGCGAGGACGGCGGATAGGCGGAACGGTCGTACAGCGCCTCGCCGAGCGGGTCCTGGGCCAGTGGATCGCGGCCCGCGTACGGGTCGTGGTGGTAGCTGTCGGAGAGATAGGGGTCGTAGGAGGGCTGCTGTCCCTGCTGCTCCCCCTGGTGCCCCGGCCGGCCGTACCCGGGCTGCTGGTGGCCCTGCTGGTCAAAACCCTGCTGCCGGGAACCGTAGGGGTCGGGTGCGTGCGGCCCGGGCGCGTATCCGGGCGGCTGCTGGTGCTGGGCGGGCCCGTACCCGCCGTGGCCGTACCCGTTCTGCTCGTAGCCGCCGGACCCGTACCCAGGAGGAGGGTAGCCCTCCTGGTGGTAGCCGCTCCGACCGTAGCCGCCGGCGCCGTACCCGCTCTGGTCGTAGCCGCCCTGGCCGTACCCGTCCTGTTCGAATCCGCCCTGGCCGTATCCGGTCGGGTCATAGGTCGCCGGGTCGTACCCGGGGGGCTGGTACGGCGCCTGGTAGGGCTGCTGACCCGGGTAACCGGGGTGCTGGGGGTGCTGACCGTACGGCGGGTGCTGCGGGTGCTGGGCATGGTGGGGATGCCGGCCGTCGTAGCCCTCGGGCGCCTGGTGGTGCTCCGGCCGCTGACCGTGGTGTCCGTGCTGGTCGTTCCCCCAGCCGGACGGATCGCCGCCACCCGGCGCCTGGCCGCGTTCACGGTCGTACGGCGCATGCATCTCGCTACCCCACCTTTGGTTTCAAGGGCCGGTGCGGATTCCCGGCCGGCAGCTCACTCGTCGGGGTCCAGCCTCTCACTCCCCGGGCGGGCGCCGGTGGTTCCGTCGCCGGTGTCGGCACCGCTCTCACCCTGGGCGCCGTCCCGGTCCGCGCTCACCGCGACCGGCTCACGGGCGGCACGCTTGCGCTGGGTGTACATGCGGATACCGGCGAGCACGACGAGCAGCAGGCCGCCCGCGATGACCATCATGACCGCCGAGGTGATGGAGGTGACACTCGCCTGGAACTGGATCGGCTCCCCGTACGGCCTGTTGTCCGGCGTGTAGAGCTGCGCTTCCAGAAACGTCCGGCCGTTGGCCCGGGCCGTGGCGGAGAACTTGACCGACTGGCTGTGCCCGCCGCTCACGACGATCTCCTGCTGCTCGCTGACCTCAAGACCGAGCGTCCTGCTCGACGTCAGCCGCAGCTCCAGGTTGTGCACGTCCTGCACCAGGTTGTTCTGCACGGTGACCGGAATCGTGGCGCTGCGCCCCGAGAGAGTGATGGGTGACTTCGGGATCACGTGCACCCGTTCGGTGAGCCCCGTCAGGCCGTCCTGCACCGTCTCCCGGTAGTCGGCGGCCTCCTCCGCGTTCCCCCGCCAGGACGTCGACATCTCCCGCCGTATGGCGTTCCCGAACGGTGTCGCGACCCGGTCGTCGCGGGTCAGGATCACCTGGAAGTCCTCCAGCGTCCGCTGCGTCTCCCGCATCGCCTGGAAGGCGCTGGTGGGCAGCTCCTGCTCCCGCAGCTCCTGGGGGTAGTCCGAGGCCGGGGGCACCTCCCGGTTGGCGTCGGGGTCAGGCGTCGCGGCAGCGGCCTCGCTGAGGTCGGTGAACTGCACCCAGTCCGTCGAGTCCCGCGTCGCGAGCACCGCGTCGGCCATCGCCTGGGCCTGTACCGCGGTGGGCATCCGCTGCGGCGCCAGGACGATGCTGCGTTCATCGGCCGGGGCCTGCCGCGTGATGGCGAGCGTCTGGGCCAGCAGCAGCTGCCGCGCCAGCGCGGCGTCCGCCGCCCCCGCCATGTCCTCTTCGAACAGCGTGGACAGCCGGGCGTCCGCCACGATGGCCGTGGTGCCGTCCCCGATGGGCCGGGCGGCCGTCGGGGTGTAGTTCAGATCGCCGGGCCGGAGGCTGTCGCTGCGTGCGATGACGTGCTGAGCGCCGGCCGAGGTCGCCACCGACACGATGGAGGGGTCGATGGCTCCTTCCACCGGCCAGGCGAAGTCGGTGCTCGCGTCCACGTCGAGGACCGTCTGCACGGTCACCTCGGCCGCGTCGGTGGCCTTGGCAAGCTGGCCGAGGGCGCCCAGCACGTCCTTCCCCTGGTGCGCCAGGGAGGCCACGTCCGGGTCGGCGAACGGCAGCGCGACGACCTCCTTGCCCTGTACCGCCTCCTGGAGTTCGCGCAGCCACTCCCTGGCCCGCTCCTGCCCCGTCCCGTCGACCAGCCGGTCTCCGTCGTACACCTGGTAGGGCTCGGTCATGGCGTCCACGGAGGCCAGCAGGTCAGGATCGATCACCCAGGTCACCGGCAGGTCCGCCCCCAGGGACACCAACTGGTCGAGCCGGCCCCCCGGCGAGATCTCCGTGAGCAGCGCGTCGTCGCGGAACGCCGGGGTCTGCTCCTCGTCGGCACCGGTCTGCGCCGTGAGGTGAGTGGTGGAGATGAGCGGCCACAGCACGGTCAGGTCCGTGCGGGGGGACTCCTCGCCCGCGCCGGGCTGCCAGGGGAGCACCGTCCGGCCGACGCCGAGTATCTGGTCGCCCCACCGCTCGCGCTCGGTCTGCCCGGTGAGCCCGACCCCCAGTTCGTACACGCCGTCCGCGCCGAGCGAGAGGGCCGACACCGGGACGTCGAGGGAGAAGGTCGCCGACATGCCCGGCTGGATGGTGGGCAGGTCCTGGCCGTGGCCGACGACGATCGGCCCGGTGGCCGCGTCGAAGCCGGTGCGGGAGACCGCCTCGTCGATGCCGCTGCGGCCGGTGAGCGGCACGCCCTGCCGGGCGTCCACCCGGCTGTCCACGATCGGGGAGGTCCCCTCGTTCGTGATCGTGCCCCGGATGCTGAGCGTGTCGTCCTCGTCGGGCACTTCCGGGCCCAGGTCGGTGATCGCGACCGTCGCGGTACGGTTGCCGGTGCCCGTTTCCTGCGCGGGCGCCCCCGCGGGCGAGGCGGGTGCGCCGGCCGCCGAGGCCGGTACGAGCCCGGTCATGATCGGGAAACCGGTGACCACGGCGAGCAACGACACCAGCCGCTGCCGTCGTCGGCGGGTCGCTCCCCGCCGCTTCCCCGACACAGTCACGCGACAGCCCCATTCCCTCGTTCGCAACCGGCCCTCATGGTAACGAGGATCGGTCCCGCGGAGTGTCCAGGACCGGTGGGGCCCCGGGGGAGCCCTGGAGTGATCCGGTGCACGTACGCTGTGCTGTTGTGCCGAACGACAGGAATGAAACCCAGCACCGTCAGGAAGCGCCCGGGCTCGGCCAGGCGCAGCGCCAGGCCGTGGGTGAACTGCTGCGGGTCTCCCCCGTTGCCGACGACTTGGCGGAGCGCTTCGCGCAGGCCGGGTTCGCCCTCGCCCTGGTCGGCGGCTCGGTGCGCGACGCCCTGCTGGGGCGTCTCGGCAACGATCTGGACTTCACCACGGACGCGCGCCCCGAGGACGTGCTGCGCATCGTCAAGCCATGGGCGGACGCGGTGTGGGAGGTCGGAATCGCGTTCGGCACGGTGGGGTGCCGCAAGGCCGGGCCGTCCGGGAACGGCGACGGCCGGCAGGACTACCAGCTGGAGATCACCACATACCGGTCGGAAGCCTACGACCGAAGCTCGCGCAAACCCGAGGTGGTGTACGGCGACTCCCTCGTGGAAGATCTGCGGCGCCGTGACTTCACGGTCAACGCGATGGCCGTCGCCCTGCCGCGCAAGGAGTTCATCGACCCGCACCACGGACTCGCCGACCTCGCCCGGCGCGAGCTGCGCACGCCCGGGACGCCTGAGGAGTCCTTCTCGGATGACCCCCTGCGCATGATGCGTGCCGCCCGGTTCGCCGCGCAGCTGGGCTTCGACGTGGCCGAGCCCGTGCGCACCGCCATGGCGGACATGGCCGACCGCATCGACATCGTCTCCGCCGAACGCGTCCGGGACGAGCTGAACAAGCTACTCCTGAGCGACCACCCGCGCACGGGTATCACGCTGCTCGTCGAGAGCGGGCTGGCGGAGCGCGTGCTGCCCGAGATCCCCGCGTTGAGGCTGGAGCGGGACGAGCATCACCGGCACAAGGACGTCTACGAGCACAGCTTGACGGTCCTGGAGCAGGCGATCGATCTGGAGGACGGCGAGCCCGACTTGGTGCTGCGCCTGTCCGCGTTGCTGCACGACATCGGAAAGCCCAAGACACGGCGCTTCGAGAAGGACGGCCGGGTCTCCTTCCACCACCACGAGGTGGTGGGGGCGAAGCTCACCAAACAGCGGCTGACCCGGCTCAAGTACCCCAATGACATCGTCAAGGATGTGGCTCGTCTGGTCGAGCTGCACCTGCGGTTCCACGGTTACGGGACCGGCGAGTGGACGGATTCGGCCGTGCGCCGCTACGTCCGGGACGCCGGGCCGCTGCTCGACCGGCTGCACAAGCTGACCCGGTCCGACTGCACCACGCGGAACAAGCGGAAGGCACTCGCGCTCTCCCGGGCCTACGACAGCCTGGAAGAGCGCATCGAGCAGTTGAAGGAACAAGAGGAACTGGAAGCCATCCGGCCCGACCTCAACGGCAACGAGATCATGGACATCCTCGCCATCGGTCCCGGGCCCGAGATCGGCCGGGCCTACCGGCACATGCTCGAATTGCGGATGGAGCACGGCCCGCTGGGACGTGACGCGGCGGTGGCCGCGCTCAAGGAGTGGTGGGCCGCCCAGTAGCGCAGCGGCCCGACCGGCGGTCGGCGCTCACCTCAGCCGACCGCCACGCTCACTGTTTCACGTGAAACAGTCCTGCGGCGCAGCCCGTGCACGGCCAGAGCGGTGAGAGCGTAGAGCGCCGAGACCATGATGAGGAGGACGGCCGAGCGCCCGTCCGGCGGCAGCATCAACGCGGCGAGTCCCGCGGCGGCGACGAAGGCGATGTTGAACAGCATGTCGTACAGGGCGAAGACGCGCCCTCGGTAGGCGTCATCGACCGAGGACTGCACGACCGTATCGGTGACGATCTTCGATCCCTGAGTCGCCAGCCCGAGGACGAAGGCCGCGACCATGACGGGCACCGGCCGGAACCAGAGGCCGAGGGCCGGCACCAGGACCGCGGCCAGCGCGGCGCACAGCACGAACCAGCCGAGCGTGCCCCACCGAGCCACCATCCACGGGGAGATCAGCGCGGCGACGAAGAAGCCGGCCCCCGACACGGCGACCGCCATCCCCAGCCACGCCAAGCCGTCGCCGTCCTCGGCGCCGTTCGTCCAGGCGTGACGGCACAGCATGAGAACGGTCACGAGCAGCGCGCCGTAGCAGAAACGCATCAGGCCGAGGGCGCTCAGGGTCCAGGCGGCCTGCCGCCGGTCCGCAAGGTGCCGCAGTCCGGCGGCCAGACCGCGCGCGGTACTGGCGAGCGCAGCGGTCAGCTTCGGCCGCACGGCATCGGGCTCGGGACCGAGCAGGTCCCGGTGCATACGCAGCGCGGACAGGCCGGCCAGGACGTAGAGCACTCCCGCCAGGCCGAGCGCCAGCGCGTCCTCGACCCCCTGGCTGGCGCCGAAGAGTTGGACGACGAAGGCGGCGCCACCGCCGACCGTGGCGGCGAGCGTCCCGGCCGTGGGGGACAGGGAGTTCGCCACCACGAGTCGTTCACGGTCCACGACGCGCGGCAGACCGGCGGAGAGGCCGGCGAGGACGAAACGATTGACCGCGGTGACGGAGAGGGCGGAGAGATAGAAGAGCCAGTCCGGTACCTCGCTGATCACCAGGACGCACGTGCCGATGGCCAGCGCGGCGCGCAGCGCGTTGCCGTAGAGCAGTACCTGACGACGCCGCAGGCGGTCGAGCAGGACTCCGGCGAACGGGCCGAGCAGGGAGTACGGCAGGAGCAGTACCGCCATGGCGGCGGCGATGTCGGCGGGCGAGGTCTCCTGCTCGGGTGAGAAGACCACGTAGGTGGCGAGACCGACTTGGAAGACGCCGTCGGAGAACTGCGACAGCAGCCGGACGGTCAACAGCTTCCGAAAGCCGGGGAAGCGCAGCAGCGCGCGCAGGTCGACCAGGGTCGAGGTGCGCGCGGCAGGTTCATGTTTCACGTGAAACGTCATCCGGGGGAAGAGGGCGGCCGGTGGCGGGGGTGGGCAGTGTGCGCCCGGAGACGCCCCAGTCGACGAACGCGGTGGGGGCCGGCGGCTGCGTCGGTGCGGAGCGAAGGGTGAAGACGTCCTTCGCGCCGTCGAGGACGCCGCCGCCCGGGTCGTCGGAGCCGTCCTGGCGCACGGGGTCGCGTTCCGGCCTCAGGATGTCCCGCACGACGACCGCGCACAGGTAGGCGGTGCCCAACAGGTGCGCGAGGATCGCGAGTTGGTAGCCGCCTGCGGCGAGACCCTGCTGGTTCTCCCCGTTGAGACGGGCCAGGTACATCCAGACGCCGAGGAAGTACAGGACCTCGCCGCCCTGCCAGATGAGGAAGTCACGCCAGCGCGGTCGGGCGAGCGCGGCGAGCGGGATCAGCCACAGCACGTACTGCGGCGAGTAGACCTTGTTGGTGATGATGAACAGGGCGACGACGAGAAAGGCGAGTTGCGGGAGGCGCGGTCGGCGCGGTGCGCTGAGGGCGAGCGCGGTGATGGCCGCGCAGCCCAGCACGACCAGGGCGGTGGCGTAGATGTTCACGCCGTCGAGCTCCGCGTTGGTCCGTTGCTGAATGATCAGCCACACCGAGCCGAAGTCGACGGGCCGTTCCTCGCTGAAGGTGTAGAACGTGGCCCACCCCTCGCGAGCGGGGATGAGCACCGGCAGGTTGACGGCGAGCCAGGCCCCCGCGGCTCCGCCGACCGCGAGCCAGAACGCGCGCCACCGTCCGGCTCGCCAGCACAGCACGAAGATGGGGCCGAGGATCAGGATGGGGTAGAGCTTGGCCGCGGTGGCGAGGCCGAGGAGCACTCCGCCGAGCAGTGGCCGGCTGCGTGACCACATGAGCAGGGCCGCGCAGGTGAGGGCGACGGCCAGCAGGTCCCAGTTGATGGTGGCGGTCAGCGCCAGGGCGGGGGCCATGGCCACCAGGAGGCCGTCCCAGGGCCGGTGCCGGTGGGTACGCGTCACGCAGACCGCGATGACGACGGCGCAGATCATCAGCAGAGCGGCGTTCACGAGCCAGTAGGTCTGCGCGGGATGCGGGTCGCTCGTGCCCTCGGGGGTCAGCCAGGCGGCGACCTGCATGAACAGGCCGGTGAGCACGGGGTATTCGAGGTACTTGAGCCCGCTGGACAACTCCGCGGGGATGGACTCGAAGTACGGGGTGACCCCGTCGGCGAAGCCGCGGCCCTGATACAGATGCGGGATGTCGGAGTAGCAGGCGTGGGTGTACTGGTCCGTCGCGCTCTCGAACCAGCCGCTGCCGTAGCAGGGGGCCTTCTGCGCCATGCCGAGGGCGAAGACACCGATCGCGATCAGGGCGATCACCCGGACCGGCGCCCACCGGCCGCCACCGCGGCCGGCTCGCCGGCCGACGGGGCCGCCGATCAGCTCACTGCCGGCGGCGGCCACGTCGTCTTGCTCGGTGGGCCGTACGTCCGCTCGCGGGTTCGGATGCGCCATGTGCTCATCCTGCCGCACGGCCCACCTCAGGAGGGGCGGGACTGCTGTCAGCGACCGAACCAGTCGCCGTCATCCGTGGGGTCCGGATCCGGCGTCGGCTCGGTCGGGTCACCCGAGGGCTCACCGGGCCCGCCAGGTCCACCCGGGCCGCCGGTCGAGTTGTCGTCGTCGCAGGTGATGTCCCACGGAGCGCAGGTCTGCGTCGGCTCCTCGGTCGGCTCCTCCGTCGTCGGCTCCTCCGTCGGCTGCGTCGGTTCCTCGGTCGGCTCCTCCGTCGTCGGTTCCTCCGTCGGCTCCTCCGTCGGTTCCTCGGTCGGCTCCTCCGTCGGCTCCTCCGTCGGCGGCTCGACGCCGGTACCGCGGTGCTCCACACCGAGCTGCGAGGGGTCGGGCGGCGTCGGGAAGTCCTGGATCTCCTTGCCTTCCATCGCCTGCTGCATGAACGCGAGCCAGACGTCGAGCGGCAGCGAGCCACCGTTGATCCGACGCTCTCCCGCCGTGCCGTACATCGACATGAAGCCCATCTGCTCGTCGCCGACGAGCTCCTCCTGGGAGTCGGGCATGCGCCACATGCCGATGGCCGTGGACATCTGCGGCGTGTAGCCGACGAACCAGGCGCTCCTGTTGTCGTCGGTGGTGCCGGTCTTGGCGGCGACCGGCCGGCCCAGGGGCCGCACGTCACGGCCGCTGCCCTGGTCGCCCTCGACGACCTCGGTGAGCACGTCGGTGACGGTGTCGGCGATCGCGGAGTCGAAGACCTGCTCGGTCTCGGACTCGTAGGACCACTCCCAGCCCGAGCGGCTGTTCTCCGCGTGGGTCACCGAGTACGGGTCGGCCTGCTCGCCGCTGGCGGCGAAGGTCGCGTAGGCCGTCGCCATCCGGATCGGTCCCGGGGTCGAGACACCGAGCGCGAAGGTCGGCACCGTGTCGTCGGCCCGACCGAGGCTGTCGGGCAGCAGGCCGGCGTCCTCGGCCGCGACGCTGACGGTCGCGGGGCCGACATCCATGCCCAGTTGCACGAACGGGACGTTGGCGGAGACCTCCATGGCCTCGCGGATGGTGATGTCGCCCTGGTCCTTGCCCTCGAAGTTGGCCTGGAGCCAGGGCTCTTCCTCGCCCGTCTCCGCGTTCTCGACGACGACCGGGTCGCCGTTGTAGTTCAAGATCGGCAGCATGTCCTCGCTGCGGTACAGGCTCTCGGGGGAGACCTGGGTGCGCTGCTCCCTGGCCTGCTCGACCGGACCGTCCGGATCGCGCACGCCGTCCCGCATGGCCGCCGCCAGG
Source organism: Streptomyces marincola (assembly GCF_020410765.1). Lineage (NCBI taxonomy): Bacteria > Bacillati > Actinomycetota > Actinomycetes > Kitasatosporales > Streptomycetaceae > Streptomyces > Streptomyces marincola. The sequence continues at coordinate 3,402,501 of NZ_CP084541.1, read as the reverse complement.
ACGAACGGCTTGAACGTGGACCCGACCTGGGCGCCCGGGTTGTCCGCGTTGTTCACGAAGTGCTGGGTGTAGTCCTCGCCGCCGTAGATGGCCACGATCGCGCCGTCGCCGGGGATCACCGCGGCGCCGCCGAACTGCACGTGCCGGTCCTCGTCCCGCGCCTCGGGGTCGATGTTGGCGTCGCGCACCTCCTCGACGGCCGCCTCCATGTCGTCCATCAGGTGCCGGTCGAACGTGGTGTGGATCTGGTAGCCGCCCTTGTTCAGCTCCTCACGCGTCACCGCGCCCTGGCTGATCAGGAACTGGTCGGCGAGGTTGGTGAGGTAGCCGATCTGCCCGGCCTTCTCCATCGCCGGGGTCGGCGGCTCCGGCATGGGGAAGCCTTCGGCGAGGATGGCCTCGTAGTCCGCCTGGTCGAGGTCGCCGACCGTGGCCCGGCGTTCGAGAATCCACGACCAGCGGGACTCGGCACGCTCAAGATTCTCCGGGTTGGTGTCGTTGACCTCGCCGCCGTCGCCCCCGATGAACGGGTCGTACAGCGCGGGGCCCTTCAGCAGGGCGGCGAGGAACGCGCACTCGCTGTCGGTGAGTTCGTGGGCGTCCTTGCCGTAGTACGCCTGCGCCGCGGCCTGGATGCCCAGGGCGCCGCGGCCGAAGTCCGAGGTGTTGAGGTAGCCCTCAAGGATCTCGTCCTTGGTGAACTGGGCCCCCACCTTGACCGAGAGCAGCAGCTCGCGCGCCTTGCGCTCGATCGTCTGGTCCTGGGTGAGGTACATGTTCTTGACGTACTGCTGCGTGATCGTCGAACCCGACTGCACATCGCCGCCGCGCGCCATGTTCAGCACGGCGCGGCCGATGCCCATGATGTCGATGCCCGGGTCGGTGCGGAAACTGGCGTTCTCCGCGGAGATCACCGAGTCCTGCATCGCCACCGGCATGTCCTTCAGGGCGAGCCGCTGCCGGTTGATGTTGCTCTCACCGGAGACGACCATCCGCTCGCCGTCCGCCCAGTAGTAGACGTTGGTCTCCTGGACGGCGACATCGTTGGGGTCGGGCACCTCGGTCAGGGCGTACGCCAGGCCGACGAGGCCGAACAGCATCACGAAGAAGGCCAGCGTCGACCCGAGCATCTGCTTCCACGAGGGCACCCAGCGGCGCAGGCCGCTGTAGCCGGACCGTGGATAGTCGATGAAGCGCTTCTTCCTGGCCGCCTCGGCGCGCCGCCGCCCGGAGCGGGCGGCGCCCTCCGCCGCGCTCGCCGTTTCGGCCGCGCGGCGGCGGCCTCCGCCGCGCTGCATGGCGCGGCGCGCCTCGGCGCGGCTGCCGTACGGCCGTTCCGGGGTCTCACCGGCTTCGCCCCCGTGCCCCGCTGGGGGCACGGGGGGCGGGCCGGCGCGGCGCCCGGAGGACCCCGTGGCCCGGCGACCGCGGGACTGCGGCGGCTTTCGACGGTGCTCGCTCATGGGACAGCTACCTCTCGGACAGACACATTCGCCTGGTAGGGGCGGGTACTTCGGTGGGCATCCGGTCCCCCGGTGTGCGGTCCGTCCACGGGTCGGGGCGCACTGCACCCGGAACGATGACGACGCTGGCCATCGCCGGGTTCCCGCTCACGGTGGTCTGCACGGGCTAAAGACTACGCAGACCCCGCGCGCCACCTTCCGCTGCCCTGCGAACAATTGGGGCATAACACCTCGGGAGGGGCGAAGTTGTGATCCCGGTCACCGTGCCCTCGCTTGCCGGGCCCGCCCCGCCGTTCTATCGTTGCGATGTATCGAGCTGATACATCGGCTCAATGCATCGCCTCAATGCATCGCACCACATTAAGCTCGGAAGGCACGGCACGACGGATGAGAACGGAGGTGACCTCCCGGGTGAGCAGGCGCTCAGGTGTCCTGGAGTTCGCCGTTCTCGGGCTCCTGCGCGAGTCCCCGATGCACGGGTACGAGCTGCGCAAGCGGCTCAACACCTCGCTGGGCGTCTTCAGGGCGTTCAGCTACGGCTCCCTCTACCCCTGCCTGAAGACACTGGTGCAACAGGGCTGGCTCACCGAGGAGACGGGCCACAGCCCGGACGACCCCCGGGCCACCCCGCTCTCCAACCGCCGGGCGAAGATCGTCTACCGGCTCACGGCCGACGGCAAGGAGCGCTTCGAGGAACTGCTGGGCCAGACCGGCCCGGACGCCTGGGAGGACGAGCACTTCGGTGTCCGCTTCGCCTTCTTCGGCCAAACCTCGCGGGACGTGCGCATGCGCGTCCTCGAAGGCCGCCGCAGCCGGCTGGAGGAGCGCCTCGCCAAGATGCGCGCCTCCATGGCCCGCACGCGGGAGAAGCTCGACGCCTACACGCTGGAGTTGCAGCGGCATGGCATGGAGTCGGTGGAACGCGAAGTCCGCTGGCTCAACGAGCTGATCGAGAGCGAACGCGAGGGGCGCCCGCACCGCGCCTCCCCGCAGGACAGGGCCCCGGGAGAGCCGGACGGCATCCAGGGGCGCCACCGGGCGGGGTCGTCCGAGGACGACACCACCACCTGAACACACCCCCCCGCAGCCGTGCGGGGTCACGTCGAGAACACACAGGGAGCAACCGGAATGGGTTCGGTTCGCGTAGCCATCGCCGGCGTGGGCAACTGCGCCGCATCGCTGGTACAGGGCGTCGAGTACTACAAGGACGCCGCCCCGGACAGCCGGGTCCCGGGCCTGATGCACGTCCAGTTCGGCGACTACCACGTCTCGGACATCGAGTTCGTCGCCGCGTTCGACGTCGACGCCAAGAAGGTCGGCATCGACCTCAGCGACGCCATCGGCGCGAGCGAGAACAACACCATCAAGATCTGCGACGTGCCCCCGACCGGCGTGACCGTGCAGCGCGCCGAGACCCACGACGGTCTCGGCCGGTACTACCGCGAGACCATCGTCGAGTCCGACGACGAGCCCGTCGACGTCGTCCAGGTCCTCAAGGACACCCGCGCCGACGTCCTCGTCTGCTACATGCCGGTCGGCTCCGAGGAGGCGGCCAAGTACTACGCGCAGTGCGCCATCGACGCGAAGGTCGCGTTCGTCAACGCGCTGCCCGTCTTCATCGCCGGCACCAAGGAGTGGGCCGACAAGTTCACCGAGGCCGGCGTGCCGATCGTCGGTGACGACATCAAGTCGCAGGTCGGCGCCACGATCACGCACCGCGTGATGGCCAAGCTGTTCGAGGACCGCGGCGTCGTCCTCGACCGCACCATGCAGCTGAACGTCGGCGGCAACATGGACTTCAAGAACATGCTGGAGCGCGACCGGCTGGAGTCCAAGAAGATCTCCAAGACGCAGGCCGTCACCTCCCAGATCCCCGACCGCGAACTGGGCGAGAAGAACGTCCACATCGGCCCGTCCGACTACGTCGCCTGGCTCGACGACCGCAAGTGGGCCTACGTCCGCCTTGAGGGCCGCGCGTTCGGCGACGTTCCGCTGAGCCTGGAGTACAAGCTGGAGGTCTGGGACTCCCCCAACTCCGCCGGCGTGATCATCGACGCGCTGCGCGCCGCGAAGATCGCCAAGGACCGCGGCGTCGGGGGCCCGATCCTCTCCGCGTCCTCCTACTTCATGAAGTCCCCGCCCGTGCAGTACTTCGACGACATCGCGCGCGAGAACGTCGAGAAGTTCATCCGCGGCGAAGTCGACAGCTGAGCCCCGCCCGGAGCCGATCGCCCTCGCGGGCGTCAGGCCCCGGCACCCGCCCGGCCCCGCCCGGGGCCGCGCCCCGGACGAAGCGGCAGCCCCGCCCCCATTGCGGGGCTGCCGCCGTCCCTGTGCCGTCGGCGGGCAGCCGCCGACGGGCCCCCGCCGCCTTGGCTCACTCGTCGACCAGGCGGTCCACCTGGGTCGTCGTGTGCCGCAGGATCGCCTTGAACTCGTCACCCACCTTGGGCCCCTGGGACTCGGCGGGCACGAACAGGATCGACACCTGCATGTGCGGCGGCTCCGCGAACCACCGCTGCTTGCCGTCCCACACGAACGGCGACAGGTTCCGGTTCACCGTGGCCAGGCTCGCCCGCGCCATGCCCTTGGCGCGCGAGGTCATGCCGTGCAGCGCCTTCGGGGCCTCAAGGCCCACGCCGTGCGACGTGCCGCCCGCGACCACCGCGAGCCACCCGTCCCCCGGCGCCTTCTGCTGCCGGTAGCCGAAGCGGTCGCCCTTGCCGACCGGCGTCACGTCCAGCACCGCGCCCCGGTACTCGGTGGCGCCGTGGTCACCGAGCCACAGCCGGGTCCCGATCCGCGCCCGGAACGTCGTCTGCGGGAACTGCTGGCGCAGCCGCCGGAGTTGGTCCGCCGTCAGGTGGCTCACGAACATCGTGTCGAGCGGCAGCCTGGCCGCGCGCAGCCGGTCCATCCACTCGATGACCTCCTCGACCGCGTCCGTGCCGTCCGTGCGGTCGAGCGGCAGGTGGATGGCGAAGCCCTCAAGGCGCACGTCGTCCAACGCGGCCTGGAGCTTGCCGAGGTCGGAGGGCGACACGCCGTGCCGCCGCATCGTGCTCATCACCTCGACCACGACCCGCGACCCGACGAGCCCGTACACGCCGTCGACCGACGATGCCGAACGGACCACCCGGTCGGGGAGCGGAACGGGCTCCTCCGTGCGCCGGTACGGAGTCAGCACCAGGATGTCGCCGCTGAAGCGGTCCTTCATGGCCGCGGCCTCGTACGTGGTCCCCACCGCGATCGTGTCGAGGCCCATCATGGCCACCTCGTCGGCGAGCCGGTCGTGGCCGAAACCGTAGCCGTTGCCCTTGCACACGGGCACCAGACCCGGGAAATCGGCCAGAATCGACCGCTGGTGCGCCCGCCAGCGGCCGGTGTCGACGTAAAGGGTGAGCGCCATGGCGGGGGAGACCCTCTCTCTCGTGAGCCCTGCGAACGAATCAGCGCCGCGACATGTAGATGTCGAGCGCCTTGTGGAGCAGCTTGTTCAGCGGGAAGTCCCACTCACCGAGGTACTCGGCCGCCTCGCCGCCCGTTCCTACCTTGAACTGGATCAGACCGAAGAGATGGTCGGTGTCCTCCAGCGAGTCACCGATGCCCCGCAGGTCGTACACGTCCGCCTGAAGCGCGTACGCGTCCTGCAACATGCGCCACTGCATCGCGTTGGACGGTCGCACCTCGCGCTTGTGGTTGGCGGAAGCACCGTACGAATACCACACATGACCGCCCACGATCAGCATGGTCGCGGCGGCGACGGCCTCGCCCTCGTGCACCGCGAAGTACAGGCGCATGCGGTCGGGGTCCTCGTCGTTCAGCGTCCGCCACATCCGCTCGAAGTACATCAGCGGACGCGGCCTGAACTTGTCGCGTTCCGCCGTCACCTCGTACAGCTGCTGCCACACGGGGAGGTCCTCGTAGCCGCCCCTGACCACCTCGACGCCGGCCTTCTCCGCCTTCTTGATGTTCCGGCGCCACAGCTGGTTGAAACCCTTGTGGACCTCGTCGAGGGAACGACCGCGCAGCGGGATCTGGAACACGTACCGCGGCTGCACGTCGCCGAAGCCCGCGCCCTCGTCCTCGCCCTGCTGCCAGCCCATGCGCCGCAGCCGGTCGGAGACCTCGAACGCGCGCGGCTCGATCACCGTGGCCTCGACATCGCGCAGCCGCTTCACCTCGGGGTTCTGGATGCCCGCCTTGATCGCCGCCGCGCTCCACCGCCTGATGACCACGGGGGGGCCCATCTTCACCGAGAACGCGCCCTGCTGCTTCAGGTGCGCGAGCATCGGCCGGAGCCACTCCTCCAGGTTCGGCGCGTACCAGTTGATCACCGGGCCCTCCGGCAGGTACGCGAGGTACCGCTTCAGCCGCGGCAACTGCCGGTAGAGCACCAGGCCGACCCCCACCAGCTGCCCGGAGCGGTCGAACCAGCCGAGCGACTCGGAACGCCACTCGGCCTTCACATCGCCCCACGCGGGCACCTGCATGTGACTCGCCGAGGGCAGCGAGCCGATGTACGCCAGATGCTGCTCGCGACTGATGGTCCTCAGGGTCAGGCTCATATGGGGGGCTCCTCCGGCGTCAATCGCAGGGTCTGGCCGGAAGCCTAACCGCGCGGCACCCGCCGTGGGACGGCGCGGTCCCACCCCGCGCCGCGTGCCCCTTCGGCCGTCCGGCCCCCGCCCGCGGGCAGCGCGGACCGGGCGGGAGCGCCCCCGCCGCCCCCGCCCGGCCCGCGGGGCCGGGGCCGGTCTCAGCCCAGCCAGCCGCCGAACGGGCCGCCGTGCGCCACGCCCAGGTAGAAGCCGAGGGCGGCGGCCCCGAGGCCCAGCACGGCGAGGAAACGCTGGCCGGTCGTCGCCGAGATCAGCTGGGCCCAGGCGCCGGCCGCGATACCGGCCAGGCCGGCCCAGCTGCTCACCAGGTGCAGGCCGGGAAAGGCCGCGGTCACCACGGCGAGGAGGCCGAGCACGAACGCGACCGAGGCGAACCGGTTCTCGACCGGATGCGCACGGCCATCGGTGTTCAGGTAGGTCGTCGGATGCGCGAGCTGCGCCATGACGGCACCTCCAGGACTTGTGTGCGTGACTCGCTCCGGGGGCTCGTTCCCCGGGCGCGGGGCACGGCCCTCGCGCGGGCGCACGCCGCCGCGCCCCCCGGGTACCCGCCGGCCCGGCGCCCTACCGTTCCGTGCGGATTTCGGCGCGCGGGCCGCGGGCGGGTACGGTGTACTGTCCGCCCTCCGGTCCGCGTCCACGCGGGCCGCCGAGAGCGGCACACGCATCACGACCCTCCTGCCACGGATCGTCCGTGGCCGCCCGAGTCCAGAGGAGGTGGGTTTTCGCATGCGTCACTACGAGGTGATGGTGATCCTCGACCCCGATCTGGAGGAGCGCTCCGTCGCCCCCCTGATCGAGAGCTTCCTTTCCGTCGTCCGCGAGGGCAACGGGAAGGTGGAGAAGGTCGACACCTGGGGCCGTCGCCGTCTCGCCTACGAGATCAACAAGAAGCCCGAGGGCATCTACTCGGTCATCGACCTCCAGGCGGAGCCGGACATCGTCAAGGAACTCGACCGTCAGCTCAACCTGAACGAGTCGGTCATGCGGACGAAGGTCCTGCGCCCCGCCACTCACTGAGCGCGGGACGTCCAGTAGCACTGTCAGTGCCATACGTAATCATCGCAGCAACAGCAGTTAACCCGCGCCGAGAGGTACCCCCATGGCAGGCGAGACCGTCATCACGGTCGTCGGCAACCTGGTCGACGACCCCGAGCTGCGCTTCACCCCGTCCGGTGCGGCCGTAGCGAAGTTCCGCGTCGCCTCGACGCCACGGATCTTCGACCGGCAGACGAGCGAGTGGCGGGACGGCGAAAGCCTGTTCCTGACCTGCTCGGTCTGGCGCCAGGCGGCGGAGAACGTCGCCGAGTCGCTCACCAAGGGCACCCGGGTCATCGTGCAGGGCCGTCTCAAGCAGCGGTCGTACGAGGACAGGGACGGTGTCAAGCGCACGGTCTTCGAGCTGGAGGTCGACGAGGTCGGCGCCAGTCTCCGCAGTGCCACGGCGAAGGTCACCAGGGCCGCGGGCCGCGGCGGTGGCCAGGGCGGCGGCCCCGGTGGCGGTTGGGGCGGCGGCCCCGGCGGCCAGCAGGGCGGTGGCGGCGGGGCGCCCGCGGGCGACCCGTGGGCGACCGGTGCCCCGGCCGGCGGCGGCCAGCAGGGCGGCGGCGGCCAGGGTGGCGGCTGGGGCGGCGGTGGCGGCGGTGGCTACTCGGACGAGCCGCCCTTCTAGGTCACGCGCGGACGCCTTCCGCGCCGTACCCACTTCTTTTTGAACTCACCGGAGAGACACCATGGCGAAGCCGCCCGCGCGCAAGCCGAAGAAGAAGGTTTGCGTGTTCTGCAAGGAGAAGATCTCCTACGTCGACTACAAGGACACGAACCTGCTGCGGAAGTTCATCTCCGACCGCGGCAAGATCCGTGCCCGCCGGGTCACCGGCAACTGCACCCAGCACCAGCGCGATGTCGCCACGGCCGTGAAGAACAGCCGTGAGATGGCGCTGCTGCCCTACACCTCGACCGCTCGCTGAGGAAGGGGACCGAAGCGTCATGAAGATCATTCTGACCAGTGAGGTCTCCGGCCTCGGTACGGCCGGCGACGTCGTCGATGTCAAGGACGGGTACGCCCGTAACTACCTGCTGCCCCGCGGTGCCGCGATCCGCTGGACCAAGGGCGGCGAGAAGGACGTCGAGCAGATCCGCCGCGGTCGCAAGATCCGTGAGATCGCCTCGATCGAGCAGGCCAACGACGTCAAGGCCCAGCTGGAGGGCGTGACCGTCCGGCTGAAGGTCAGGGCGGGTGCGGGCGGGCGCCTCTTCGGCTCCGTCACCCCGGCCGACATCGTGTCCGCGGTCAAGACCGCGGGCGGGCCCGACGTGGACAAGCGCCGCATCGAGCTGAGCACGCCGATCAAGAGCCTCGGCTCGCACCGGGTCTCCGTCCGGCTGCACCCCGAGGTCGTGGCGCACGTCGGCCTCCAGGTGGACGCCGCCAAGTGAGTCCGTGCCGTGGCCGGGTCCCGTCCGGGGGCCCGGCCACGGCCGTCACGCCCGGACCGCCCCGGCGACGACCCAGCGCCCGGTCCTCGCGCGCAGCGCGAGGGTGACCAGCCGGGTGCCCATCATCAGCCCCGCGATGGCCCACCACAGGGCGGTGATCCCGCCCCCGGCCACCGGCACGAGCAGGGCCACGGGTGCGAACACGGCGAGGGTGAGCAGCATCGCCCAGGCCAGGTACGGCCCGTCCCCCGCTCCCATGAGGACGCCGTCGAGGACGAACACCACGCCCGCGACCGGCTGGGTCAGCGCCACCACGAGCAGGACGGGGAGCAGCAGGTCGCGCACCTCCTGATCCCCGGTGAACGCCCGCAGGACCAGGGGGCTCGCCGCGACGACCAGGACGGCGAGCAGGGCGCCGGTGGCCACGCCCCAGCCGACCATGCGCCGGCAGGCGGCCCGCGCGCCCGCGGTGTCCCCCGCGCCCAGCAGGCGGCCGACGATGGCCTGTCCCGCGATGGCGATGGCGTCCAGGGCGAACGCCAGGAGCGTCCACAGGGTGAGCGCGATCTGGTGGGCCGCCGCGTCGGTGTCACCGAGCCGGGCGGCCACCGCGGTGGCGATCAGCAGCACGGCCCGCAGCGAGAGCGTGCGGACCAGCAGCGGAACGCCGGCCCTGGCGTTGGCGAGGATGCCCGTGCGGCTCGGGCGCAGGTCGGCCCCGTGCCGCCGCGCGCCGCGGACGACCACGCGCAGGTAGACGGCGGCCATGCCGTACTGGGCGAGCACGGTGCCCCAGGCCGAGCCGGCGACGCCGCCGTCGAGGCCGTAGATGAACAGGGCGTTGAGGACGATGTTGGCCGAGAACCCGCCGATGGCGACGTACAGCGGGGTCCTGGTGTCCTGGAGGCCGCGGAGCACGCCGGTCGCGGCGAGCACGATCAGCATGGCCGGCATGCCGAGTGCGCTGATCCGCAGGTAGTCGGTGGCGTGCGGGGCCGCGGTCGCGGACGCGCCGAACGCGTCGACGAGGGCGGGTGCCGCCGGCACGAGGGCGGCGACCAGCAGCAGGCCGAGGACGACGGCGAGCCAGATGCCGTCCATGCCCTGCCTGATCGCGGTGGCGAGCCGGCCGGCGCCGACGCTGCGGGCGACCGAGGCGGTGGTGGCGTAGGCGAGGAAGACGAAGACGTTGACCGCGGTGGTCAGCAGGGCGGCGGCGATGCCGAGGCCGGCGAGCTGGGGGGTGCCGAGGTGCCCGATCATCGCGCTGTCGGCCATGAGGAACAGCGGTTCGGCGACGAGCGCGCCGAAGGCGGGGAGGGCGAGCGCGAGGATCTCGCGGTCCTGGCCGCGGGCCCGTTTCCGCCGGTCACCCGCGAGGGGAGCGGCGGGCGGTGACGGTGGGGACATGGTCCGATCCAAACATCCACAGGTAATGGACGCAAGGGGTCCAGGGTCCTTACTCATCACACGGCGGCACGTGGCCGCGCGTGGTGCGGCGGGAAGCCGTTCCGTGTGCGCCGCACCGCTTGGTCACTCATGCGTGCGAAGGGTGAAGGCGCAGCTCACGCGGGGTGCGACGCGAGCCGTTCGCCGGGCGTCGCGCGTGCCGCCCGATCGTTGTCCACAGGAATCGGACCGTTGTCCACAGGGTGTGATCTGAAATCCACATAGCCTGTGGATAACTCTGCCCGCCCCGGCCCGCCGCGCCGCCCGCCCGGCTGCCGGGACCGGGGCGACGGCGCGGGCCTCGGCTCGGCGAGAATGTCAGAGCCGTGCCGTAGGAAAGAAGCGCACGGCGGTTCGAAGCCGGAGGGAGGCGGGGTCGGTGGCTGATCTCGACGAGCACGCGGGGCCATGGGGCGGGCCCGACACCGGGGAGGCCCCTCCCGTCGCGCGACCGCGGCACAGCCCGGAGGGCGGCGACGAGGAGCGCGCGGAGTTCGAGCGGCTGCCGCCCCAGGACCTCGCGGCCGAGCAGTCGGTGCTCGGCGGCATGCTGCTGTCCAAGGACGCCATCGCCGACGTGGTCGAGGTCCTGCGCGGCCCCGACTTCTACAAGCCCGCGCACGAGACGATCTACACGGCGATCCTCGACCTGTACGCGAAGGGCGAGCCGGCCGACCCCATCACCATCTCCGCCGAGCTGACCAAGCGCGGCGAGCTGGCACGCGTCGGCGGCGCCGGCTACGTGCACCAGCTGGTCAACACGGTGCCGACGGCGGCCAACGCGGAGTACTACGCCGAGATCGTGCACGACCGCGCGGTGCTGCGGCGGCTGGTGCAGGCCGGCACGCGCATCACCCGGATGGGGTATGCGGCGGACGGCGACGTCGACGACATCGTCAACGCCGCGCAGGCCGAGGTCTACGCCGTCACCGAGCAGCGGACGGCCGAGGACTACCTGCCGCTCGGCGACATCATGGAGGGCGCGCTCGACGAGATCGAGGCCATCAGCAACCGCAGCGGCGAGATGACCGGCGTGCCCACCGGGTTCACCGACCTCGACTCCCTGACCAACGGGCTGCACCCCGGCCAGATGATCGTGATCGCCGCGCGGCCCGCGATGGGCAAGTCGACGCTCGCGCTCGACTTCGCCAGGGCCTGTTCGATCAAGCACAAGCTGCCGAGCGTCATCTTCTCCCTGGAGATGGGGCGCAACGAGATCGCGATGCGCCTCCTGTCGGCCGAGGCGCGCGTGGCGCTGCACCACATGCGTTCCGGCAGCATGACCGACGAGGACTGGAACCGCCTGGCCCGGCAGATGGCGGAGGTCAACGAGGCCCCGTTGTACATCGACGACTCGCCCAACCTGTCGATGATGGAGATCCGGGCCAAGTGCCGCCGCCTGAAGCAGCGCAACGACCTGCGGCTCATCGTCATCGACTACCTCCAGCTGATGCAGGCGGGCGGCAGCCGCCGCCCCGAGAGCCGGCAGCAGGAGGTGTCCGAGATGTCCAGGAACCTGAAGCTGCTGGCCAAGGAGCTTGAGGTGCCCGTGGTGGCGCTCTCCCAGCTGAACCGCGGACCCGAGCAGCGCACCGACAAGAAGCCGATGGTCTCCGACCTCCGTGAGTCGGGATCGATCGAACAGGACGCCGACATGGTCATCCTGCTGCACCGCGAGGACGCCTACGAGAAGGAGTCGCCGCGCGCGGGCGAGGCGGACCTGATCGTGGCCAAGCACAGGAACGGCCCGACGGCGACGATCACCGTGGCGTTCCAGGGCCACTACTCGCGCTTCGTCAACATGGAGGGCGGCTTCTGACCCGAGGCGGTCGGGCGGGTGCCCCGACCGGCCGCGGGCGGGCCCGGTGTCACGGCCGGAAGAGCCGCCAGAACGCCAGGGCCGTCTCCTCGGCCGGGGCCGGGACCTCGTCCGTGATCCAGGTGGCGAGCACGCCGATCAGGGCGCCGGCCAGGTAGGCGGCGTGCGTCTCCGGCGGCACGTCGTCGAAGCCCGGGGGGCGCCGTCCGGCGCGGAAGGAGGCGGCGAGTTCGGCCGTCAGCCGCTCCCGCATGCGCGCGGCGAACCGGGCGCTCCCCTGGGGCCCCAGCATGTGCCGGTACAGGGCCGCGCTGTCGGTGACGTGCCGGAACAGCGTCTCCAGCGGCTGGGGCACCTCGTCGCGCGGGGCGTCGAGCGGGCACAGGGCCGCCGCGCCCGCCACCTGCGCGACCGCCTCCTCCATGGCGTCCGTCACCAGCGCGTTCACGTCGGGGAAGTGCTGGTAGACCGTGGTCCGGTTCACGCCGGCCCGCTTCGCGACCTCCGACATGGTGATCGCCGCGGGGTCCTTGGCGGTGGCCAGCTCAAGTACGGCCGCGCGCAGCCGGGTCCTGCTGCGCACGGCGCGGGGATCGTCCGGGTTCATGGCACGTACGTTAGCCAACGAATGTCGGTTTACTGGCCGACAACTGTTGGATAGTGTCTCCGCCATGCGTATCGAGATCTGGGCGGACGTGGTCTGCCCCTGGGCGTACATCGGCAAGCGGCGGCTGGAGAAGGCGCTGGCGGCGCCGCGGGCCGCGGGGGCCGGGGCCGAGGTGGTCTGGCGCCCCTACCGGATCGACCCGACCGCTCCTGACGCGGCGGTCCCCTTCGAGGAGGCCCGGCGCGACCCCGCGGCGGACGCCGCGCTGCGGCAGTGCGCGCCCGGGCTGTCCCCGGACGAGAACCGGGCGCGCGTCTCCCGCGCCGCGGCGGACGAGGGTCTTGGGCCGCGGTTCGGTGCGGCCTGGCGGGCCGGAAGCCACGACGCCCACCGGCTGCTGCACCTGGCCCTCGGACACGGCGGCCCCGCGCTCCAGAACGAGGTGGCCGAGCAGGTGATGAGGGCGCACTTCGTCGACGGGGACGACATCGGCGACCGGCGCCGCCTCGGCGCCGTGGCCGCCCGTTCCGGCTTCCCCGAGGGCGCCGCGCTGCTCGAAACCGGCGCGGGCGACCACGAGGTGCGCGAACTCCTCCTGATCGGGCGGGCCAGGGGCATCGCGACCTCGCCGACGATCGTGGCCGGCGACCGCGCGCTGGCCGGCGCCCAGCCGCCCGAGGTGATCGCGGACTTCGTCGCGGCGGGCGAACCGGCCCGCCCGCTGCCCGACGAGGTGCGGCGGCTGCGCTGGGCCGAATCGCTGCTCGACCAGCGCGATCCGCTCGGCGCGCTGACCCTGCTGCGGCCCCTGCTCGACCAGCACGCGGCAGACCTCAACGTGCGCAGGGCCGCGGCCCGCGCCTACTACCACTCCGCCCAGCTGAACCGGGCGCGCGCCGTTCTGGAGCGGCTCGTCGACGAGGCGCCCGACGACGCGTACGCGCGGCTGATGCTCGGCCGTGCCCTCCAGCGGCTGGGCAGGGAGGACCTGGCCGCGCCGCACCTGAGGACGGCCGCGGCGATGTCGCCCGCGTTCGCCTGACCGGGCGGTCGCCCGGCCGGGAGCGGGCGGGGGACGCGGGGGAGCCGGGGTACTCAGCCGGTGGCGCCGCCGGCGGGCCGGGCGGGCTGGATGAGGTCGAAGAGGTTCCCGTAGCGGTCGGTGAAGACCGCGACCGTGCCGTACGGTTCCGTCCTCGGCGGGCGCACGAAGGTGACGCCCGCGGCGGTGAGGCGGTCGACGTCGGCCGCGAAGTCGTCCGTGTGCAGGAAGAACGCGACGCGCCCGCCGGTCGGGTCGCCCACGCGCTCGCGCTGGCGCGGCGTCGCGGCCCGGGCCAGCAGGAAGCCGGTGGCCGCGTCCGGGTCCGGGGCGACGACGACCCAGCGCTTGCCGGGCGGCTCGGGCGGCCCGAGCGGGGTGTCCTCGCGGAGGGTGAAGCCCAGCGCGCCCGTGTAGTGGGCGATGGCTTCGTCGTAGTCGGGAACGACCAGGGTGATCAGGGCCAGGTGGCGCATGGGTCGACGCTGCCACGCCGCCCCCGGCCGGCGGGCACCGGCCCCGCCGCGCGGTCGCGCCGCGTTTGTCAGTGGCGTGCGGCATGCTCGACGGTGTGTACAGGGAACGGGCCTCGCGCCTGGGGGACGGCGCGGTGGTGTGGCACAGCAGGGCGGACGCGACCTCGTCGGGCCGGGTCCTGCCCGACGGCTGCATGGACCTGCTGTGGCGGGACGGGGAGTTGTCCGTGGCGGGTCCCGACACGCGGGCGCACGTGTGGACGGTCACGGACGGGCAGCGGTGCACCGGTCTGCGTCTCGCGCCCGGGGCGGGTCCGCTCGTGCTCGGGGTGCCGGCCGACCAGCTGACGGACCGGCGCGTGCCGCTCGGCGCGCTGTGGGGCGACGCGCGGGCGCGCGAGCTCGCCGAACGGCTCGCGGCGGCGCCGCGACCCGGCGAGGCGCTTGAGGCGCTGGCCGAGGAGCGGCTGCTGCGCGCCGGGCCGCCCGCGGGGGAGGGCGCGTGGCGGCGCGCGGTGGTGGAGGCGACCGGCGCCGGCCGGGGGGTGGCCGAGACCGCGTGGCGGCTCGGCCTGAGCGAGCGGCAGCTGCGGCGGCGCAGCCGCGCGGCGTTCGGCTACGGGCCGAAGACGCTCGCGCGGGTGCTGCGGATGCAGCGGGCGCTCGCCCTGGCCAGGGAGGGCACGCCGCTCGTGGCGACGGCCGCGCTCGCCGGGTACGCGGACCAGGCGCACCTGGCGCGCGAGGTGCGGGAGCTGGCCGGGGTGCCGATATCGGCGCTGCTGGCCGGGCGGGTCGGTGACCCGGCGCCGCGCGAGCTCGCGGCGGCTCAGGAGCCCGCCTGACCCGTTTCGAGCCAGGCGAACAGGTCGATGCCGTTGCCGTCCGGGTCGAGCACGACGGCGTACCGCTGCCCCCAGAACGCGTCCCACGGCTCCTTCTCCCCCGTGTACCCGGCCCGCACCAGGTCGGCGTACTGCGCGTCGACGTCGGCCGGGCTGTCGCAGAGGAACGAGAGGACGATGCGCCGCGCGGTCGGCCGGTCGCCGCCCGAGGCGCCGTCGCCGAAGACCTTCGCGTCGTCCCAGGCGAGGCGGAGGCCGCTCGGCAGCGTCGTCTCCACGTGCGGTTCGCTCTCCGCGCCCTCGGGGATGTCGAGGCCGAGGCGCCGGTAGAAGGCGAGGGAGGCGGGGATGTCGTCGCTGACGATGCCGATGAGGTCGAGTCGAGGTGTCATGGCGGCAGCCTAGGCAGCGGCGGACCGGCCGGTCTTGAACGAACCGGACGTGCCGCCCGCCGTCCGGTGCCCGCCGTCGGTGCCCGGTGCGCGCCTGCGGAAGCCCCTGGCACCGGACCGTTCCGCACGGTAAGTGTGACGCCATGACACACACGCACATGGACCTGCTGCCCGCCACCCGCCGCGCCCTCGACCACCGCCTCGCCGTGACCCAGGCGGAGGGCCGGGCGCCCTCCGTGGTCGCCGCGGTCGTGCGGGAGGGCCGGGTGGTGTGGTCAGGAGGGCGCGGCGAGCTGCCGCCGGGGGCCGACCCGGCCGACGTCCAGTACCGCGTCGGGTCCATCACGAAGTCCCTGACGGCGGTGCAGGTGCTGCGGCTGCGCGACGAGGGGCTGCTCGATCTCGGGGACCCGGTGGGCCGGCACGTCGCCACGCCGCACGGCGGCACGGCCACCGTGGCCCAGCTGCTCGGGCACACGGCGGGGCTCGCGGCCGAGGCGCGCGGCCCGTGGTGGGAGCGCACGGACGGCGCGTTGCGCCCCGAACTCGCCGACATCTTCGGCGAGCGGCCCCAACGGCACCCGGCGGGACGGCGGTTCCACTACTCGAACCCCGGCTACGCGCTGCTCGGCGCGCTGATCGAGACGCTGCGCGGCGCGTCCTGGGCGGAGGTGCTGCGCGCCGAGGTGCTGGCGCCGCTCGGCATGACGCGCACCGGCCCGCTGCCCTCGGCGCCCCACGCCAGGGGCTGGGCGGTCCACCCCTTCGCCGACGTGCGCCAGCCGGAGCCGGCGGTCGACCTCGGCCGGCTCGCCGCCGCGGGCCAGTTGTGGTCGACGACGGGCGACCTGGCCGCGTTCGCCGCCTTCCTCCTGGACGGCGACGACCGGGTGCTCGGCCCGGCCGCGCTCGCGGAGCTGCGGACGCCCGCGGCGGCGCCCGAGCCGGCGGACTGGGACACCGGCTACGGCCTCGGCGTTCAAGTGGCGCGGCGGCAGGGCCGACTGCTCGTGGGGCACGGCGGCTCCCTGCCCGGCTTCGTGGCCAGCGTGTGGGTGAGCCCGGCGGACCGGGTGGGCGCGGTGGCGCTGGCGAACGCGACGTCCGGCGTCGCGACGGCCGCGCTGACCGCCGGGCTGATCGACCTGGTCGCCACGAACGAGCCGCTGCCGCCCGAGCCGTGGCGCCCGGCGCGCGAAGCGGACCCCGAGCTGGTCGCGCTCACCGGCGTGTGGCACTGGGGCTCCGCGCCGTGCGCGCTCCGGTTGCACGACGGGCGCGTCCTGTCGCTCGGGCCGTTGGCGGACGGGGGGCGCAGGTCGCGGTTCCTGCCGGCCGCGGACGGGACGTGGACGGGGACCGACGGCTACTACGCGGGGGAGACGCTGCGGGTGGCGCGCCGCGCGGACGGCTCCGTCGACCACATCGACGTGGGGTCGTTCGTGTTCACGCGCGAGCCCTACGAGCCGGGCGCGGACGTGCCGGGCGGCAGCGACCCCGAGGGCTGGAGGTGACGGGAGAGGGCGCACCGGGACCGCGCCGGGGGGCGAAACAGAAGAATCACGCGTATCGGGAGAGGACTTGTGTCTCAGCCGTATAACGGTAGGGTCGGTTCCGCGTCCTGGCGGCTTGAAGCCGTTCAGTTTATGGGATGCGGGGGGCTCGATGGCCGGGTTTCCGGTTAACCACCCGCTCCCGGTGACCGCGCTGACACGCTGTGCCACCGGGAGTTGATCGAGGCGAGGCAGGGTCATGACCGCACTATCGGCCGACGACGGCGCCATCACCACCGGGAGCGACCACGTGCCCGGGCGAGGGCGGCGGGCGCCCTCGCCCGACGCCGTCGCGATCAGGCGCACACTGGCCGAGATCGAGCCGGTCGCGGACGAGGCGACCTCCTACTTCTACGCGCTTCTCTTCCTGCACAACCCGGGGCTGCGCGACCTGTTCCCGGCCGCGATGGACACGCAGCGCGACCGGCTGTTCGGCGCGCTGCTGACCGCGGCCGAGCACATCGACGACACGGTCATGCTCACCGAGTACCTGGAGCAACTGGGCCGCGGGCACCGCAAGTACGGCACCAGGTCCGAGCACTACCCGGCCGTGGGCGAGGCGTTGATGTACGCGCTGGAACGCTACGCGCCCCGGACGTGGGACGCGGAGAGCGAGGCGGCGTGGGTGCGCGCGTACACGGTCTTCAGCCAGACGATGATCGACGCCGCCGCGGCGGACGAGCTGCACGCGCCGCCGTGGTGGCAGGCGGAGATCGTGTCCCACGAACGGCGCACGAGCGAGGTCGCGGTGGTGACCGTGCGGCCCGACCAGCCCTACCCGTACCGCGCCGGGCAGTACGCGAGCGTCGAGACGCCCTGGTGGCCGCGGGTGTGGCGGTCCTACTCGTTCGCGTCGAGGCCGCGTTCCGACGGGCTGCTGTCCTTCCACGTCAAGGCCGTGCCCGCGGGCTGGGTCTCGCGCGCGCTCGTGCACCGGGCCAGGCGCGGGGACGTGCTGCGGCTCGGGCCGCCCAGCGGGTCGATGGCCGTCGACCACGCGTCGAGCCGCGGGCTGCTGTGCGTGGGCGGCAGCACGGGCATAGCGCCGATCAAGGCGCTGGTCGAGGACGTCGCCGAGCACGGGAGGCGGCGGCCGGTCGAGGTGTTCTTCGGCGCGAACCGCGACGCGGACCTGTACGACCTCGACTCCTTCCTCGATCTGGAACGGCGCCTGCCGTGGCTGTCCGTTCGCCCGGTCGTCGCCCACCTGGCGACGCGCGGGTTCGCCGGCCAGCTCCCGGAGGCGGTGCGGCAGTTCGGGCCGTGGCGCGAGTTCGACGGCTACCTGTCGGGGCCGCCGCAGATGATCAGGAAAAGCGTGGACGCGCTGGTGTCCTCGGGTGTCCCTCAGGACCGTATATGGCACGACTTCCTGGGGACCCTCGTATCCTCCGGTGGCAGGTGACCGAGATCCGGGGCGTGCTGAAACGTTCCTGGACGTGCTGAGAAGTGATGTAACCAGATGTCAGGGATAGCAGGCATGGGCAACGAGGGAGGCGGGCAGCCCCCGGCGCTCCCGGGACGACGGCGTGGCAGCGAGGGGGAACGCGCCCTCCAGCGCCGCCTGGGGACCGAGCGACGCGCCGAGCGCTTCTACGACGAGCAGGTGCTCGATCACCTGAACGAGCGGATGCGGGAGTTCGTCGCCCGGCAGGAGATGTTCTTCCTGGCCACATCGGACGCGCGCGGCGAGTGCGACAACACGTTCCGCGCCGGGCCGCCCGGCTTCCTGCACGTGCTCGACCCGGGCGCGCTCGCGTTCCCTGAGTACCGGGGGAACGGCGTGCACGCCTCCCTGGGGAACATCACCGAGAACCCGCACGCCGGGCTGCTGCTGATGGACTTCGACCGGGCCAGGATCGGCCTGCACATCAACGGGCGGGCGCAGGTCGTCACGGACGCCGAACTGCGCGCGGAGCACCCGGAACTGCCGACGGACACGATCCCGGGGCGGCGCGCGGAGCTGTGGGTGCGCATCGAGGTCGAAGAGGCGTACATCCACTGCGCCAAGCACATACCGCAGTTGGTGAAGGCCACGCGCCGCACGGCGCGGGAGTGGGGCACCGACGACTACAAGCGCAAGGGCGGCGACTTCTTCGGTGCGGCGCGCGACGCGCAGGCGCGCCGGGAGGGCGCGCCCGAGGGCGTGTCGTCCGACCGGCGGCCGGCCGGACCGCCCCGGCGCCCGGAGCCCGACGTGCCGACCGCGCCCCCGGCGCCCGCGCCGGTCGCTTCCCTGCCCCCCGCGCCCGCGCCCGAGCCCGCGGGGCACGTGCCCGTCGCGCCGCCGCCCGCCGCCCTGCCCGCGCCTTCCCCGGTCGCGCCGCCCCCGCTGCCCGCCGCGCCGGAACCGGTGTCCGCGTCCTCCTGGCCGCAGCCCGCCGCCCCCTCGCTGCCCGCCGCGCCCGTGGCGCCCGCGCTCGGGCCCGCCGGCCCGGCGGGGCCTGACGGCGGCTCCCCCGCGACCCCCCAGGAACGTTCGCGGGAACGTCCGCGGGAACGCGCCCCCGAGGGGCCGGACGCGCCGCTCCCGCCACGCCTCCCGCGCCGCATCCCCGCCCGGTCGCTCGAACGCTCCTCTCCCGAGCCGTTCTCCGCGTTCCACCGGCCCGCGCAGACGTCCCGACCCGCGCCGCCTCCGCCGCCCCCACCCACGCCGCCGCCCCCACCCACGCCGGCGCCCTCTCCCACGCCGGCGCCCTCTCCCACGCCGGCGCCCTCTCCCGTCTACGCGCCGCCTCCCGCTCCCCCGCCCGCCCCCGCCGTGCCGCCCGCGGCGCAGGCACCGCCGCCCGCCGTGCACGAGCCGCCCGCCGTGCACGAGCCGCCCGCCGTGCACGAGCCGCCCGCCGTGCACGAGCCGTCGACCGTCCCGCAGCCGCCGCCGGACGTGCAGGCGTGGCAGGAGGAGGCGCGGCGCGCGCTCGAACGCGCCAGGAGCCGGGGCAGCGGCAGCGGGGGCGGCTGGTTCGGCTGAGCGCTCGGGGACGAGGGTCCCGCCACCCGTGCCGCCGGGTTCAGGACCGGCCCGCGAAATCGGGCGCCAGGAGCGCCAGGACCCCCGCGACGTTGCGCGTCAGGTAGGCGCGGAGCGAGGCCGGGACCAGGTTCACCGACGTGAGCCCCTCGGGCGTGAACGGCAGCCGCACGGTCTCGTACGTGCCGCGCGGCGCGTCGACCTCAGGGCCGTGCCGCAGCGCGGGGTCGAGGGCGGCGAGGCGGCACGCGAAGAAGTGCTGCACCTTCAGCCCCGGCGGGGTGCCCTCCCCCGGCTCAGGGGTGTGCGCCACGGTGTCGACGAACGCGGGCACCACGTTCGTGATCTCCGCCCCGAGCTCCTCGCGCAGCTCCCGGCGCAGGGCGTCGAGCACGGAGCGGTCGGACGGCTCGACCCCGCCCCCCGGCGTGATCCAGTAGGGCGCGCGCCCCGGTCTGGTGCGTTTGATGACGACGAGGTGCGGGCCGTCCAGCAGGATGGCGCGGGCGGTGCGTTTGACCACGGGTTCCGCGGGGGGCATGGCCATCATGTGGCCCGCCCGGGCCGCGCCGAAACCTTCAGCCGCGGGCCGCGCCGCCCCCGCGGGCCGCGGTGTCGAGGGCCTGCCGGACGTCGGCCACGAGGTCCGCGGTGTCCTCGACGCCGACCGAGAGCCGCACGAACCCCTCGGGCACGGCGTCGCCGCCCCACCGGCCCCTGCGCTCCGCGGTCGACCGCACCCCGCCGAAGCTCGTCGCGTCGTCCACCAGGCGCAGCGCGGCGAGGAAGCGTTCGGCGTGCGCGCGGTCGGGCAGCGTGAACGACACGACGCTGCCGAACCGCCGCATCTGCCGCGCCGCCACGGCGTGCGCCGGGTCCTCGGGCAGGCCCGGGTAGCGCGGGTCGTCCACCTCGGAACGCTCGCGCAGCAGGGTGGCGACGGCGAGCGCGTTGATCTGCTGGCGTTCGACGCGCAGGTGCAGCGTGGCGATGCCGCGGTGCGCCAGCCACGCCTCCATGGGGCCGAGGATGGCGCCCGTGGTGGTGCGCCAGGAGCGCAACGCCTCCGCGAGCGCCGGGTCGCGGGCCACGGCGTAGCCGAGCAGGACGTCGCCGTGGCCGTTCAGCGCCTTGGTGCCGCTGGCCACGGACAGGTCGGCGCCCAGGCCGAGCGGGCGCTGGCCGAGCGGCGTGGCCAGGGTGTTGTCGACCGCGACCAGCGCGCCGCGCGCGTGGGCCGCGTCCGCGAGGCGGCGGATGTCCGCCGTGTCGAGGCCGGGGTTGGACGGCGTCTCGATCCACAGCAGCCGCACGTCGTCGTCGAGCAGCGCGAGCTGCGCGTCCCCGGCGGTCGGCGCGGTGCGGACGGTGACGCGGAACTCCTCAAGCCGCGCGCGCAGGCGCGGCAGCAACTGGTAGCCGTCCGACGGCAGCACCGCCGTGTCGCCGGGGCGCAGCAGGCCGAAGAGCACCGCCGCGGTCGCGGCCATGCCGGACGGGAAGACGACGGCCTCGGCGTCGTGGTCGGGGGATTCGAGCCCGGCGACGGCGGATTCGAGCGCGGACCACGTCGGGTTGTTCTCACGGCCGTACCCGTAGGGCGCGTCGGCCGGATCGCCGGGCAGGTGGAAGTGGGCGGCGAGCACAGGGCCGGGCAGCGGTGGCTGATAGGCGGCGGGCTCGGGCAGCCCGGCGCGTACGGCGCGTGTTCCGTCCCCGGTCATCCCGGTCCTCCGTGCGGTCGTGCCGCCGTCTTCCTCGGGCTCCGGCGGCTGCGCTGCGGCGCGGTCGTCGTGGACGCGCGCTCCCTGGCCGCACGAGTGTACGGGTATGGGCGGGTAGGAGGGGAAACGGGGCGTGCGCGCCCGGCGGTTCCGGCCACGCCCGCGTGTTCTCCGCGCGTGTCCCGGCGAGGCGCGGGGGCGTGCGCCCGGGCGGCTGCGGCGCGCGGCCGGTGGTCCGCGGGCGTGCCGCCGCGCGCGGGCGCGCGTTCAGGCGGCGAGCGCCGCGCGTGCGGTGGCGCCGCTCTCCGGACCGTAGGCGCCGCCGAACAGGGCGGCGTGGATCAGCACGTGGTGCAACTGGTGCAGGGGCGCGCGGGCACGCCGGCCCGGCAGCGGGCGCACGTCCTCGTAGGCGCGGATCAGGCGGTCGAAGTGCGGGCAGCCGGACAGTTCGAGGAAGGCCAGGTCGGCCTCGGGGTGGCCGCCCTGGGCGGCCGGGTCGATCAGGTGCGGGCGGCCGTCGGGCGTCCACAGGATGTTGCCGGCCCACAGGTCGCCGTGGATGACGGCGGGCGGCTGCGGTGGCCCCGCGACCCGGTCGATGCCGTCGCACAGCCGCTCGACGTCGCGCGCGTCCTCCGCCGCGATGCCGCCGCTGTCGACGGCGAGCCGCAGCAGCGGCAGCAGCCGGTGCTCCGCGTGGTAGGCGGGCCAGCCGGCCGGGTCGGTGACGGGCGGTGCCGGGGTGGTCAGCGGCACGGGCCCGAGGTAGAGCGGTCCCGCGGTGCCGTAGTGGGGTGCGGGCGTGGCGTGCAGGGCGGCCAGCTCGGACCCGAGGCGTTCCGCCTGGGCGGGCGTGGGGGCCGCCGTGTCGACCCATTCGAGGACGAGCAGGTCGGGGAACGCGGCCAGCACGCCGGGCACCGCGACGGTGCCCGTGCTGCGCAGCAGGTCGAGGCCGGCGGCCTCCGCGGCGAAGAAGTCCGGCGGCGGCTGCGGCACCGTTTTGGCGAACACGGTGCGTCCGTCGTCGAGTTCGACCCGGTAGGCGGCGCAGATGTCGCCGCCGGGGACCGGGCGCGCGGCGACGGGCGCCGCGCCGCTCAGCCCGGCCACGCGCCGGCCGAGCGCCGCCGCGCGCGGGTCGGCGCCCGGGTCGGCGCCCGGGCCGGTCACGGTGCCTCCCCGGCCCCTGGCCGGCGTCGGCGAATGGTGTCGAGCAGGTCGGGCACGGCCTCCTCGATGAGGGCGAGGCAGTCGGCGAAGCCCTCGTCCTCGCCGTAGTAGGGGTCGGGCACGTCGAGGTCGCCGGCCCGCAGCAGCCGTACCTTCGCGGCCTGTTCAGGACTCGGCGCCAGGCGGCGCAGCGCGCGGGCGTGCCCCCGGTCGAGCGCCACGACGAGGTCGTACCTGGGGAACCACTCGGCCTCGAACTGCCTGGCGGTGTGGTCCGCCGGCCGCGCGTCGTACCCCGCCGCGGCGAGCGCCGCGGTGGCGCGCGGGTCGGCGGGGTCGCCGGCGTGCCAGCCGCCGGTGCCCGCGCTGTCGACGACCACGTGCGCGCCGAGGCCGGCCTCGGCCAGGCGGGCGCGCAGCACGGCCTCGGCCATGGGCGAACGGCAGATGTTCCCGCTGCACACGAAGCAGACCCGGTAGGGCTCGCCGGGACCGGCCGCGGGGCCGGAGACCGTCGGGTCAGTCACGATCGAACACCATGTTGACCGCCCAGGACACGACGGAGATGATCAGTCCGCCGAGGAACGCGGACCCGAACCCGTCGACCTCGAACGCGTCGCCGGCGAGCCAGCCGGTGAGCATCAGCATCAGGGCGTTGATGACCAGGGTGAACAGCCCGAGGGTGAGGATCAGCACGGGCAGGGACAAGAACTTGACGACGGGCTTGACGATCATGTTCACCAGGCCGAAGATCAGCGCGACGACGAGCAGCGTCACCACCTGTCCGCCGGTGCTGGGATCGTCCTTCCCCAAGGTGATGTCGTCCACCAGCCAGACGGCGGCGGCCAGGGCCAGCGCGTTGGCGAGGAACCGCACGAGAATGCTTGTCATACAGGAGATCGTTTCAGATGGCACCGGGGGCGCAAGGGGAATGAGGACATGAAGGAGTTCCGGCTGGATCAGCTGGAGGCGGAGCGGATCGCGAACGACGGCGCGTACCTGCGTTTCCTTCGCGAACGCAACATGTCGGTGGGGCTCTACGCGCTCGACGCGGGCGCGTCCGACGCCCAGCGCCCGCAGGCGCAGGACGTGGTCAACTTCGTGGTGAGCGGCCGGGCGGCGATGACCGTCGGCGAGGAGACGACCACGGTGGCGCGCGGCAGCGTCGTCTACGTGCCGGCCGGGGTGCGGGCCAGGTTCCACCACATCAGCGAGGACCTGCGGGTCCTCGTGGTGTTCTCGCCGCCCGAGGGCTGAGGCGGGGCAGGGGCGCCCGGCCCCGCCGGGGCGGCGGAGCCGGCGTCTCAGGGTCGGCGTCAGGGAACGGTCAGGGGAGGACGGGGGCCGGGGGGCCTCCCGGCGCCGCCCCGGCACGCATAGCATCGAGACCGACACCGGGGGGCGAGGACACGCGCGGAACAGGAGCCGTGGCAATGAAGGAAACGTTCATGACACTGCCGGGGTGGGTGCGGTGGGTCGCCATCCCCGCGCTCGCGCTCCTGGTCTTCGGCACGCTGCTGATCGGGCTGATCACGTGGGTGCTCGGGCTGCTGTTCCGGATCTTGCTGTTCGCCGCCCTGGTCGCCGTCCTGATCTTCGTGGTGCGCAAGTTCACTTCTTCCTCCTCCTCCGGTGGCGGGTGGTAGGCGCGGCCGTCCCGCCGCGCGGCGGCCGGTCGGCGTTCACCACGAGCGCCGCGAGCAGCGTCGTCACCGGCACGGAGGCGACCAGGCCGATCGAGCCGACCAGCGTCCGCACGATCTCCTCCGAGACCAGTTCGCTGAACGCCACGGTGCCGACGCTGCTGTTCGCGATGGTGAAGAGCAGCAGCAACGGCAGCGCGGCGCCCGCGTAGGCGAGCACGAGCGTGTTGACGACCGAGGCGATGTGGTCCCGGCCGATCCGCATGCCCGCCCGGTACAGTTTGAGCCAACTCGCCCCGGGATCGGCCTGTTTCAGCTCCCACACGGCTGATGTCTGCGTCACCGTCACGTCGTCGAGCACGCCGAGCGAACCGATGAGGATGCCGGCCAGCAGCAGGCCGCGCACCTCGATCGCCGGATAGAGGCTGTGCACCAGGCCGGTCTGGTCGTCGGTGTTGCCGGTCAGGGAGGCCCAGCCGATGAACAGCGAGCCGAGCACCCCGATCAGCAGCAGCGACACCAGTGTGCCGACCACGGCGACCGAGGTCCGGGCGTTCACCCCGTGGCACAGGTACAGCGTCACCAGCATGATCACGCTGCCCCCGACCACGGCCACGACCAGCGGGTTCGAGCCGTGCAGGATGGCGGGCAGGATGAACAGCGTCAGCACCGTGAAGCTGACCACGAGCCCCACGAGCGCGAGCAGTCCGCGCAGCCGGCCGACCGCGACCACGGCGAGCGCGAACACCACGGCGAGCAGCAGTATCGGGGTGTCGCGCTTCACATCCGTGACGTGGTATTGCAACTCCTCGGGCGCGTCGGGCGCGTAGGCCACGACGACTTCCTGGCCGGCGTCGTAGCGCTGGGTCGCGTCGGGGGGCACCATCTCCTGGAACGTGCGCCCGGCGTGCGGGCCCGAGGTGACCTCGACCGTCGCCTGCTCGCACACGCCGCCCACTCCGCGCGGCACCTGAACGCCGACGTCCTCGCAGGCGACTTCGTCGACGGCCGTCACCCGCGCCTGCTCATGCTGCTGGTCGAACCCGACCCCCGTGCGTTCCTGCTGCTCAGGGGCTCCGCCCGGCCACAGCAGCACGAGGCCGGCCACCATGGCGGAGGCGAACGGGATCAGCACGGCCGCTATCACCCGCCGCAAGTGGCCCGAGACGGGCGCCACCGGCCCACCGTGGTGGGCGTGGCCGTGCGGAAGGGGCGGGCGGGCGTGCGGGTCGAGCGTGGGTTCGTCGCGTCCGGTCACGTGCCGATCATCGCGTAAAACGCCCGGCCCACTGTTCAGCCCGGCCGGTGTGCCGTTAGCGTGGAGGCGCGAGTTTGCACATCGCGGGAGCTCCGAGCACGGGGCTGAGAGGGCGCTGGAGCTGCGCCGACCGCCGAACCTGTTACCGGGTAATGCCGGCGTAGGGA
This sequence comes from Streptomyces marincola, assembly GCF_020410765.1. Classification (NCBI taxonomy): domain Bacteria; kingdom Bacillati; phylum Actinomycetota; class Actinomycetes; order Kitasatosporales; family Streptomycetaceae; genus Streptomyces; species Streptomyces marincola. The sequence continues at coordinate 3,376,849 of NZ_CP084541.1, read as the reverse complement.
GTAGGTCTCATGACCACGCGGGACACACGTTCGTCTTCTGCCGCCATCGGATCGCACAAGGCGTATCTCACCGGCTCGCGCCCGGACCTGCGGGTCCCGGTGCGGCGCGTCCACCTCACCGACGGCAACGCCGTCACCCTGTACGACACCTCGGGCCCCGCCACGGACCCGGCCGTCACCACCGACGTCCGCCGCGGCCTGCCGCCGCTGCGCCACCGCTGGATCGCGGAACGGCGCGCGGACGGCACCGGCGACGTCACGCAACTGGCGTATGCCAGGCGGGGAGTCGTGACGCCGGAGATGGAGTTCGTCGCGCTCAGGGAGAACGTCGCGCCGGAGTTCGTCCGCGACGAGATTGCCGCGGGACGGGCCGTGCTGCCGGTCAACGTCAACCACCCGGAGTCCGAGCCGATGATCATCGGCAAGAACTTCCTGGTGAAGGTCAACGCCAACATCGGCAACTCCGCGGTGACCTCGTCCGTCGAGGAGGAGGTGGAGAAGATGACGTGGGCGACCCGCTGGGGCGCCGACACCGTCATGGACCTCTCCACCGGCCGCGACATCCACACCACGCGCGAGTGGGTGCTGCGCAACTCCCCGGTGCCCATCGGGACCGTGCCGCTCTACCAGGCGCTGGAGAAGACCGGCGGCCGGGCGGAGGAGTTGAACTGGGAGATCTACCGGGAAACGGTCATCGAACAGGCCGAGCAGGGCGTGGACTACATGACGGTGCACGCCGGCGTGCTGCTGCGCCACATCCCGCTGACCGCGCGCCGCAAGACGGGCATCGTGTCGCGGGGCGGCTCGATCATGGCGGCCTGGTGCCTGGCGCACCACGAAGAGAGCTTCCTGTACACGCACTTCGCGGAACTGTGCGAGATCTTCCGCTCCTACGACATCACCTTCTCGCTGGGCGACGGCCTGCGGCCCGGCTCGATAGCCGACGCCAACGACGAGGCGCAGTTCGCGGAACTGCGCACGCTGGCCGAGCTGAACCGCATGGCCAAGGACCACGACGTGCAGACGATGATCGAGGGCCCCGGGCACGTTCCGATGCACAAGATCAAGGAGAACGTCGACCTCCAGCAGGAGCTGTGCGAGGAGGCGCCGTTCTACACGCTCGGCCCGCTGACCACGGACATCGCGCCCGCCTACGACCACATCACCTCCGGCATCGGTGCGGCGATGATCGCGTGGTGGGGGACGGCGATGCTGTGCTACGTCACGCCCAAGGAGCACCTGGGCCTGCCCGACCGCGACGACGTGAAGACCGGCGTGATCACGTACAAGATCGCCGCCCACGCCGCCGACCTCGCCAAGGGGCACCCGGGCGCCCAGGTCTGGGACGACGCGCTGTCCGACGCGCGGTTCGAGTTCCGCTGGGAGGACCAGTTCAACCTGTCGCTCGACCCGGAGACGGCCCGCGCCTACCACGACGAGACGCTGCCGGCCGAGCCGGCGAAGACGGCGCACTTCTGCTCGATGTGCGGGCCGAAGTTCTGTTCGATGAAGATCAGCAGGGACGTGATGGACACCTACGGGCCCGGGCGGGCCGACGACCTGTCCGACGACGAGATCGAGGCGGGCATGTTGGCCAAGTCCAAGGAGTTCGCGGAGTCGGGCAATCGCGTCTACCTCCCGCTGGCCTCCGACTGACGTCGCCCTCGCTGGGCCTGCCCTGCCTGACCCGGCAGGGCGGGCCCAGCGTCACGCAACGCCTAACGCGCCGCCTCGGCCCTGCGCAGCGCTGCCCGGTGCTCGTGGGTCCAGAGTGCGCCCCGCTGCTCCGCCGGGAGTCCCGCCAGCCCGGCCGACAGGTGATGCGCCGCTTCGTCGTAACGCCGCAGCGCGAGGGTGCTGAGTCCCAGATTTATCCTGTTGAATTCGGGGGTCAGCCAGTAAGCGGTCTCGGGCGGCGGAATGGCGGCGGCTTCCTCGGCCAGTCGCTCGGCTTCCTCGACGAGTCGCAGGGCGCGGGTCGACTCGTTCAGGTGTGCGTATCCCGCGGCTGCCTGCAAGGTGTCGCCCATGCGCTGAGCCGGGTGGGCGCCGGGCGTGGCAGCCGCCGCGGAGAACCAGCGGGCGACTGCCGGGTGATTTCCCTGCCGGCGGGCGAGGTATCCCCGGAAATTCAGGGCCTGGGCCGCGAGCGTGCCGTTGCCGATGTCGTCGGCGATGTGCAGTGCCTGGCCGAGCAGGGTTTCCGCCTCCCTGCCGCGCCGCACTTGGGCAAGCAGCCAGCCACCGAACTGGGCGAACTCCGAGGCCACTTCCGCGAGGGCGTTCCTGTGGGCGCCTCTCGCGCTCCTGAGGAGCCCCGTCACCTCTTTCACCTGCGCGAGCGTGGCGGGGATGATGGTCTGCGGGAGCACGGCGTCGTCCAGCCGCCGGTAGGCCGCCAGTTCTGCTTGCCGTTGAGGACGCGCGACAGGTAACCCGTGTCGTAGGCGATGGCTCTGGACGCCGCCCGTATTGAGTAGCCATGCTCCGACAACGCACGTCGTGCCACTTCTCCGAATGCGTCGTCCACCGCGCGCCTCCCCAGCATAGGCAGCGCCGGTCAACTCCCGTGTGACCCGGCGCAGGAGAAGGTTCCGGCCGCCCAGCGCACGAATCCGCGCTTGCGGCACGCCGGACAGTCCGCGGCGGCGGCGAGTCCCGCTCCCGGCCGCGGCGGGCCGGGCGGGCACACTGTCGGGATGACTGGCATATTCCTGAGCAAGGGTGCGAACGTTCCGGTAGCCGCCGATTCCGTGCGTGCGGAGTTGAGTTGGGACGCGTCGGCGCCCGGTGCGCCGGACGCCGACGCGTCGGCGCTGCTGCTGACGGGGGACGGCAAGGTGCGCGGCGACGGCGACTTCGTCTTCTACAACCAGCCCGTGCACGCCTCGGGCGCCGTCCGGCACGCGGGCAAGCGGCCCGGTGCGGACGCGGTCGAGGTGGACCTGCGCGCACTCGAACCAGGGATTGAACGCGTGGTGCTGGCCGCCTCGGCGGACGGCGGCACGTTCGGCGAGCTGAGCGGGCTGCGGCTGGTGCTCTCGGACGCCGTCGGCGGCGCGGAGCTGGCGCGGTTCGACATGAGCGCGGAGCGCGAGACGGCGTTCGTCGGCGGGGAGTTGTACCTGCGGAACGGGCAGTGGAAGTTCCGCGCGGTGGGTCAGGGGTACGACACGGGCCTGGAAGGGCTCGCGACCGACTTCGGCATCGCCGTCGAGGAGGAGGAGCCGGAGGCGCCCGCGCCTGCGCCCGCGCCCGTTCAGGTGCCAGTGCCGCCCGCGCCCCCCGCGCCCGCGCCCGTTCAGGCGCCCGCGCCGCCGAGTGCTCCGGCGCCCGCGCCGCCCGTTCAGGCGCCCCCTGCGCCCGCCGGCGCGGGGAACGGGCTTGAGAAGCTGCCCGGCGAGATGCGGGAGCGGCTGTCGCTGCGCAAGCAGCGGGTGGCGGTCAGCCTCGACAAGCACGGGGCGCCGCCCGGTGTGCGGGCGCGGATCGTGCTGGTGCTGGACGCGTCGGGCTCGATGACGTCGCTGTACCGCAAGGGCGTGGTCAAGGACACGGTCGAGCGCATGGCGGCCGTGGCCGCCGCACTGGACGACGACGGCCGGATGCAGGCGTGGACGTTCGCCAGCAACCCCGCCCAGCTGCCGGACCTGGACCTCGGCGAGCTGCCCGCGTGGCTCGACCTGCACGTCCGCGTCGGCGGCGACAACCCGTGGTCGCGCCCCGCGGGCGGCTCGTTCTTCCGCAGGAAGAAGGAGCCGCGGGCGGCGCCCCCGGTCCGGCAGCCGGGCCAGATCGACATGAAGCTGATCGGCTACGGCAACGAGGAGCAGAAGGTCATCCACCTCGTCCGCACCTACGTGCGCAAGCGCCCGGCCGACGAGCCGACCCTGGTCCTCTTCTTCTCCGACGGCGGTGTCCACCGCAACCGCGAGATCGAGCAGCAGTTGCGGGGGGCGGAGGACGAGCCGCTGTTCTGGCAGTTCGTCGGCCTCGGCAGGTCGAACTTCGGGGTGCTCAAGAAGTTCGACGAGCTGCCGGGCCGCCGCATCGACAACGTCGGGTTCTTCGCCGTCGACGACATCTCCCGGGTGTCCGACGAGGAGCTGTACGACCGGCTGCTCTCGGAGTTCCCGAAGTGGCTGAAGGCGGCGACGGCGCTCGGGATCATCCGGAGGTAGGCGCACGCGCCGGGCCGGAGCCGGAATCGTTCCGGTCCGCGACCTCGCATTAATCGCATCGTGTGCCGAATGGGCTGGGGGAACGCTTCCCGTAGGCCGACCGAGGATGTCGACGTTCGGGCACCCGGGTGGGCGCGTGTGACCGGTGAATGATCGCACTATGTCACCGCTTGATACTCGGGTGCCCGCGCTGCTGCTCCGTCTGGACCGGAACCCGTTCCACCACGGTTCCCTCGGCGCGGTGAGGTCATTGGGGCGTGCGGGGGTCGAGGTGCACGCCTTTGTGGAGGGCGCGCGCAGCCCACTGGCCCGCTCCCGTTATCTGCGGTGCGCCCACGTGTTCACGGGGGACCCGCACACGGCCGGCGACATCGAACGGGCGCTGACCCGCGCCGCCGCGCGCATCGGGCGGCCCGCCGTGCTGATCCCCATGGACGACCTGGGGGCGCTCGCCGCCCACCGGCTCGCGCCCCGGTTGCGCGGCGCGTACCTGCTGCCCCGCGCGCCGGCCGAGCCGCTGGAACGCGCCGCGGACAAGGCGGAACTCGCGGAGCTGTGCCGTGAGGTGGGCCTGGCGCATCCGCCGACCGCCGTTCCGGACAGCGCGGCAGAGGCGGTGGCGGCGCTGCGCCGCCTCGGCCCGCCCGTGGTGGCGAAGTGGAGCCGCCCGTGGCTGCTGCCGCCGGGCGGCGCGCTGCGCAGCACCACCGTGGTGTCGGGCGCGGAGCAGGTGCGGCGGCTGTTCGCGTGCGCGCCGCGCGCGGGCAGCAGGCTGCTGCTCCAGCGGCTGGTGCCCGGGGGCGCGGGCGCCGACTGGTTCTTCCACGGCTGTTTCGCGGCGGACGGCACGCTGCTGGCCGGGGGCACCGGGCGCAAAGACCTGGCGTGGCCGCCGGGTGCCGGGCTGACGGCGGTCGGCAGCCGCGTGCCGAACGCGGAGGTGGCACGGGCCGCGCGGCGCCTGGCGTCCTGCCTCGGCTACCACGGCGTGCTCGACGCCGACTTCCGCTGGGACGCCGCCGCGCGCGCCTACCACCTGCTGGACGTCAACCCGCGGCCGGGAGCGCAGTTCCGGCTGTTCACGGAACGGTCGGGGCTCGACGTGGTGCGGGCCCTGCACCTCGACCTGACCGGGCGTTCGGTGCCGGCCGCCCCGGCCGCTGCCGCGCCAGGACGGGTGTTCGTCGCCGAGAACTACGGGCTGCCCGCCGCGCTGGCCGCCGGGCGGCGGTGGCGGCGGGCGGGCCGGGAGGTGGAGTGGGCGTGGTTCGCGGCCGACGACCCGGCGCCGTTCCTCGCGATGGCGGGCGCCTGGCCGCGGCGCGGGCCGCTGCGCCCCCGGCGCGGGCGGCGCCATGCGAGCGGGGGGCGGCGCCCGGCAGGCGGCGGGCCGCTGCGGCCCCGGCGCGGGCGGGGCGCGGCGGGCGGCGTGATCACCGGAACGAGCGACGAGAAGGACGTGACGCGATGCATGACCTCGTAGTGGTGGGTGCCGGGCCCTACGGCCTGTCGATCGCCGCCCACGCCGCGGCGGCCGGGCTCGACGTGCGGGTGCTCGGGCGGCCGATGTCCGCCTGGCGCGACCATATGCCGCCCGGGATGTTCCTCAAGTCCGAGCCATGGGCCTCGAACCTCTCCGAGCCCGCGGGCACCGACACCCTGGCCGCCTACTGCGCGGGCCGCGGCCTGCGCGCGGAGCACGGCAGTCCGCTGCCGATCGGGACGTTCACGGCGTACGGGATGTGGTTCGCCGACCGGCTGCCGCTGCCGGTCGAGGACCGCGCCGTCACGGCCGTCAGACCGTGGGCTGACGGCTTCCGCGTGGAGACAGGCGACGACCTGCCGCCGCTGCCGGCCCGCTGCGTGGCGCTGGCGGCCGGGGTGCTGCCGTTCGCCTCCGTGCCCGCGCCGCTGGCCTCGCTGCCCCCGGGACTCGTCAGCCACAGCAGCGACCACGGCGACCTGTCCGGGTTCGCGGGCAGGGACGTCGCGGTGATCGGCGCCGGGCAGGCGGCCCTGGAAACGGCGGTGCTGCTCGCCGAGGCCGGGGCGCGGCCGACCGTGGTGGCCCGCGCCCCCGCGTTGAACTGGAACACCACGCCCCAGCCCCTGCGCCGTGGCGTGCGGGCCGTGCTGAGCGCCCCGTTCCGCGCCCCGCACAGCGGCCTCGGCACCGGCTGGTCGAGCTGGGCCTGGTCGGAACTGCCCTGGGCGGTCCGGCACCTGCCCGCCGGCGTGCGCGCGCACGTGGCGGCGACCGCGCTCGGCCCCGCCGGCGCGTGGTGGCTGCGGGAACGGTTCGACGGTGCCGTCCCGGTGCGTCTGGGCCACCGGCTGACGCGGGCGGAGGCGACGCCCGACGGCCGCGTGCGGATCGAGGTGGCGACGCCCGAGGGCCGGGACGCCGTGACCGCCGCGCACGTCATCGCGGCCACGGGCTTCGAGCCCGACCTGCGGCGGCTGCGGCTGCTCGACCCCGCGCCGCGCGACCGGCTGCGCACGGTCCGCGGCACGCGGGCGCCCGCGCTCGACGGCGGGTTCGAGTCGTCCTGGCCCGGGCTGTTCTTCGCGGGGCTGCTGACGGCGCCGGTGTTCGGCCCGGCGATGCGGTTCGTGCACGGCGTCTCGTTCACGGCGCGGGCGCTGACCCGCGGAGTGGAGCGCAGGATCGGCGCGGGCCACGGGCCGCGCGTTCCCGCGCCGGGGCGCGCCCCGGCACGCGCTGCGGCCCGGGCGCGCCGGTCGGCGGTGGCCCGGGCCGTCGAGTGACCGCGGAGGCGGGCGTCGCGCTGCGGTCGCGTCGCGGCGCCCGGCCGTCAGGCAGCGGCGAGCTGCGTGGCCAGGCTCTTGGCCCGCGCCCTGGCCTCCTCGTGCGCCGCGGCGGCGGACGCCTCGGCCTGGTCGACCAGGGCGGCCATGGCGGGGGTGACCGGTGCGAGGGTCAGCTCGGGGACGATGAAGCCGACGTCGAGCCTGAGCTGCTCGCCGAGGACGAACTCCAGGTAGGGCTGGACGTAGTCCCGGCCGTTCATGGGGGTGCCGGGCCGGTAGGAGCCGCCCCGGCTGGTGACGACGGTGACCGGCTTGCCCGCGATGGTCGAGGAGTCGCCCATGGTGCGGCCGACGACCATCACGTGGTCGAGCCACGCCTTGAGCGAGGAGGGCACCGAGTAGTTGTAGAGCGGGGCGCCGAGCAGCACCGCGTCGGCCGACTCCAGCTCGGTGACCAGGCCGTCGCGCAGCTCGAACCCGGCCTGCTGCGCGGGCGTGCGATCCTCGGGGGCGATGGAGCCGGAGTGGAACGCCTCGGCGCTCAGGTGCGGCAGCGGGTCGGCGGCGAGGTCGCGGTAGACGATCTCGCCCTCCGGATGCTGCTCCTCCCATGCCTGGCGGAAGCTGGCGGCGACGGCCCGGGAAACGGACTTGTCGCCATTGAACGAGGTGTCGATGTGCAGCAGCGTGGCCACGGGAACTCCTGGGCGTGAGACGGTGGCGTAACATTAGGAAGTATCAGAAGCGCAGTAGGTAGCGCTTCCGCTGTAACTATTTTTAGCACAGGTACTTACTTTTCTGCACCAGCTACCTCTCCGGTAGGGTGGTCTCATGCTGGAAGAATCGGACAATCGGGGCGAAGTGCTCCCGGCGGCCGGGCGGGACGGCGCCTCCCTGTGCTCGGCGCCCGACACCGCCGTGCTGCGCGTGTTCGGGCTGCTCGGCAAGCGGTGGACCGGCGTGCTGATCGCCGCGCTCATGAACGGCCCCGGCTACTTCACCGAGCTGAAGCGGGCCGTTCCCGGCATCAGCGAACGCATGCTCTCCGACCGGCTCAGCGAACTGGCCGACGAGGGGCTGGTCACCCGGCGGGTCCAGGAGGGCCCGCCCCTGCGCGTCAGCTACTGCCTCACGCCCGCGGGGCGAGCGCTGAGCCCCGCCCTCAAGGAGCTGACCCGCTGGGCCGAGGCCCACCTGGAGGGCGCGGCCGGGCGGTGCCCGGAGGAGTTCCGCGACGGCGCGTGAGCCGTTGCCGGGCGGACCGCCGTCCGCCGGACCGCGGCGCGGCCGGGCGAGCGCATAGGCTGAGCGGGTGACCCAGGCGCACACGCAGGACAACGACGAGGCGACCGGCCGGCTCGAACGTGCCGTCCACGCGGCCGAGACGGCGCTGATCGAGTTCGAGATCGCGGTCGAGACGTTCCGCATCGAGGTGGAGAACTACTCCCGCCTCCATGAACGGCGGCTCGGCCCGCTGTACACGCGTCTCGAAGAGCTGGAGGCGGAGATCGCCGAGGCCGTCGCGGCCCGCACCGGCGCGCCGGAGGACGAGGCCAGGGCCCGGCAGGCCAGGGCCGCCATCGCGCCCATGCCGCAGGTCTCCGAGCTGTTCCAGGGGTGGCTCGACGCCGACGGCTTCACCCCCGAGGGCTACGCCATGCTGACGGAGCAGTCCGTGCAGGAGCCGCCCCGGGTCAGGCCGGGCGAGGAGGCCCGCGGGATCTACCGGGAGCTGGTCCGCGCGTGCCACCCGGACCTCACGGTCGACGCGGGCGAGCGGGACCGCAGGGACGCGTTCCTCACCCGCGTGAACCAGGCGTACGCGCGCGGAGACGCCGACGCGCTGCGCGAGCTGGCCGAGGAGTGGGCGCGCGGCCCCGACACCAACCCGGCGCGCAGCCGCGGCGAGGAGCTGTACGCGCGCCTCGAATGGCTGGCCCACCGCAAGGAACTGCTCGCGGACGCCGCCGCGGCCCTGGAGGACAGCGCGATCGGCTCCATGCTGCGGATGGCGGGCGACGACCCGGACCGCATGCTGGAGGAGGTCGCCGGGCAGCTGCGGCAGCGGATCGCCGACCGCGAGGCGGAACTGGCCGGACTGCTCGCCGGATAGCGGCGGTAGGGTCGGGGCATGAGCTTCGCACTTCCCACCGTGACGGCCGACGCCGTGCCCGCGGGCGCGCCGCTGCTCGATGTCCGCGAGCCCGAGGAGTGGGCGGCGGGCCACGCCGAGGGCGCGCTGCACATCCCGATGGGGCAGGTCGTCGAGCGCATGGGCGACATCACGGAGCACGCGGGCGACGGCACGCTGCACGTGGTCTGCAAGGTCGGCGGCCGGTCCGCGCAGGTCACCGCCTACCTCGTGCGGAACGGGATCGACGCGGTCAACGTGGACGGCGGCATGCACGCCTGGCAGGCGTCCGGCCGCCCCCTGGTCGCGGAGAGCGGGGGCGACCCGTTCGTCCTGTGAGCCGTGACACGCCGGTCCCCCTCGTCCGGTCACGCATCTCCGCTTGAAATCAGAACTTGGTCTGAGTACTCTCTGAGTATGGCTACCGCGCGTCTGGAAGCAGAGACGGAGTCCGTCTCCTTCACCGACCTCTCCCGCAACCCCAAGGGTGTCGCAGCCAAAGCCGCCGCCCTGGGGCGCTTGCGCGTCACGCACCGGGACGCGCCCGACATGCTCCTGACGACGGCCGCGCGCGCGGAGTACGCCGAGGAGAACCTGACCACGGCCTCGCGGCTCTTCCTCGCGCTGATGAAGCAGGATGAGGGCGCCAGGACGCTTCTTCTCGCGCTCCCCGAGGTGTTCCCGTGGGTGCGGCATCTCGACGCGGAGGAGGTTCGGGCCTTCACCGTCGAGCTTCTTGAGGCGCTGTCGGACGCCGCCGAACTGGACGCGGGGGAAGCCGTGCACCGCGCCATCGTCTCCTGGCGTGCCACGGCCCGTATCAACGCCGACCCCGATCAGCTCAGAGATTCGCTGCGCCCGCTCGACGGCGACGACCTCGGCCCGGTCGAGGTGCGTGAGTGAGCCCGAAGAAAGGCGATCGGGTCAGCGTTCCACCCCTCGACGGGTGGGACGTCGTCTTCGGGACGACGGACGCGGTGACGGGCTGGGAGGAGCTGTGCCGGGTGGCGTTGCCGAACGCGCGTCGTTGCCTGGACGCCCTTCGCACCGACCCCCTGTCCCGGTCCAACTGGAGTCGCCAGCACCAGCTACGAGGCCGGCACGCCACGAAAATGTGGAAGGGCTCCCACTTGGAGCAGTGGGAGTACGAGGTCACCAGCGGTGGTCGAGTGCGCTACCTGGTCAGCGCGGAGACGGGCACGGTGATCCTCGTGTACGCCTCCCCGAGGCATCCGAAGGACACGGAGTGACCTGAGCCGGGGCCGCGGGCCGGGCGGGGCGCCACCGCCCGGCGGCGCGCTTCCCTCGCGCTCCGTCAGGGCGCCAACCGCTTGAGGCGCGTCACCGCCTCGCGCAGGACCTCCTCGCGTTTGCAGAAGGTGAAGCGGACCTGGGCGCGGCCGGTGCCCGGGGTGTCGTAGAAGACCGCGTTGGGCACGGCGACGACGCCGCAGCGGCCGGGCAGCGCGCGGCAGAACGCGAAGCCGTCCCGTTCGCCGAGCGGCGTGACATCCGTGGTGACGAAGTACGTGCCCTGCGGCCGGTACACCTCGAAACCGCTGTCCGCGAGCCCGTCGGCCAGCAGGTCGCGCCGGGCGCGCAGGTCCTCCCTGATCCCGGTGAAGTAGGCGTCCGGCAGGGCGAGCGCCTCGGCGACGGCGTACTGGAACGGCCCCGCGCTCACGTAGGTGAGGTACTGCTTGGCCGTGCGGACGGCGGCGACCAGGGCGGCCGGCGCCGTGACCCAGCCGACCTTCCAGCCGGTGAACGAAAAGGTCTTGCCGGCCGACGAGATCGACACCGTGCGCTCGCGCATGCCGGGCAGCGCGATCAGCGGAACGTGCTCGCCGTCGAACACCAGGTGCTCGTACACCTCGTCCGTCACCACCAGCAGGTCGTGCTCGACGGCGAGCGCGGCGATGGCGGCGCGCTCCTCGGCGGTGAGGACCATGCCGGTCGGGTTGTGCGGGGTGTTGAGGAGCAGGAGGCGGGTGCGCGGGGTGATCCTGGCCCGCAGTTCGTCGAGGTCGGGGCGGAAGGACGGGGCGCGCAGCGTCAGGGGCACGCGCCGGGCGCCCGCCATCGCGACGCAGGCGGCGTAGGAGTCGTAGAACGGTTCGAAGGCGATCACCTCGTCGCCCGGTTCGAGGAGGGCGAGCATGGCCGCGGCGATGGCCTCGGTGGCGCCCGCCGTGACCAGGACCTCGGTGCCGGGATCGAAGTTCAGGCCGTAGAAATGCCGTTGGTGCGCGGCGATCGCGTTCCTCAGCTCGGGAACGCCAGGGCCCGGCGGGTACTGGTTGCCGCGGCCGTCCCGCAGCGCGCGCACGGCGGCCTCGCGGATCTCCTCGGGCCCGTCCGTGTCGGGGAAGCCCTGGCCGAGGTTGATCGCGCCGGTCTCGACGGCGAGCGCGGACATCTCGGCGAAGATCGTCGTCCCGTGCCCCTCAAGCCGCCGGTTCAGCAGTGGCCTGCCGCTCATGTTCCCACCGTCCTCGCCTGTTCCCGCCCGTGCTCGCCCGTTCCCGCGCGGGTCCTCCGTTGCTTCCGGTGCCATCCTCGCGGAGGAGGCGGGCCGCGGTCACCCCGCGGTCACCCGGGGGAGGGGCGCGCGGCGGGCGGTCCGGGGGTGCGGGGGCGGTCAGGCGTCGAAGTCCAGCTCGACGCGTTCCGTCAACGGGCGCGACTGGCAGGCGAGTACGTAGCCGGCCGCCACCTCGGACTCCTCAAGCGCGAAGTTGCGCGCCATGTCGACGCGGCCCTCGGTGAGCCGCGCGCGGCACGTGCCGCAGACGCCGCCGCGGCAGGCCCAGGGGGCGTCGGGCCGGTTGCGCAGCACGGCGGTCAGCAGCGTCTCGTCCGCCGCCACCGGCCAGCTCGCGCGACGGCCGTCGAGCGTCGCCGTCAGCGTGCCCGCGGCCCCGCCGGGCCTCGGCGCGCCCCCGGGCGCGGGCGGCGTCGCGCCGGCGTGGAACAGCTCGGTGCGCACGCGTTCGCGCGGCACGCCCAGCGCGCGCAGCGCCCCGCGCGCCGCGTCGATGAGCCCTGGCGGTCCGCACAGGTACCAGCCGGCCACGTCGGCGCAGCGCAGCAGCGCGGGCAGCAGGGCGCGCAGGCGGTGCTCGTCGAGGCGGCCGGGCGCGAGACCGGCGCCGCGCTCCTCCCGCGTGAGCGCGTGCAACGACTGGAACCGGCCGGGGTGGCGGTCCTTCAGGTCGGCCACCTCGTCGAGGAACATCGCGCTCGCCGCGCTGCGGTCGCTGCGCAGCAGCGTGAAGCGGGCCGACGGCTCGGCGGCCAGCAGCGTCGCCGCCATGGAGAGCACGGGCGTGATGCCGCTGCCGCCGGCGACGGCGGCGAAGTGCCCGGGGCGCGGCGGCAGCGTGAACCGGCCGCGCGGCGGGAGCACGTGCACGGTGTCGCCCGGCGCGAGTTCACGCGCAGCGCCGCCGGAGAACGCGCCGCCCGGGAGGTGCCTGATGCCGACGGTCACGTGGCCGGCGCCGGCCGGGCTCGCGATGGAGTAGGTGCGCCGCAGCGCGCCGTGCCGGAACGTCAGGTGCTGTCCGGGCACGTGCCGGAACGCGGCGCGCAGCGGCGGCGGCACCGCGAGCGTGAGGGCCACGGCGTCCTCGGCCGCGGGTTCGGCGCGCGTGACGGTCAACGGGTGGAACATCACCGCTCCTTCACGTGGTCGAACGGCTCGCGGCAGGCGGCGCAGTGCCGCAGCGCGCGGCACACCGTTCCGGAGAAGGCGCTCACCAGCGCGGTGTCGGCGCTGCCGCAGCGCGGGCAGAGGACCGGCGGCCGTGCGGGCGCGGAGAGTTGGACGAGCACGGGGCCGCCGGGGCGCGGGGGCGCGATCCCGGCGGCGGCCAGCTTGCGCCGGCCCTCCGGCGTGATGTCGTCGCTGCTCCACGGCGGGTCGCGGACGACGCGCACGGTGACGTGCCGTTCGCCGTGGGCGCGCAGCACGCGTTCGACGTCCGCGGCCATGGCCTCGACGGCCGGGCAGCCGAGCCACGTCGGCGCCAGCTCGACCACGACCTCGCCGGTGTGCTCGCCGCGCCGCACCGCGCGCAGGACGCCGAGGTCGGAGAGCGTCACCATCGGCAGCTCGGGGTCGGGCACGGCGCCGGCCAGCGCGGCGAGGCCGGTCACCACGCCGCCCCCGGGTGGCTGCGGTGCAGGTGCTGCATCTCGGCGAGCAGCCTGCCGAACGCCTCGGTGTGCAGGCCGCGCCGCCCGCCGCCGGTGAACGGGGCGCCGGGGGGCGGCGGTTCGCCCGGCACGGGCAGCGTCGCGGCGCGCAGGGTCCCGGTGACGTGGGCGGTCCAGTCGGCCCGCAGCGCGGCCGGGTCGAGCCAGTCGAGTCCCGGCACCGGCTCGAACAGCTCGCCGGTGTGCCGCCACAGGGCGGCGACCGCGCGCGCGGCCCGCGCGTGGCTCTCGGCCGTCCCGTCCCCGAGCCGCAGCGTCCACGTCACGGCGTGGTCCAGGTGGTAGGCGATCTCGGGCCCCGCCGCGGCGGCGATGGCGGCGAACGGTCCCGGGCGCTCCGCGAGGCGCGCGAACAGCGGCCGTTGCCAGGCGCTGAAGAACAACTGCCGCACCATCGTGTGGGCGAAGTCGCCGTTCGGCAGCTCGACCAGCCGGACGTTGCGGAAGGCGCGCGCGTCGCGGCGGAACGCGAGCGCGTCCTCGTCGCCCGCGAGGGAGAGCAGCGCGCGCGCCTGTCCGAGCAGGTCGAGCGCGAGGTTGGCGAGCGCGACCTCCTCTTCCAGGACCGGCGCCGAGCCCGCCCACTCGGCCAGCCGGTGGGACAGGATCAGCGCGTCGTCGCCCAGGGCGAGCGCCGTCTCCCGCGTGCCGGGGGGCGCGTCCCCCGCGGTTCCGGCGGTCCCGGCGGCCCCGCGCGGTCCGGTGGCCGTTGCGTCGGCCGTTCCACCCGCCGTTCCACCCGCCGTTCCGGCGGTCCCGGTCGCTTCGTCGCTCACAGGTGCCGCACCCCCTCGGGAACCTCGTAGAACGTGGGATGCCGGTAGGGCTTGTCCGCGGTGGGCCGGAAGAACGGGTCGCGCTCGTCCGGCGACGAGGCGGTGACGGCCGCGGCCGGGACCACCCACAGCGAGACGCCCTCGCCGCGGCGGGTGAACAGGTCGCGGGCGTTGCGCAGGGCGAGCTCCGCGTCGGGCGCGTGCACGCTGCCCGCGTGCGTGTGGGCCAGCCCCCGCCTGGGCCGCACGAACACCTCCCACAGCGGCCACCCCGCGCCGGGCCCTGGCTCCGCCTCGTCCTCCGCCGCCCGGCTCACGACGCGCCCGCGCCAACGGTCGGGGCCGTGGGAACGTGCGGGGCGGCGCCGCCCCTCGGGTGCTTGGCGGCGTAGGCGGACGCCGCCTCGCGCACCCACGCGCCCTCCGCGTGCGCCCGGCGGCGCCGGGAGACGCGCTCCTCGTTGCAGGGCCCCTCACCGGCCAGCACCGCGCGGAACTCCGCCCAGTCGACGGGCCCGAAGTCCCAGTGGCCGCGCTCCTCGTTCCACCGCAGCTCGGGGTCGGGCAGGGTGAGCCCGAGCGCCTCGGCCTGCGGCACGCAGATGTCGACGAAACGCTGCCGCAGCTCGTCGTTCGTGTGCCGCTTGATCCGCCACGCCATCGACTGCTCGGTGCGCGGCGAGGCGTCGTCGGGCGGCCCGAACATCATCAGCGACGGCCACCACCAGCGGTCCACCGCGTCCTGCGCCATGGCCCGCTGCGCGCTCGTGCCGTGCGCCAGCGTGTGCAGCAGCTCGTAGCCCTGCCGCTGGTGGAACGACTCCTCCTTGCAGATCCGCACCATCGCGCGGGCGTAGGGACCGTAGGAGCAACGGCACAGCGGCACCTGATTGGTGATCGCGGCGCCGTCCACGAGCCAGCCGATCGCGCCGACGTCGGCCCAGGTCAGCGTCGGGTAGTTGAAGATGGACGAGTACTTGTGCCGACCCGCGTGCAGCTTGTCGAGCAGTTCGTCCCGGCTCGTGCCCAGCGTCTCGGCCGCGCCGTAGAGGTACAGGCCGTGGCCGGCCTCGTCCTGCACCTTCGCGATCAGGATGGCCTTGCGGCGCAACGAGGGGGCGCGCGTGATCCAGTCGGCCTCCGGCTGCATGCCGATGATCTCGGAGTGCGCGTGCTGCGCGATCTGCCGGACCAGCGTGGCCCGGTAGGCGTCGGGCATCCAGTCGCGGGGCTCGATCCGTTCGTCGGCCGCGATGGTCCGTTCGAAGGCCGCCGCGTGGCCCGCCGTGTCGTTCGCCGTGTGGTCCCGAGTGCCGTCGCCGGCGTGCTCCGTCTCCGCTCGCGCGTTCACCGCTCAGCCCTCCGTGCCGACCGATCGTTCGGTTCGATGGTGAGGGGGCGGTACCGGAGTGTCAAGGTGCCCGGGGGGCAGGTACGGTGCTCGGGTCACAGCGAGAGCAGTTCTTGTGGGGGAGCGGACCGAGCATGCTGCCATCCGACACGGCACCGGGAGGCGGGACGCCGACGGAGTCCGTGCGCCTCTCCGCCCTCTCCCTCCCCGCCCGCCTCGTCATCGCCGTCGCGGTGGGCGGCGTGGGCACGTTCATGACCTGGCACCTGGCGATGGTGTTCCTGTTCGTGGCCCCGTCGAACACCGTCTCCGAGGAGCACGGCGACACCGTGCGCGGCTACATGTACCCGGAGTTCGAGCAGAACTGGAAGCTGTTCGCGCCCAACCCCCTCCAGCGCAACGAGGGCCTGTCCGTGCGCGCCGAGGTCCGCGAGGCGGACGGCTCGACCCGCGTCACCGACTGGATCGACCTGACCGCCATGGACATCGACGGCATACGGCACCAGCTGCTGCCCAGCCACACCGCGCAGAACACGCTGCGCCGCGCCTGGGACTTCTACTCCGGCTCGCACGACGACGACGGCGACCCGGTCGGCCTGCGCGGGGAGCTGTCGGAGGCGTACGTGCACCGCATCGCCCTGCTCCGCATCCAGGACAGCGTCGACCTCGGCACCGTGGAACGCGTCCAGTTGCGCTCGACGGTCCAGCGCGTGCCCGCGCCCGCCTGGCGCCCCGAGGACTTCGACACCGCGCCCGTGCACGAGGAACTGGACTGGTGGGTGGTGACGACCGAGGACCTGCCGCAGGGCGAGCTGGCCTCGGACCGGACGGCCGAGGAGGCGCGGCGATGAGCGTTCCCGCGCAGCGGACGAAGTCCCCGGGCGGCGGAACGGGCGGTGGCGCGCTGGGCGGCGGCGGGACGGGGGCCGGTGGAACGGGCGGCGGAACGGGGGCGGGCGGATCGCCGCCCTCGCCGTTCCGCGACCTGGGCGGCCGGTTCGACGCGGCGCTCGCGCGCGGCATCGGCAACGTCACGCGCCGGGCGCTCGGCCCGTACCAGACGGCGATCGTGCGGATCGGCTTCGCGACGACCGTGCTGCTCTTCCTGCTGCACGAGTGGCCCAACCGGCACCAGCTGTACGGCCCCGACAGCCCCTGGGGCTTCGACCTGGCGACCCGGTTCGTCGACGGGAACGGCGCGTTCACGGTCCTGCTGTGGTGGGACTCGGTGCCGTGGTTCGAGCTGGTCTACCACCTGACCATGGTCGCCGCGGTCGCGATGCTGCTCGGCTGGCGGACCCGCGCCACCTCCGTGCTGCTCATGATCGGCGTGCTCTCGCTCCAGAACCGCAGCGTGTTCATGGGCGACGGCGGGGACAACGTCATCCGGCTGATGGTGATGTACCTGGTCCTCACCCGCTGCGCGCAGGTGTGGTCCCTCGACGCGCGCCGGCGTGCGCGCTGGGCGCCCGGGCGCCCGGAGACGAACGACCCGGTGGGCATCGCGCTGTGGGCCGTGCTCGGGGCGCTGCTGCTCGCCGCCATGCTCGGCGGGAAGCTCGACAGCCTCGTGTGGAGCCTGTTCTTCGGCGGCATGTGGCTCGTGCACGGCTTCTGGTGGCTCGTGCGGCGGAACGCGCCAGGTGAGCCGCGCATCGTCTCCGACATCGTCGCCAACCTCGTCCACAACGCGACGCTGCTGGTGATCATGGCGGAGGTCTGCATCATCTACGCCACCGCCGGCTGGTACAAGATCCAGGGCTCGCGCTGGCAGGACGGCACCGCCGTCTACTACCCGATGCAGCTCGACCACTTCAACGTCTGGCCTGCCGTCAACGACCTGCTGGCCGGCAGCGGCCTCATCATCACGGCCCTCACCTACGGGACCGTGATCACGCAGGTGGCGTTCCCGTTCGCGCTGCTCAACCGGCGCGCGAAGAACGTGCTGCTCGTGGTGATGATCGCCGAGCACATCGGCATCGCCGTGCTGCTCGGACTGCCGTTCTTCTCCCTGGCCATGATCGCCATGGACATCGTCTTCCTGCCGACCGTCTTCCTGCTGTGGCTCGGCGGTCGCGCGCAGCGCGCGACCGACCCCGTGCGCCGGCGCCTGCGCGGCCTGCGTGGGCCGCGCCCCGCGCCGCCCGGGCAGCGCCAGGCTGCGGCGGGCGACCGGCAGCCGGCCTGGGCCGAGAAGCCGTGACGCCCACCGCCGCCTGGCGCGACCTGGCAGCGGGCGGCGCCGTGCTGCTCGACGGCTTCCACGCGCTGAAGCACGCGGTGCGCTTCGGCGCCGACGTGCCCCTGGCGCTGACGGCCGACAGGAACGCCGCCCTTGCCCTGGCCGACGACCTCGCGCCCGACCTGGCGGACCGGCTCGGCGCGCTGCTCACGCCGGTGGCGCCGGACGAACTGGCCGCGCTCGTTCCCCGGCCGCACCCCACCGGTGTGGCCGCGCTCGCGCGTCCCGCGCCGCGCACGCCGGCGCCCGGCGCGCGGCCGGTCGTCGTGCTGGAGAACCCGCGCCACCTCGGCAACATCGGCGCCGTCGTGCGCCTCGTCGCCGGCACGGGCGCCGCTGGCGTGCTCACCACGGGAACCGTCGACCCGTGGCACCCCGCCGTGCTGCGCGCCGCCGCCGGGCTGCACTGGGCGACGGCGGTCGGCCGCGTCGCCGGGCCGGAGGCGTTGCCGCCCGGCCCGCTGTACGCGCTCGACCCGGCGGGCACGGACCTGCGGGAGACGGCCCTGCCGCCCGGCGCGCTGCTCGCGTTCGGCTCGGAACGCTCGGGGCTGAGCGCGGAGCTGAAGGCGCGGGCCACCGCGCTCGTCTCGCTGCCGATGCGCGAGGGCGTCTCCAGCTACAACCTGGCCACCAGCGTGGCGATGACCCTCTACCACTGGCTCGCCGCCGCTCCCCGCTGAGCCGCTCCCCGCTG
Organism: Streptomyces marincola; assembly: GCF_020410765.1. Lineage (NCBI taxonomy): Bacteria > Bacillati > Actinomycetota > Actinomycetes > Kitasatosporales > Streptomycetaceae > Streptomyces > Streptomyces marincola. The sequence goes on along the minus strand of NZ_CP084541.1, from coordinate 3,358,478 downwards.
AGCCGCGCGGCCCCACACCGGCCGTCGCCGTCGCCGTCGCACGAACGGTGCCCGTCGGACCACTGAGTCCCGCGAGCCCGGGCAGGAGCGGGGGAACGCGCGTGCCCATGGAGTGGGTTCCGCGTCACCCGAACGGGGTCCTTTGTTGCGCAAGGCGGAGGAAGTTCGCGCGGTCCCGGCCCGCGCAGCGCGCACAGTGGACGTTCGCGACGACCGAAGGACGTCAAGGAGGACGCGTGTCCTGGGCTGACGGCGAGTGCGTGGTCGACACCCGGAGCGGCCGGGTGGGCCGAGTCACCGGACGTGACGGAACGTGCCTGCACCTGCGACCGCTCAGCGACGGGCGGCCGTGGGACTGCCCGCAGGAGCGGCTGCGGGCGGCCACCGAGTGGGAGCAGCGCAACGCGGACGTGCTGGACGCGACCTGGCGGTACTGGCGGCCCGCGGTCGGCCGGTAGGCCGGTGGGCCAGGGAGAGGACGACGACGAGACACAAAACGTTCGGTCGCGTCGTCCACAAGCGTCCGCGACCGCATGCTCCGTACCGCGATGCCGGCTCAGGCCGCCATGTCGGCTTCGGGCTGGAGCGCGGGGCCGAGCAGCAGGCCACCGTCCAGGACGAATTCCGAGCCCGTGGCGAACGACGCGTCCTCCGAGGTGATGAACAGCAGCATGCGGGTGATCTCGGAGGGTTCGGCGAGGCGGGGGATGGCGAAGGGGTCGGGCGAGTAGAAGTCGGCGATGGCCGGCCGGCCCGCGACGGTGGGTTCGTTGATCAGCGGGGTGGAGACGACGCCGGGGTGGAGGGAGTTCACCCGGATGTTGTCCCGCCCCAGCTCCAGAGCGGCCGTCCTGGTCAGCCCGCGCACGGCCCACTTGCTGGCGGTGTACGGGGCGTAGAAGGCCGTGCCGATGTGGGCCATGGTCGAGGCGATGTTGACGATGGTTCCGCCACCGCCCCTGCGCATCGACGGAGCCACGGCCCTGATGCCGAGGAACTGGCCGGTGACGTTGACGCTGAGAACGCGCTCCCAGGTGCGGAGTTCGGTGTGCTCGACGGGGGCCGCCGGGTTCTGGATGCCCGCGTTGTTCACCAGGATGCTGATCGGCCCGAAGTGGCCCTCGACGTCTCGCACCACCGCGGCCCAGTCGTCCTCGCTGGTGACATCCAGGTGGACGGACAGAGCCCGCTGACCGAGCTGAGCAGCGAGATCGCGGCCGGCGTCGTCGTCGCGGCCGGCGATGACGACGTTCGCCCCCTCGGCGTGGTAGCCCCGCACATGGCTGCTGCCCATGCCCCCGCTGCCGCCCGTGACGATGACGGTCCGGCCCGCAAAGCGTTCCATGCTGCTTCCTTCCCAGCTCACCTTGATGGTGAGCCGAGTGGCTCACCCCCTCTCTCAAGGTAGAGGCAGGGCTAGAGGTGAGTCAAGTGACTCACCTCGTAGCGAGAGGCATACTGGAGGGCATGACGGCACAGCCTTCGGAGTACCACCGGCGTGTGGCAGCGCAGAAGCGGACGTCCATCATCGAGGCGGCCACGAAGCTGTTCCTCGACTCCGGCTACGACGGCACCTCGCTGGCCCGCATCGCCGAGGCGGCCGGGGTGTCGAGGGCGACTCTGTTCAAGCAGTTCGCCACCAAGGCGGCCCTGTTCGAGGCGATCGTCACCGAGTACTGGAAGGTCGACGAGGAGGAGGCGCCCCTCCCCGAGCCGGGGAACCTCCGCGCGGGGCTCGAAACCATCGGACGCCGCTATGTGGCGCTGCTCACCCAGCCCGGCATGGCCGCCCTCTTCCGCATCGTCATCGCCGAGGTGCCGCGCTTCCCTGAGCTCGGCGAGACCCAGTTCAAGCTCGGCAAGATGCCCTACTTCGAGTCGGTCCGCCGCTACCTGGCGGCGGAGAACGCCGCCGGTACGGCCCTGCTCGACGATGCGGAGATGGCGGCGACCCAATTCCTCGGGATGATCTCCACCTACGTGTTCTGGCCGCGGATGCTGCTCGCACGCTGGGAGCCCGACGACTCCGCCCTCACCAACGCGGTCGACCAGGCGGTGCTGACCATGCTCGCCCGATACGGCGCGCCGGGGCCCCGCGGCGCCTGAGACACCAGGTGCCCCACCGAGGCCACAGGCCGATCGCTGGACAGCCCTCAGTTGACGAAGAAGACGTACGCCGTGATGTGCAAGTGCGTCGGCCACGCGACCTCGCCCCGCAGGATCACGGTGTGGGAGTCCGTCGGCACGACGTTGTGGACGGTCAGGACCGCCTCCCCGAGGTGCGGGGTGGCCTGCTCGTCGAGTTCGGTGAGGGACGCGAAGACGTAGGAGGAGCGGGTCAGTCCCTGCTGCACGTTCATGTGCGCGACGAACATTCCCTGGGCGCGGAAGGAAAAGGCGGCCCACCCCTGGGCGGGGGCTGCCGCGTCCCGCCGCGGAGCGGCTGCCATCGGCTCGATCAGGCCCTCCATGTCCTCACCCATGAGGTCAGCCTTTCTGACGGAACCCCCGGCGGGATGTCCATCGTGCGGACGTCCGAGCCACGGGCTCAAGCGCTGGTCGGCCGTACGGGTGAGGTCCGCCGGGGGCGCGGGCGCGCTCAGGCCGTGTACTGGTACGCGGGGTAGGTCAGGTAACCCGCGTCGCCGCCCTGGTAGTACGTCGCCTCGTCGACGGGGGCGAGCGGGAGCCCGGCGCGCAGGCGCTCGACGAGGTCGGGGTTGGCGATGAAGGCGCGGCCGAAGCCGATGAGGTCGGCGCCGAGGCCGAGCCAGCGGTCGGCGGCGGCCCGGTCGGTCTGCTTCGGGCCCATGGGGAACACCGGGTTCATGATGAGGGTGCCGGGCCACGCGCGGCGCAGGGGCAGCAGGACCTCATCGCCCATGGTGGCTTCGAGGTGGATGTACGCCACCCCGAGGCGGGCCAGCTCGCGGAGCAACTCCGCGTAGAGCGCGGGCGTGTCCGTCTCCTCGACGCCCCAGAACGCCCCGCCGGGCGAGAGGCGGATGCCGGTCCGCTCCGCGCCGACGGCCTCGACGGCCGCGGTCGTCGCCTCGACGGCGAAGCGGATGCGGTTGGTCACCGAGCCGCCGTAGCGGTCCGTGCGCAGGTTGGCGTTCGAGGACAGGAACTGCGAGATCAGGTAGCCGTTGGCGCCGTGCAGTTCGACGCCGTCGAAGCCGGCCTCGACGGCGCGGCGGGCGGCGTCTCCGAACGACTCGGCGTGCTCGGGGACTTCAGCCGTCTCCAGGGCGCGCGGCATCGGGGCGGGCTTGGGCCCGGCCGGGGTGAACACGTCCCCTACGGCCGCGACGGCCGAAGGACCGACGGGCCGCATCCCGGTCGTGTCGGGGTGGGAGACCCGCCCGCCGTGCATGAGCTGGGCGAAGATCCGGCCGCCGTTGGTGTGCACGGCGCCGGTCACCTGGCGCCACGACTCGGTCTGCTCGTCGGTGTGCAGGCCCGGCGTCCCCGGGTTGGACTGCCCGATCAGGCTGGGCTGCACCCCCTCGCTCACGATCAGGCCGGCCGACGCCCGCTGGGCGTAGTACGCGGCCATCGAGGGGGTGGCCAGGCCGCCGGCCGCGGCCCTGACCCGCGTCATCGGTGCCATCACCACGCGGTTGGGCAGGGCCAGTTCGCCGAGCCGGAAGCTGTCGAAGAGGGTCGTCATGTCTGGACTCCGTCGTGAGGGGCGTGCGGGGAGGCGCCCGGCTCCCGGGCACCACCGGAACGCTAAAACCTGACATCGACGTGAGATGCAAGCCGGTGTGGCGCACGTCACGACGGGCGGGTGTGGCCGTGGCTCCGGAGCCGTGGCGCGCCGGTGGGCGCGCTGGGCCAACGGGCTTCGGTGCACGGCCGGTTGGCGCCCCCGGCGGCGGGTACCCGGAGAGGTCCTGGCGGGCGTTCGAGCGAACGCGCGCGGGGAGACGGCGAGGGAGAGGGAGCGGGAGGAAGACCCATGCGGAAGCGGGGCGAGGCGCCCGGCGGCGACATCGACTGGGAGGGCGAGAGACGCCGGATCGACAGTTTGTGGACGACCACGGCCCTGCTGCTCGCGGAAGGGGCGGTGCTGATCGCGGTCGGCGCGTTCGTGTTCGAGCCGTTGCCCCTGCTGATCGCCGCCGGCGTGTGGGTGCTGATCACGGCGGTGGTGATGGCCGTCGTGCGCCGCACGCGCCGTCGCGTGGCGGCGGACATCGGTGTGTCGGAGCGGTACGTGGGCGTGGTGGGCCGCCGCATCAGGAGGGAACGCGTGCCGGACGACCCGGTCGCCCGGCACGCCATGAGCCGCCTGCTGGAGCGGCAGCGTCGCCAGCTGTCCGGGCGGCGTTGGCTGTGGCCCGTGCTCGCGGTGCTCTACGGCTCCCTCGCCGTGGCGCAGGGGCTCGGCGGCGGCTGGGGTGCGGCGGTGATGTGGGGCCTGGCCGCCGTGCTCGCGTGCGCGGCGTCCGGCATGCTGCGCACGCAGCGGGCCAGGCTCGATCGCGTGGAGCGCCGGCTGCGGCAGGCGGAAGCGCCCGCGGCGGCGGCCACGGAGGAGCCGGAGCCGGAGCGGGAGGGCGCGTGGCGCCCCGCCGGGCGGGTCCCGACGGGGCGCGGGCGGAGAGGGAACGACCAGGCCGAGCGGTGACCGGCGCGCGCCCCGGACGAACGCGAGCCGGCGTGCCCCGGACGAACGCGATCCGGCGCGCGCCCGGGACGAACGCGATCCGGCGCGCCGAGGCGGGCCGCTCACGCCGGGCGGCGGATCTCCACGGTCCTGAACCTGGGCGTGATGAAGGCGCCGTCGACCAGCGCGGCGTTGGCGGCCGGGTTGCCGCCCGAACCGTGGAAGTCGGAGAACGCGGCGGTCTGGTTGACGTAGACGCCGCCGGTCAGGTTGAGCGACAGCTGCGCGCACTCGTCGAGGCAGGCGTCCGTCAGCTCGCGCGCGACCCGTTCCGACGTGGTGTGGCCGAGCACGGTGAGCGCGCCGCGTTCGCGCACCGTGCGGCGCAGCAGCGCGACGGCCGCGTCCGTGGAGTCCACGGCCACGGCGAAGGAGACCGGCCCGAAGCACTCGGCCATGAAGGCGCCTTCGGCGTCGGGGTCCGCCGCGTCGACGGCCACGATCAGCGGGGTGCGCACGGTCGCGTCCGGGTGCTCGGGGTGCCGCACCGCGCGGGAGGCGAGCGCGACCCGGCCGGCCCGTTCCGCCCCGGTCATCCGGTCGAGCACCTGCGGGCCCACCAGGGCGCCGAGCAGCCCGGCGGCCCGCGCGTCGTCGGCGAGCAGCCCGGACACCGCCGCCGCGAGGTCCGCGACGACCTCGTCGTACGACTTGGGCCCGGCGTCGGTGGCGATGCCGGCGCGCGGGATCAGCACGTTCTGCGGCGTGGTGCACATCTGGCCGCTGTAGAGGGACAGGGAGAACGCCAGGTTCGCCAGCATGCCGCGGTAGTCGTCGGTGGAGTCGAGGACCACCGTGTTGACCCCGGCCTTCTCGGTGAACACCTGCGCCTGGCGGGCGTTCTCCTCCAGCCAGTCCCCGAACGCCGTCGAGCCGGTGTAGTCGATGATCCTGATCTCGTCGCGCAGCGCGAGCGTCCTGGCGATGCCCTCGCCGTCGCGTTCGGCCGCGAGCGCGACCAGGTTCGGGTCGAACCCGGCGTCGGCCAGCGTCTCGCGCGCGACGTGCACGGCGAGCGCGAGCGGCAGCACGGCCCGCGGGTGCGGCTTGACGAGGACCGGGTTGCCGGTGGCGAGCGAGGCGAACAGGCCGGGGAACCCGTTCCACGTGGGGAAGGTGTTGCAGCCGATGACCAGCGCGATGCCGCGCGGCACCGGCACGAACTCCTTGACCAGCGCCAGCGGATCGCGCTTGCCCTGCGGCTTGGTCCACGCCGCGCGCTCCGGCGTGCGCGTCTGCTCGGCGAACGCGTAGGCCACCGCTTCGAGCCCGCGGTCCTGCGCGTGCGGGCCGCCCGCCTGGAGCGCCATCGGGTACGCCTGCCCCGTGGTGTGCATGACCGCCTGCGCGAACTCCGGGGTGCGCGCGTTGATCCGGGCCAGGATGTCGAGGCACACCAGGGCGCGCCGCTCGGGCCCGGCCGAACGCCACGCGGGGAGCGCCGCCCGCATCGCGGGGAGCAGCACGTTCGGATCGGCGTGCGGATAGCGGACGCCGAGCGGGAAGCCATAGGGTGAGACCTCGCCGCCCACCCAGTCGTCGGTGCCCGGCTGGCCGAGGTCGAACGTGGTGTCGCACAGCGCCCGGAACGCGGCCGAGCCGTCGTCCTGGTAGGCGCGCGGGTGCTCGGGGTGCGGGGACCAGTGAGCCCGGCTGCGGATGGTCTCGACGGCGGTGTCCAGCGTGGCGCGGTGCGAAGGGGCCATGGCACGATACTGCTGCCGAACGAACGGTCGGTGCAAGAGTGCGGCCTGGCACCGCGGCGGCGCGTGCCGGCGGCCGTGCGGCGGCGCGTGCGGTGTGCGCGCCACGGCGTGCGCGGTGTGCGCGCCGAGCCCGGGACGGCGGTCGTCGCGGGGAACGCGCGGGAACGACCCGGGGAACGGAGCGACGCGACATGGCAGGCAGGCGCGAGACCCACACGCCGCAGTCGCTGCTCGAAGTGGCCGTCGCGGTGTTCAACGAACGCGGCTACGACGGCACGTCGATGGAGCATCTGAGCCGGGCCGCGGGCATCTCCAAGTCCTCCATCTACCACCATGTTCCGGGCAAGGAGGACCTGCTGCGGCGCGCCGTTGACCACGCGCTCGACGGCCTGTTCGCCGTGCTCGACGAGCCCGCCGCGCGGACCGGCCGACCCGTCGACCGGCTCGAACACGTCGTGCGCCGCACCACCGAGGTCCTCATGGAGCGGCTGCCCTACGTCACGCTGCTGCTGCGGGTGCGCGGCAACACCGAGACGGAGCGCAGGGCGCTGCGCCGCCGCCGCGAGTTCGACCACCGGGTGGCCGAGCTGCTGCGGCGGGCGGCGGCCGACGGCGACCTGCGGCCGGAACCCGACGCGCGGCTGGCGACGCGGTTGCTGTTCGGGATGATCAACTCGGTCGTCGAGTGGTACCGGCCGCAGCGCGGCGGGCCGCGCGTCGCGGCCGAGGTCGTCGAGGCGGTCGTGGCCGTGGCGTTCACGGGGCTGCGGGCGGCGCCCCGGGCCGCGGGCGCGGGCGGGGCGGTCTCCGGCGAGGCGGGTGCGGGCGGCGCGGGTGCGGGCGAGGCCGATCCGGGCGGCATGGCTTCGGAGGGCGCGCCTCAACTACGCTGACGCCCGCGGGGGATGACGCACCACAGGCATCACAGGCACCATACGCACCGAACACGCACCGAATCGGGTGGGCCCGGAGCACCGGGCCCGCCCGGCCATCGAGCAGGACCGACGACTCAGCAGGCCGAACGTGCGCGGCGGGTGCCCCGCGGCGCACGCGTGCCCGTCCACCGACCCTGGAAGTCCATGCATCCCCACGCGCAGCCCCACCGCCCCGCCGCCGCACCGGCCTGGCGAGTGCCCGACTGGCAGGAGGCGGAGGACTTCGTCCGCCTGTTCCACACAGAACAGCCCGAGCAGCCGGTGCCGTTCGGCACGCGGCTGCGCCAGATACGCGAAAGCCTCGACCACACGGGCACCTACCGGCACACGCCCGCCGAGCTTGAGTTCGGCGCGCGGGTCGCGTGGCGCAACGCGAGCCGCTGCATCGGCCGCCTGTACTGGAAAAGCCTGCGCGTCCTCGACCGGCGCGCCGCGCTGACCGGCGCCGAGATACACGGACACCTCCTCGACCACCTGCGTCTCGCCACCAACGAGGGCCGCATCCGCCCGCTGATCTCGGTGTTCGCCCCGGCCACCCCGCACCGACCCGCGCCCCGGGTGTGGAACGCGCAGCTCATCCGCTACGCCGGTTACCGCGCGGCCGACGGCAGCCCGGTGGGCGACCAGGCGCACACCGCGTTCACCGATGTCGTACGGCGCATGGGCTGGCAGGCGCCGGGCGGCTGGTTCGACGTGCTGCCGCTGGTCGTCCAGACGCACGGCGACAAGCCGCAACTGTTCGACGTGCCACGGGACCTGGTGCTCGAAGTGCCCATCGAGCACCCCGAGGACCCGCGATTCGCCGCACTCGGCCTGCGCTGGCACGCGCTGCCCGCCATCTCCAACATGCGGCTGTCGATCGGCGGCATCGACTACCCCCTGGCCCCGTTCAACGGCTGGTACATGGGCACCGAGATCGGGGCGCGGAACCTGGTCGACCCCGACCGCTACAACCTGCTGCCCGTCGTCGCCGGGCTGCTCGGGCTCGACACCTCGCGCGAGACCACCCTGTGGCGCGACCGCGCGCTGGTCGAACTCAACCTCGCCGTCCTGCACTCGTTCGAGCGCGCCGGCGTGAAGATCAGCGACCACCACACCGAGTCCCACCGCTTCCTCACCCACCTCGCGCGCGAGGAGGCGCAGGGGCGCGTGGTGCCCGCCGACTGGTCGTGGATCGTGCCGCCCGTCTCCGGCGGCCTGACCCCCGTGTACCACCGGTACTACGACGAGGCGGACCTGCGGCCGAACTTCTACCTCGACGACGAGGCCCGCGCGCTCGCCGAAGGCCGCTGCCCGGTGGCCCACTGAGCGCTCGCGGTGGTGAGCGCGCGGCACCGGCCGCGCCCGCGGTGGGCGCGCGGCACTCGCCCTCCGGCGGTGCGGTCGCGTCGCGGGCGCGGCCCGGCCGCGGCCTCAGCGGTGGGCCGGCGGGCGGCCGGGCAGCAGGTCCTGTTCCTCGAACACCAGCAGCGTCCGGGTGCTCAGCACCTCGGGCATCGCCTGGATGCGGGTGAGCACCAGCTCGCGCAACGCCCGGTTGTCCGCCGTGTGGACGAGCAGCAGCACGTCGAAGTCGCCGCTGACCAGGGCGATGTGCGCGGCGCCCGGCAGGGCCTGGAGCTTGGCGCGCACCGAACGCCAGCTGTCCTGCACGATCTTCAACGTGATGTACGCGGAGGCCGCCTGGCCCGCCCGCTCGTGGTCGACGCGGACCGAGAAGCCGCGTATCACCCCGTCCTCGATGAGGCGGTTGATGCGCGCGTAGGCGTTCGCCCGCGAGATGTGCACCTGCTCGGCGACCGAACGCACCGACGCGCGCCCGTCGGCGCGCAGCAGCCGCAGGATCGCCGCGTCGATCGGGTCGAGGGGACGGGCGGGGGGCGCCGAGTCCACGGCCGCTGCGTCGTGGCTGGGCAACTGGTCGTCAGGCATGCGTTTCCGGCTCCCTCCCTGGACGTCCTGCCCCCATACCACGTCATACCGGGCCAGGTGTCCACAGGGCCTCCCGGCCGGTAGCCAAGCTGCCTTCTCAACCGAACAATCGGTAGGGAGGGTAGCGCGCCGCGAGGAGGTGCCCGCCATGACCGTCTCCGACCTGACCGTCGCACAACCGCCGACACCGTCGCCGGACGAGGAACCGTTCCGGCTGCTCGGCACCACGCCCCCAGACCCCGGCCTGTGGCCGCGGCTGTACCGCGCACTGGTGCGCGGCCGGCGGTTCAACACGCAGGCCACCGCGCTCACCCGGCAGGGCAGGCTGGCCGTCTACCCGTCGTCGACCGGGCAGGAGGCGTGCCAGGTGGCCGCGGGGCTCGCGCTCGGCCCGCGCGACTGGCTGTTCCCCAGCTACCGCGACACGCTGGCCGCCGTCACCCGCGGGCTCGACCCGGTGGCCGTGCTCGGCCTGCTGCGCGGCGACTGGCACACCGGGTACGACCCGCGCGCCGCCCGCGTCGCGCCGCTGTGCACCCCGCTGGCCACCCAACTCCCGCACGCCGTCGGCCTGGCGCACGCCGCTCGGCTGCGCGGCGACGACGTCGCCGTGCTCGGCCTCGTCGGCGACGGCGGCACATCGGAGGGCGACTTCCACGAGGCGCTGAACTTCGCCGCCGTCTGGCGCGCCCCCGTCGTCTTCCTCGTGCAGAACAACGGCTGGGCCATCTCCGTCCCGCTGGCCAAGCAGACCGCGGCCCCCAGCATCGCGCACAAGGCCGTGGGGTACGGAATGCCGGGCCGGCTCGTGGACGGCAACGACGCGCCCGCCGTGCACCACGTGCTGACCGAGGCGCTGCGCCGGGCGCGTTCCGGTGGCGGCCCGACGCTCGTCGAGGCGCTGACCTACCGCATCGACGCGCACACCAACGCCGACGACGCGACCCGCTACCGCGACGAGGCCGAAGTCGCCGCCTGGCGCGCCCGCGACCCGCTGGCCCGGCTCGAACAGGAGCTGCGGCGGCACGGGTTGCTCACCGACGCGGCCGAGGCGGAGGCGCGCGCGGACGCGGAACGGCTCGCCGCCACGCTGCGCGAGGCGCTGGGCAGGGACCCGGAACTCGCGCCCGGCGACCTGTTCGCCCACGTCTACGCCGCGCCGACGCCGCACCTGCGCGAGCAGGCGGCCGCGTTCGCCGCAGGAACGGGCGTCGCCGGGACGTCTGCCGCAGGAACGGGCGTCACGGGGACGGGGCACGGTCGTGCGGGCGCGGGAGCCGGGTCGTGACCGCGCCCGCCGCCTTCTCGATGGCGCGGGCCCTGAACCGCGCGCTGCGCGACGCGCTCGCCGACGACCCGGACGTGCACCTGCTCGGTGAGGACATCGGCGCGCTCGGCGGGGTGTTCCGCGTCACCGACGGGCTGACCGCCGAGTTCGGCGAGGACCGCTGCACCGACACACCGCTCGCCGAGGCGGGCATCCTCGGCACGGCGACCGGGATGGCGATGTACGGGCTGCGGCCGGTGGTGGAGATGCAGTTCGACGCGTTCGCCTACCCGGCGTTCGAGCAACTGGTCTCGCACGTCTCCCGGATGCGCAACCGCACCCGGGGCGCGCTGCCGCTGCCGCTGACCGTGCGCGTTCCCTACGGCGGCGGCATCGGGGGCGTGGAGCACCACAGCGACTCGTCCGAGACGTACTACATGGCCACGCCGGGCCTGCACGTCGTGACCCCGGCGACCGTCGCGGACGCCTACGGGCTGCTGCGGCAGGCCATCGCGTCCGACGACCCGGTGATCTTCCTCGAACCCAAGCGCCTCTACTGGTCCAAGGGCGAACTGGCCCCCGGCGGCGGCGCGGTGGAGCCGTTCGGACGGGCCGTGGTCCGCCGCGCGGGCGCGGACGCCACCCTCATCACCTACGGACCTGCCCTGCCGGTGTGCCTTGAGGCGGCGGAGGCGGCCCGTGCGCGCGGCCTCGACGTGGGCGTGCTCGACCTGCGCACCCTCGTGCCGTTCGACGACGAGACGGTCTGCGCCGAGGTGCGCCGCACCGGGCGAGCGGTGGTGGTGCACGAGGCCGCCGGGTTCGCCGGTCCCGGGGCCGAAATCGCCGCCCGGGTCTCGGAACGCTGCTTCCACCACCTGCGCGCGCCCGTGCTGCGCGTCACCGGCCTCGACATCCCGTATCCGCCGCCGCTGCTCGAACACCACCACCTGCCCGACGCGGCCCGCGTCCTCGACGCGGTCGCCCGCCTCCAGTGGGACCTCGTATGACGACCACGCGGAACACACCCGCCGAGTCCGCCGAGTCCGCCGACGCCGCCGCCGGGCGGGGGGCGGCGGTGCGCGAGTTCCGGCTGCCCGACCTGGGCGAGGGCCTGACCGGGGCCGAGATCACGCGCTGGCTCGTGGACGTCGGCGACCGCGTGGAGATCGACCAGCCCGTCGTCGAGGTGGAGACGGCCAAGGCCCAGGTCGAGGTCCCGTGCCCGTACGCGGGCACCGTCACCGAACGCTTCGGCGCCACCGGCGCGGAAGTCCCCGTCGGCAGCCCGCTGATCCGGGTGGCCGCCGACGCCGAGCCCGGCCGGGACCCCGTCCTGGTCGGCTACGGACCCCGGCCCCCGGCTCCTTCCCCCACCGCCGCGGACCAGGTCGCCCCCGCGCGCGAGGAGCCGGGGGGCGGTCCGCTTGCCGGGGAGGGCCGCGAACGGCCGGTGGCCGTCGCCTCGCCGCTGCTGCGCCGCCTGGCCCGCGACCGGGGCATCGACCTGCGGCGGGTGACCGGCTCGGGACCCGGCGGGCTCATCGTGCGGGGAGACCTTGAAAAAGCAGCAGAGGAAGCGGCAGAAAAAGCAGCAGGGAATGCGGCAGAGCAGGCAGCGGAAAAGGCTTCCCCGAAGGCCGCGGAACGAGCCGCGGAGCAGGCCGCGGGCGGGGGCGCGGAACGGGCCGCCGCTGGCGACCCCGCCGGGGCGGCCGGGGCGCCCGCCGCGGGCGTGCGGACCCCGCTGCGCGGCGTGCACGCGGCGATGGCGGAACGCGTCGCCCTCGCCCAGCGCGTCCCGGCCGCGACCTGCTGGCTGGACGCCGACGCCACCGAGCTGCTCGCGGCCAAGCGGCGCACGGAACTTCCACTGCTCGCGCTGCTCGCCCGCATCTGCGTGGCCGCCCTCGCGCGCCACCCCGGGCTGAACGCCACCTTCGACCCCGAGGGACCGGCCGTCGTACGGCACCCGTCGGTGCACCTGGGCATCGCCGTGCAGACCGACCGCGGGCTGCTCGTGCCCGTGGTCCACGACGCCCACACGCTCGGCACCGGCGCACTCGCGGCCGAACTCGCCCGCGTCACCGAGCAGGCCCGCGCCGGGACGCTGCCACCCGCCGCGCTCGGCGGATCGACCTTCACCCTCAACAACTACGGCCCGCTCGGCGTCGACGGCTCCACGCCGCTGCTCAACCACCCCGAGGCGGCCATGCTCGGCGTCGGCCGCATCGTGCGCAAACCCTGGGAGCACCGGGGCCGGCTCGCGCTGCGCCACGTCGTGCAGCTCTCCCTCACCTTCGACCACCGCGTCTGCGACGGCGGCACCGCCGCCGGGTGCCTGCGCGAGGCCGCCGCCCTCGTCGAGGAGCCGCTGCTCCTGCTGCGCGAGGTCTGACGGGGGGCGAGTACCGTTCCGGCATGGCTTCCTACGATGCCGTGGTACTCGCCGGCGGCGCGGCCCGCCGCCTCGGCGGGGCGGACAAACCGGCCGTCCGGGTCGGCGCCCGCTCCCTGCTCGACCGCGTGCTCGCCGCCTGCCCCGACGCCGCCGCCACCGTCGTCGTCGGGCCGCGCCGCCCCACCGCGCGACCCGTCGTGTGGGCGCGCGAGGACCCGCCGGGCGGGGGGCCGCTCGCGGCCCTGCACGCCGGACTTCGGCACACGCGGCACCCGCTGGTCGCGGTGTTCGCCGCCGACCTGCCGTTCCTGACCACCGGAACCGTCCACCGCCTGCTCGCCGTGCCCGAGGGTGCCGACGGCGCGTTGCTGCACGACGCCGAGGGCCAGGACCAGCCCCTCACCGCTGTCTACAGGGCCGAGCCGCTGCGCCGTGAACTGGCGCTGCTGGCATCCGAGTTCGGAACGCTCGCCGGGCTGCCGCTCAAGCTCCTGCTGTCCGGCCTCACTCTCGGCCGCCTGCCCTCGCCCGGCGATCTGGACTGCGACACCTGGGCGGACATCGCCACGGCGCGCGCCAGGATCAGGGACGATGGGAACGTGCTCGACGAATGGATCGCCGCGGTCAAGACCGAACTCGGCATCGACCCCGATGTGGACACCACCGCGCTGCTCGACGCCGCCAGGGACGCCGCACACGGCGTGGCCCGCCCGGCGGCCCCGCTGACCACGTTCCTCATCGGGTACGCGGCGGCCCTGCACGGGATGTCGCCCGTCGAGGCGGCACGCAAGGTCACCGCGCTCGCCGGAACCTGGCAGCAGGAGCAGCAGGAGGAGCCAGGGAGATGACCGACGAGTTCGACGACGCGCTCGCCCTCGCCAACGGCCCGGCCGCTGCCGCCGCCCGAGGCGCCGGACGCCGCGGCGTCGCGCGGCCGAGAACGGCCGCTTCCCCCACCCCCGCGCCCGCCGACCCGCTGGCCGCCGTCCAGGACGAGGCGCCCGCCGGGCAGGTCAGGCCCGCCTGGGAGAGCGCCAGGGCGACGGCCTACCGCGCGGTGCGCCCGCTGCCGCCGCGCCGGCTGCCCCTCGACCTCGCCCTCGGGCACACCCTCGCCGCGCCGCTGGCCGCCCTGACCGACCTCCCCGCGTTCGACACCTCCGCCATGGACGGCTGGGCGGTCGCGGGCCCCGGGCCCTGGCGGCTGACCGCGGAGGGGCCCGGCCTGCTGGCCGGCTCGCCCGGCACCGCGCCGCTCACCGACGGCGAGGCGGTGCCCATCGCCACCGGCGCCCGCGTGCCCGAGGGCGCCACCGCGGTGCTGCGAGCCGAGCGGGGGGACGTGGCGCACGGCCGCCTGCACGGCGCCAGCCCGCAGCCTGGCTCCGACATCCGCCCGCGCGGCCAGGAGTGCCGCAGCGGCACGGAGCTGCTGCCGGCCCGCGCCACTCTCACGCCCGCCGCGCTCGGCCTCGCCGCCGCGGCCGGCTACGACCAACTGGCCGTCCGGCCGCGCCCGCGCGCCGAAGTGCTCGTCCTCGGCGACGAACTCCTGTTCCGCGGGCTGCCGCACGACGGCCGCATCAGGGATGCCCTGGGCCCGATGACCGGCCCCTGGCTGACCGCGCTCGGCGCCCAGGTGATGGTGACCCGCAGGCTCGGCGACGACGCCGAGGCCCTGCACGAGGCGATGAGCACCAGCCGCGCCGATGTCATCGTCACCACCGGGTCGACCGCCGCCGGCCCCATGGACCACCTGCGCGCCGTCCTGTCCCGCCTCGGCGCGCACCTCCTCGTGAGCGGCGTCGCCGTCCGCCCAGGACACCCCATGCTGCTCGCCGAACTGCCGGGCGGCACCCCGCTGGTCGGCCTCCCCGGCAACCCGCTCGCCGCCGTCTCCGGCCTGCTGACCCTGGCCGAACCGCTGCTGCGCGCGCTCGCCGACCGCCCGTCCGCCCCGCAGCGGCACGCGCGGCTGGCCGACGACGTCCGCGGCCACCCAGAGGACACCCGCCTCGTCCCCGTCGAGCTGCCCGAGCCGGGCGTGGCCATGCCGCTCGCCTACGCGGGCCCGGCGATGCTGCGCGGCATCGCCGCCGCCGCCGCGCTCGCGGTGATCCCGCCGGGCGGCGCCCGGGCCGGGGACCGGGCCCGCCTCCTCGACCTGCCGGCGACATGAGACTGCCCACCCCCGGGGGGCGCAGGGACGAGGACGACGACGACAGCAGTCACGCGCTCGGCGTCAACCTGCCGCGCGGCGTGGCGGGGCCGCTGGTCCAGGTCATCCGCCGGCTGTGCATGGCCCTGGTCGTGCTGCTCACGGCCGTCGTCCTGGTCTGGGCCGATCGCGGCGGCTACACCGACAACCATGACGGCCACGTCGGGTTCATCGACGTGCTCTACTACGTCACCGTCTCCCTGTCGACCACGGGCTACGGCGATGTCGTCCCGGCGTCCGACGGCGCCAGACTCATCACCACCTTCCTGATCACACCGCTCCGTGTGCTGTTCCTGATCATCCTGGTCGGCACCACACTCGAAGTGCTGACCGAGCGCACCCGCGACCAGTGGCGGCTGGCTCACTGGAGGAAGACCTTGCGCGACCACACCGTCATCGTCGGCTTCGGCACCAAGGGCAGGTCCGCGGCGGAAACGCTGATGAGCGCCGGCCTCGGCCAGGACCGCATCGTCGTCGTCGACCCGAACGCCGCCGTCGTCGAACAGGCCAACGCCGAGGGCTATGCCGGCGTCGTCGGCGACGCGACCCGCAGCAGTGTGCTGACCCGGGCCCGAGTGGGCCGCGCCCGGCAGGTCGTCATCGCCACCCAGCGCGACGACACCGCCGTGCTCGTGGCGCTGACGGTCAAGCAGCTGAGCGCGTCGGTGCGCATCGTCGCCTCGGTGCGCGAGGAGGAGAACGTGCCGCTGCTGAAGCAGTCCGGCGCGGACTCCGTCATCACGAGCGCGAGCGCCGTCGGCCGGCTTCTCGGGCTGTCGATGATCAGTCCCAACTCGGGCGCGGTGATGGACGACCTGATCCAGCACGGCCAGGGCCTGAGCCT